>NZ_JARESR010000016.1:0-167532 GCF_046028015.1 Paraburkholderia sp. RL17-383-BIF-A | reverse complement strand
GTTCACTACGTCGTCAACAGGTTTTTCTAACTTTCTCAACCCGCCCACTCCGCTGAAAGCCTTGCCACTACTGGCTCTCCCGCCTCCCGCGCTCCGTTGTCCGAAGCACGAAAGAGCGAGATTCTAGCGAGCCGGCCAGCGCCTTGCAAGCACTATTTTGACAAGCATATTAACGATGCTTGAAAACCGGTTTGCGCTTCTCCACGAACGCAGCCATGCCTTCCTTCTGATCTTCAGTAGCAAAGAGCGAATGGAACAGGCGGCGCTCGAAATGCACGCCTTCCGCAAGCGTTGTTTCGTAGGCGCGGTTGACAGATTCCTTCACCATCATCACGGCTGGCAACGGGAATTCAGCGATCGTGGCAGCCGCTGCTATCGCCTCGTCGACCAGGGCAGCAGCCGGAATAACACGCGATACCAAACCAGCGCGCTCGGCTTCGGCGGCATCCATGAAACGCGCGGTCAGGCAGAGATCCATTGCCTTCGCCTTGGAGACGGCCCGCGGCAGACGTTGTGTACCCCCGGCGCCCGGCATGATGCCCAGTTTGATTTCCGGCTGACCGAACTTTGCCGTGTCGGCGGCAAAAATGATGTCGCACATCATCGCCAATTCGCAGCCACCGCCGAGCGCGAAGCCGGCCACCGCCGCAATGATCGGCTTGCGGATGGAGCGAACCGTTTCCCAGTTGCGAGTGATGTAGTCACCCTTGTAGACATCCATGTAGGTATAGGTGGACATCATGCCGATGTCGGCACCGGCTGCGAACGCCTTTTCGCTGCCCGTCACCACGATCGCACCGATCGCGTCGTCAGCATCGAACTCGCGCAGCGCGGCGCCCAATTCGTCCATCAACGCATCGTTAAGCGCGTTCAACGCCTTCGGGCGATTCAATGTGACCAACCCGACCCGACCCCGCGTCTCAACCAGAATGTTCTCGTAAGCCATGCCGCCTCCTTAAGGTAGAAAAATCGCGCGCGAAAACACTTCGCGCGGCCATCTTAATAATGCTAACATTCCCCAACCAACCGGTCGGTCAATTATTCGACAGGCTTTCCCCAACGTACAAGCCAAGCCCCTCTGCCATGACACATCCGCTATTCACCAAGCACGAAGACACGCTGCAAAAGGCACTCACCGCGATTGAAACGCGCGGCTACTGGAGCCCGTTCGTCGAAATGCCCAGTCCGAAAGTGTACGGGGAAACAGCTAACGCAGACGGCGAAGCCGCATTCAAAGCGCATCTCAACGCGACGTTCCAGCTAGACCAACCGTCGACGGGCGAAACTGTCGGGGCCGAAGTCTCGCCGTTTGGATTCCCGCTCGGTGTGCGCTACCCGAAGGCCGACCCCGTCACCCTGATCGCGGCGGCTGCCGCTGCCCAGCGCGACTGGCGCGCCGCCGGCCCGCAAGCATGGATCGGCGTGTGCCTCGAAATTCTTGCGCGCGTGAATCGCGCCAGCTTTGAGATTGGCTACAGCGTGATGCACACGACCGGTCAGGCATTCATGATGGCCTTCCAGGCCGGTGGTCCACACGCCCAAGATCGTGCGCTCGAAGCCGTCGCGTACGCATGGGACCAATTGCGCCGCATTCCCGGCGACGCCCACTGGGAAAAGCCGCAAGGCAAGAATCCGCCGCTCGCCATGCACAAGCGCTACACCGTCGTGCCGCGTGGCACCGGCCTCGTACTCGGCTGCTGCACATTCCCGACGTGGAACGGCTATCCCGGACTCTTCGCGGATCTGGCCACGGGCAACACGGTCATCGTCAAGCCGCACCCGGGCGCAATTCTGCCGCTCGCTATCACGGTACGAATTGCGCGTGACGTTCTGCGCGAAGCGGGCTTCGATCCGAACGTCGTCACCTTGCTGGCCACCGAACCGAACGACGGCGCGCTTGTCCAGGAGCTGGCCGTGCGCCCGGAAATCAAGCTGATCGACTTCACGGGCAGTACGCAAAACGGCACGTGGCTCGAGCGCAATGCGCACCAGGCGCAGGTCTACACCGAAAAAGCCGGCGTGAACCAGATCGTGATCGACTCTGTTGACGACATCAAAGCCGTTGCCCGCAACATCGCCTTCTCGCTCGCCCTGTACTCGGGCCAGATGTGCACCGCGCCGCAAAACATCTACGTGCCGCGCGGCGGCATCCGCACCGCGGAAGGCACGCTTGGCTTTGACGAAGTCGCGCAAGCCATTGCCGGCGCAGTGCAAAAGCTCGTCTCCGACCCGGCCCGCGCGGTCGAGCTACTCGGCGCGATTCAGAACGAGGGCGTAGCCCAACGCGTGGGTGAAGCCGCAAAACTTGGCCGCGTTCTCGTCGAGAGCCAGACGCTCGAGCATCCCGCTTTTGCCGGCGCCCGCGTGCGCACGCCGCTCGTGGTCCAACTGGATGCCGCGACCGACCACGCGCAATTCACCAAGGAATGGTTCGGCCCGATCTCTTTCGTGATCGCGACAGACTCCACTGCGCAGTCCCTCGACCTCGCCGGTGCAATCGCCGCCGAACACGGCGCATTGACGCTGTCGGTCTACAGCACGGACGAAGCGGCGCTCGAACAGGCGCACGAAGCATCGATCCGCGGTGGCGTGGCCCTGTCGATCAATCTGACAGGCGGCGTGTTCGTCAATCAGTCGGCGGCCTTTTCGGACTTTCACGGCACGGGCGCGAACCCGGCGGCCAATGCCGCGCTGGCTGACGCAGCCTTCGTTGCGAATCGCTTCCGCGTAGTTCAGAGCCGCGTTCATGTTGAACCGAAAGCGGCGCCGGCGGTAGCTGGCTGAATGGCATAAGACAAAGCACGGCTTCGTCCTATACCGTTTGGCCGAATGGACCGGGCCGTGCGCCCCAACTAACATGAGACATCGGATCGGCATCTCTCGCCGATCCGCCCTGGCAGGAATCCACATGAACGACGCCTTCATCTGCGATGCGATTCGCACCCCAATCGGCCGCTACGGCGGCGCCCTGAAAGATGTCCGTGCCGACGACCTCGGCGCGGTGCCGATCAAGGCGCTGATCGAACGCAATCCCGGCGTCGACTGGCGCGCTCTCGACGACGTGATCTACGGCTGCGCCAACCAGGCCGGCGAAGACAATCGCAACGTCGCGCGGATGTCGGCATTGCTGGCCGGCTTGCCCACCGAGGCGCCGGGCGCCACCATCAATCGCCTGTGCGGCTCGGGTATGGATGCGGTCGGCACTGCAGCGCGCGCCATCAAGGCGGGCGAAGCACGCCTGATGATCGCCGGCGGCGTCGAAAGCATGACACGTGCGCCGTTCGTGATGGGCAAGGCTGCTAGCGCGTTCTCACGTCAGGCTGACATTTACGACACGACGATCGGCTGGCGCTTCATCAATCCGCTGATGAAACGTCAATACAGCGTCGATTCGATGCCTGAGACCGCGGAAAACGTTGCTGTCGAATTCAGCGTGAGTCGTGCGGATCAGGACGCGTTTGCGTTAGCGAGTCAGCAAAAGGCGGCCCGCGCCCAGCAGGATGGAACGCTGGCCCAGGAAATCGTCGGCGTCGAGATCGCGCAGAAAAAAGGCGACCCTGTGCGCGTGCTGCTGGACGAACACCCGCGCGAAACTTCGCTCGAAAGTCTCGGCAAGCTCAAGGGTGTGGTTCGGCCGGACGGCAGCGTGACGGCCGGCAATGCGTCGGGCGTGAACGACGGCGCCTGCGCGTTGTTACTCGCGAACCAGCAGGCAGCCGATCAATACGGCCTGCGCCGCCGCGCCCGTGTGGTGGGCATGGCGACGGCGGGGGTCGAGCCGCGCATCATGGGTATCGGTCCGGCGCCGGCCACGCAAAAGCTACTGAAGCAACTCGGCATGACGCTCGAACAACTCGACGTGATCGAATTGAACGAAGCGTTCGCGTCGCAAGGCCTGGCGGTTCTGCGCACACTCGGTCTGCGCGACGACGACCCGCGCGTCAATCCGAACGGCGGCGCTATCGCACTCGGCCACCCGCTGGGCGCATCGGGCGCACGTCTGATCACGACCGCGCTGTACCAACTGGAACGGATCAACGGCCGCTTTGCGCTTTGCACGATGTGCATCGGCGTAGGCCAGGGCATCGCCCTGGTTATCGAGCGGCTCTAACGCCAACGCTACAGAGCCCATCGGTCAAGAGACTTTGAGGAGACACCCAATGTCATATGAAGCGATTCGTCTCGACATCGACGCATCGAGCCATGTCGCCACCATCACGCTGAATCGGCCGGACAAACTCAACAGCTTTACTCGCGCGATGCATCAGGAACTGAGCGCCGCGCTCGACCAGGTCGAAGCGTCCGGTGCCCGCGCGCTAGTGCTAACCGGCGCGGGCCGCGGCTTCTGCGCAGGCCAGGATCTGGCCGACCTCGACTTCACACCCGGCGCCATGACCGATCTGGGTGAACTGATCGAGCAACATTTCAATCCGCTGATTCGCCGCCTGCAAGCATTGCCGTTGCCGGTGATCGCCGCGGTAAACGGCACGGCGGCCGGCGCAGGCGCCAATCTCGCGCTAGCGTGCGACCTCGTGCTCGCGGCGCGTTCCGCCAGCTTCATTCAGGCGTTCGTGAAGATCGGCCTCGTGCCGGACTCGGGCGGCACATGGTTTCTGCCGCAGCGGGTCGGCATGGCTCGCGCCATGGGACTTGCCATTACCGGCGACAAACTCAGCGCGGAAAAAGCCGAAAGCTGGGGTTTGATCTGGCAAGCAGTCGACGACGCGGAGCTTGCCGACACCGCGACGAAACTCGCGTCCCAGCTCGCGCAGCAACCCACGCGCGCCATTGCCGCAATCAAGCAGGCCATGCGCGCGGGCGTGACGCAAACACTCGACCAGCAACTCGATCTGGAACGCGATCTGCAACGCGAACTGGGTGCCTCCCACGACTACGCGGAAGGTGTGCAAGCCTTCGTGGAAAAACGCGCGCCGCGCTTCAAGGGACGTTGAGATGTCGAATCGAGCCAACCATCCCAGCCAGATGACGCCGGACGAACTCGCCCGCGCTACCGCGGCCGCGATGTACGAGAACGATGCGTGCAGCCGCGCCCTCGGCCTCGAAATCGTCGAAGTGCGCCCTGGATACGCGCGCCTGCGCATGGCCGTGCGCGACGACTTTCTCAACGGCCATCAGATTTGCCACGGCGGCCTCATTTTTACGCTCGCGGATTCCACGTTCGCGTTCGCCTGCAACACGTACAACATCAACACGGTCGCAGCGGGCTGCTCGATCGAGTTCTTGCGGCCCGTGCAAGGCGGCGACGTGCTGACGGCGGAAGCCGTCGAACAGACGTTGAGCGGCCGAACCGGAATTTACGACATTCGCGTAACCAATCGCGCCGAGGAAACCGTCGCGATGTTTCGCGGCAAATCGGCACAGATTAAGGGGAACCTGATTCCTGCAGGCAACTGATATCGACAAACTCGCGACAAACTCGCGGCAAACTTTCGCCAAACTCGCCGCAACTCCGCAGTGACTTGCGACAAGCCCGCAACAGATTCGTGGCCGAGTGGCGCTCTCTGGCGCCACGCCGTTAAACAGCAGCCCGCCCCGGTTTTCGCGCACAAGCGCACGTACACCAGACCCAAGCATTGAGGCAGCAAGGAGACATTCAATGACCACCGCCCTTCCGCTCGATCCGATCGAGACCGCCAGCCGCGACGAACTTGCCGCGCTTCAACTTGAACGGCTCAAATGGTCGCTGAACCATGCCTATGAAAACTCACCCGTTTATCGACGCAAGTTCGATGAAGCCGGTGTTCACCCGAGCGAAGTGAAAAGTCTCGCCGACCTGGCGCGTTTTCCCTTCACCACCAAAAAGGATCTGCGCGACAGCTATCCGTTCGGAATGTTCGCCGTGCCGCAGGATCAGATTTCGCGGATTCACGCATCGTCCGGGACCACGGGCAAGCCGACCGTCGTGGGTTACACCGCGCGCGACATCGACACGTGGGCGAATCTCGTCGCGCGTTCGGTCCGCGCCGCCGGCGCGAGGCGCGGTGACAAAGTGCACGTGAGCTACGGCTACGGACTGTTCACGGGCGGTCTCGGCGCGCACTACGGTGCCGAGCGCGCCGGGCTCACCGTGATCCCGTTCGGCGGCGGCCAGACTGAAAAGCAGGTCCAATTGATCCAGGACTTCCGGCCCGACATCATCATGGTGACGCCGAGCTACATGCTCTCGATTGCGGACGAACTCGAGCGTCAAGGCGTGGACCCGGCCAATTGTTCGTTGCGCCTCGGCATTTTCGGCGCTGAGCCGTGGACCAACGACATGCGTCAGGCGATCGAAACGCGCATGGGCATCGACGCTGTCGACATCTATGGCCTGTCCGAAGTCATGGGACCCGGCGTCGCGTCCGAGTGCGTGGAAACGAAAGACGGCCCGACCATCTGGGAAGACCATTTCTATCCCGAGATCATCGATCCCGAAACCGGCGAGGTGCTGCCGGACGGTGAACTGGGTGAACTGGTGTTTACGTCGCTGACCAAAGAAGCGCTGCCGATTATTCGGTACCGGACCCGCGACCTGACACGCCTCCTGCCAGGCAGCGCCCGCACCATGCGCCGGATGGAGAAAATCACCGGCCGCTCGGACGACATGATGATCGTGCGCGGCGTGAATGTGTTCCCGACGCAGATCGAAGAACTGCTGCTCAAGCAGCATGCGCTCGCACCGCACTATCAGATCGTGCTGACCAAGGAAGGCCCGCTCGACGTGTTGACGTTGAACGTCGAACCTTGCCCGGAATCGGCACCGGACACGGCCGCGCTGAACACGGCCAAGCAGGCGTTGGCCTATGACATCAAGGCGCTGATCGGCGTGAGCGCGGTGGTGAACGTGCTCGGTGTGAACGGGATTGAGCGTTCAGTGGGCAAAGCCCGGCGTGTGGTGGACAAGCGCCAGTCGGGGCTTTAACAAACGGGAAACACCAAACGGGAAATAGCAGACGGGAAGTAGCGCGCGACGCGGCGTATCCACGCCGAGCCATGCGCTACTCGCACCGCAGGTCAGGAATTCGGCAGCAACAACCACATCCGACCGCCCTGCTTCATCTTGCCGGCCAGGTCGCCGGCGTCGTCGCCGAGGCCCCAGAAGTAATCGGCGCGCACGCCGCCCTTGATCGCGGAACCCGTGTCCTGCGCGAAGACGAGGCGATTCATCGGCGAGTTTGTCAACGGACGCGTGGTCTGCAAAAACACCGGCGTACCGAGTGGAATCGCCGTCGGATCGACCGCGATCGAGCGCTCAGGCGTCAGCGGTACGCCCAGTGCGCCGATCGGACCGTCCGCGCCGCCGCTCGGCACGTTTTCGCCGGACGGCATCTCACGGAAAAACACAAAACGCGGATTCGTATCGAGCAGCGCATCGACGCGGGCGGGATTCGCTCGCGCCCACGCCTTGATGCCCTGCATGGTTGCCTGTGCGGGCGTGAGTTCGCCGCGATCCAGTAGCCAGCGTCCAATCGACTTGTACGGCTGATTATTGGTGCCGCCAAAGCCTAGACGCATGACGCTGCCGTCTTCCATCACGATGCGCCCGGAGCCCTGCACCTGCAGGAAGAACGCTTCGATCGGATCGTCGACCCACACGATTTCATTGCCGTTGAGCACCCCCGCGCGTTCGAGTTGCGCTCGCGCCGGCAGCGGTGCGCCCGCGCGATAGCCGGATGGCCAGCGATACAGCGCAGTCTGATACACGCCGTGTCGCGTGCGCGAACCACGCAGCAAGGGCTCGTAGTAACCGGTGACCAGACCGTCGACTGTGCCGTCGGTATTCGCTAACTGGAAGGGCGTGAAATAGGCTTCAAAAAAAGCGCGCGCACTGGTGACATCGAGGTCGTCGAGTTGCGAGGCCGCGGCACATGCGCGCGCCCAGTTCGGCTGACGCGCCAGCCTCGCGCAATTTTGCCGCAATGCAGCGGTTGCGCCGATCAACGAGTCGTCCTGCCAACCCGGAACCTGCTGCCAGGCAACGGCCGTCAGCCGCGTCGCGGCAATCTGACCGGGTATGATCGCGGCACCCGTGGGTGGCGAAACGGAAGGCCGGACCGCGCCGCTGCCACCGCAGGACGCCAGCAATACCGCAACCGAAAGCGCGCCGAGCCACCCTGCGGCCGTGCGGGCAAAACGCATACAATGTTCGTTCTTGATGGAAACCGCCATGTCTGATCTGTTCGACGAATACCCGATGCTTATCTTCGCGCTGGAATCGCTCCTTGCGCTCTTCCTGCTCGTCTTTATCGTTGTATGGACGTCGTCCGGCAAGAAGAAAGCAACTCGCGCCAACGCGAGTGAACAGCAAAAGCAACAAAAACAGCAAAACCCGCAGTAAAGCCGCAAGTTAAGCTTTCTAAAGACCGCGGGCCGCGCCTCCGGTTCAATGCAATGTGCGCGGCATGCGCAGGATGAACTCCGGCACCGGCGCATCGAAACGCTCGCCGTCCTCGGCCACGCAGAAGTACTCTCCGCGCATGGTGCCGACCGGCGTGGCGATCACCGCCCAACTCGTGTACTCGAAATGCTCGCCCGGTTTGAGCAACGGCTGATGGCCGACCACGCCGAGGCCCTTCACTTCCTGCACATTCTTGTCGCTGTCCGTTATCACCCAATGACGCGCGATCAGCTGCGCGGGCACCTGGCCCGTGTTACGGATAGTCAGCGTGTACGCGAATGCGTACTGGCGGCGCTCCGGGTCCGACTCTTCGGGCAGGTATTGCACCTGCGACGAGACGCTGAATTCGTACTGGCTCATCCTGATTCCGGTCTGCTGAAACGGGGTGTGAAAAATCGCGGGAAAGCCCGAACGCCAATGGTTTGCGGGCGCATTGGCGAAGCGGCGCTGATGGTGTTGGCATTCTGCTTGATGCGCGACACGCCCGCAACCGGACAAATCCCTTTGGCCAAGGGCTACTAAGGCGTTTTGTCACAGTAACGGCTCGAATCGAGGCCGGACATGGAGCCGGACTCAAAGCGTCGGCGAACCGGAGCGCCCGCGCACAAAACGGTAAAATGGCGCTTTCCCGCTTGCATCCTCCCCCAGCCATGACGCAATTCCGCATCGCCCCCAGCATTCTGTCCGCCGATTTCGCCCGCCTCGGCGAAGAAGTCCGCAATGTCGTCGCCGCCGGCGCCGACTGGATTCACTTCGACGTGATGGACAACCATTACGTGCCGAACCTGACCATCGGCCCGCTCGTCTGCGAAGCGATCCGCCCGCATGTCGACGTGCCGATCGACGTGCATCTGATGGTGCGTCCGGTCGACCGGATCGTGCCGGACTTCGCCAAGGCCGGCGCGAACCTGATCAGCTTTCACCCGGAAGGTTCGGACCACATCGACCGCACGCTGTCGCTGATCCGTGACCACGGTTGCAAGGCCGGGCTGGTGTTCAATCCGGCCACCTCGCTGAATTATCTCGATCACGTAATGGACAAGGTCGATCTCGTGCTGATCATGTCGGTGAATCCGGGCTTCGGCGGCCAATCCTTCATTCCGGAAGCGCTCAACAAGCTGCGCGAGGCACGCCAGCGCATCAACGCCTACACGGAGCGCACCGGCCGCGAGATTCATCTGGAAGTGGACGGCGGCGTGAAGGTCGACAACATCGCCGAAATCGCGGCGGCCGGCGCGGATACCTTCGTGGCCGGTTCGGCGATTTTCGGCCAGCCGGACCACAAGGTCGTGATCGAAAAGATGCGCGCGGCACTCGCCAACATCCAGCACTGAGAATCAACGCATAACCGGCCCGCACATGACCACTCCGTTCCCTGCCCCAGCTTTCACGGGCCCGCGCCTGCAAGCCGCGATCATCGACCTCGACGGCACGATGATCGATACCGCCGACGACTTCACCGCCGGCCTGAACGGCATGCTCGCGCAGCTCGACGCCGAGGAGACTTCGCGCGAGGAAGTGGTCGGTTATGTCGGCAAGGGTTCGGAGCATCTGATCCGCAGCGTGCTGGCGCCGCGCTTCGAAACGGAGCATGCGCAAGAGCGCTTCGACGAGGCGCTCGCGATCTATCAGGAGGAGTACGCGAAGATCAACGGCACGCACACCCGTCTCTATCCCAACGTCGAGGCCGGCCTGAAGGCCATGCGCGACGCCGGACTCAAACTCGCCTGCGTGACCAACAAGCCGCATCGGTTCGCGGTGGAGTTGCTGCAGCAGTACGGGCTCGTGCAATATTTCAGCGTCGTGATCGGCGGCGACAGTCTGGCAAAAAAGAAGCCGGATCCGCTGCCCATGCTCACCGCCGCAGCGCAACTGGGCGTCGAGCCGCAAGCCACGGTGGCGATCGGTGATTCGGAGAACGATGCGCTGGCAGGCCGCGCAGCGGGCATGGCCACGCTAACGGTGCCCTACGGTTACAACCACGGCCAAGCTATACAAACAATAAAATCCGATGGTATAGTTGACTCGCTGCTCGACGCCGCCAAGGCGATCGCAGCGCACCAATCCACGACTTGAAAAGTCCTTCATCCTCATGTTTCTGAATAAAAAACGGAGTCTGATTAGCATCGACCGGGGAGCCTGGCCCTGGCGTCGCTGGTCGCGCTAACCTCGCCTGAGGTACGCTGAAGCTCGTCTTCGGCAACCGTTTTTTACTTCGCTGCGCTCACGCGTTTTTTCCATCACTTTGTTTCGCTGCATCGGTTGATTCGGCCTGCGTGTACCCGCAAAGTACGTCTGTGCGCTGAAATCCCTTGCACGCGTCGATGGGAAACTCGCGCCGGTCGGTATCATCGTGTCGAAACGTCGAACGAACGCCTGACCGGGCGCGCTACGCCCCGCTTTGTCCGACGCACGCCGCCGGACCACCGTACAGGATCGGAACATGACCGAACTCGAATTCCAGTCCCTCGCCAACGAGGGTTTCAACCGCATCCCGCTGATCGCCGAAGCGCTCGCCGACCTCGAAACGCCGCTCTCGCTGTACCTGAAGCTCGCGCAGAGCGAGCGCAACGGCGCCAACTCGTTCCTGCTGGAATCGGTGGTGGGCGGCGAACGTTTCGGCCGCTACTCGTTCATCGGCCTGCCGGCGCGCACGCTGCTGCGCACCCGTAACGGCGTGTCGGAAGTGGTGCGCGACGGCAAGGTCGTCGAAACGCACGAGGGCGATCCGCTCGAATTCATCCAGCAATTCCAGGGCCGTTTCAAAGTGGCGCAGCGCCCGGGTTTGCCGCGTTTCGCGGGCGGTCTGGCTGGCTATTTTGGCTACGACGCGGTGCGCTACATCGAGAAAAAGCTCGCGCACACGGCGCCGAAAGACGATCTGAATCTGCCCGACATTCAATTGCTGCTGACCGAAGAAGTCGCGGTGATCGACAACCTCGCGGGCAAGCTCTATCTGGTGATCTACGCCGACCCGACGCAGCCCGAGGCTTACACCAAAGCCAAACAGCGTCTGCGGGAATTGCGCCAGCGCTTGCGCACCACCGTGCAGCCGCCGGTCACTTCGGCCAGCGTGCGTACCGAGACCTATCGCGAGTTCGCGAAAGACGATTATCTGGCGGCCGTTCGCAAGGCGAAGGAATACATCGCGGCCGGCGAACTGATGCAGGTGCAGGTCGGCCAGCGCCTGATCAAGCCGTACCGCGACAATCCGCTCTCGCTGTATCGCGCGCTGCGCTCGCTGAATCCGTCGCCGTATATGTATTACTACAACTTCGGCGACTTCCACGTGGTGGGTGCATCGCCGGAAATCCTGGTGCGCCAGGAAAAGCGCGGCGAGGATCGCATCGTGACGATCCGGCCGCTCGCCGGCACGCGTCCGCGCGGCAACACACCGGAACGCGACGCGGAACTCGCGACCGAACTGCTGAACGACCCGAAGGAAATCGCCGAACACGTCATGCTGATCGACCTCGCGCGTAACGACGTGGGCCGCATCGCGCAGATCGGCTCGGTGGTCGTCACCGACAAGATGGTGATCGAAAAGTACTCGCACGTGCAGCACATCGTGAGTTCGGTCGAAGGCAAGCTGAAACCCGGCACCACCAATTTCGACGTGCTGCGCGCCACCTTCCCGGCCGGCACGCTGTCGGGCGCGCCGAAGGTCCGCGCGATGGAACTGATCGACGAACTGGAACCCGTGAAGCGCGGCCTGTATGGCGGTGCGGTCGGTTATCTGTCGTTCACCGGCGAAATGGATCTGGCCATTACGATCCGCACCGGCGTGATCGCGAACGGCAATCTGTACGTGCAGGCGGCAGCGGGTGTAGTCGCGGATTCGGTGCCGGAATCCGAATGGCAAGAGACCGAGAACAAGGCACGCGCCGTGTTGCGCGCCGCCGAACAGGTTCAAGACGGCCTCGATAGCGACTTCTGACCGGAGACACACCATGCTGCTCATGATCGACAACTACGACTCGTTCACCTACAACCTGGTGCAATACTTCGGCGAACTCGGCGAAGACGTGCGCACCTATCGGAACGACGAAATCACGCTGGACGAAATCGCGAAGCTCAACCCCGAGCGCATCTGCCTGTCGCCTGGTCCGAGCAATCCGCAACACGCCGGCATCACGCTCGACGTACTGCGCGAATTCAGCGGCAAGACGCCGATTCTCGGCGTCTGTCTCGGCCATCAGGCGATCGGCGAGGCTTTCGGCGGGCGCGTGGTGCGCGCGCAAACCATCATGCACGGCAAGGTCAGCACGATCGAAACCGACTGCAAAGGCGTGTTCGCCGACCTGCCGAAACACTTCGTCGTGACCCGCTATCACTCGCTCGCGATCGAACGCGAATCGCTGCCCGATTGCCTCGAAGTGTCGGCATGGACTGAAGACGGCGAGATCATGGGCGTGCGTCACAAGGAACTGGCCGTGGAAGGCGTGCAGTTCCACCCGGAATCGATTCTGTCCGAACACGGCCATGCGCTGCTCGAAAATTTCGTGAAGCAGTCGAAGCTCGCCGGCGCGCAAACGGCCAATCGCAACGCTTGATGAAGAGAGACGACATCATGACGATTACGCCCCAGGAAGCGCTGCAACGGACCATCGAGCACCGCGAAATTTTCCACGACGAAATGCTGCATTTAATGCGGCTCATCATGCGCGGCGAACTCTCGCCGGTGATGGCGGCGGCGATCATCACCGGCTTGCGCGTCAAAAAAGAGACCATCGGCGAAATCACCGCCGCCGCCACGGTGATGCGTGAATTCGCCCGGCACGTCGACGTGCCGGACAACTCGAACTTCGTCGATATCGTCGGCACCGGCGGCGACGGCTCGCAGACCTTCAACATCTCCACGGCAACCATGTTCGTGTCGGCCGCGGCGGGCGCCAAGGTCGCGAAACACGGCGGCCGCGGGGTATCGAGCAAGTCAGGCAGCGCGGACGTACTCGAAGCGCTCGGCGTGAATATCGATCTGCAGCCGGAACAGGTGGCGGCTTCGATTGCGGAAACCGGCATGGGCTTCATGTTCGCGCCGAACCACCATCCGGCCATGAAGAACATCGCGCCGGTGCGCCGCGAACTCGGCGTGCGGACCATCTTCAACATTCTCGGGCCGCTGACCAACCCGGCCGGCGCGCCCAACCAGCTGATGGGCGTGTTCCACGGCGACCTCGTCGGCATTCAGGTGCGCGTGATGCAGCGCCTCGGCGCGAAGCACGTGCTGGTGGTGTACGGTATGGACGGCATGGACGAAGTCTCGCTCGGCGCGGCGACGCAAGTCGGCGAGTTGCGCGACGGCCAGGTCCACGAGTACGAAATCCACCCGGAAGACTTCGGCATGCAGATGGTGTCGAACCGCACCCTGAAAGTGGCCGACGCCACCGAATCCAAAGCGATGCTGCTCGACGCGCTCGACAATAAACCGGGCGTGGCCCGCGAAATCGTCACGCTGAACGCGGGCACGGCGCTCTATTCGGCGAACGTGGCCTCGTCGATTGCTGACGGCATCCAGTTGGCGCGCGAAGCGATCGCGAGCGGCAAGGCGCGGGCGAAAGTCGACGATCTGGTCCGCTTCACCCAGCAATTCAAGCAGTAATCACGTAGCGAGACACTTATGAGCGACATCCTCGACCGTATCATCGCGGTCAAACGCGAAGAAGTCCGTGCGGCAGAACAAAGCGCGCCGCTCGAAGAGCTGCGCCTCGAAGCGTCGACGCGCGACATTCGCGACTTCGTCGGCGCATTGCGCGCGAAACACGCGGCGAGTCTTGCCGCTGTGATCGCCGAAGTCAAGAAAGCGAGCCCGTCCAAAGGCGTGTTGCGCGAGCACTTCGTGCCGGCCGAAATCGCGCGTTCGTATGAAAAGCACGGCGCGGCCTGCCTGTCCGTGCTCACCGACGTGCAGTTCTTCAAGGGCAGCGTCGCGTATCTGCAGGAAGCGCGCGCGGCCTGCAGTCTGCCGGTGCTGCGCAAAGACTTTATCGTCGATCCGTATCAGATCGTCGAAGCCCGCGCGATGGGCGCCGACGCGATCCTGCTGATCGCCGCCGCGCTCGAAACGTCGCAGATGCAGGACCTCGAAGCGCTCGCGCATTCGCTGGGTCTGGCGGTGCTGGTCGAAGTGCACGACGAGAACGAACTGATGGAATCGCTCACGCTGAAAACACCGCTCATCGGTATCAACAATCGCAACCTGCGCACCTTCGAGACGTCGATCGAGACGACGATCGGCATGCTCGAAGCGATTCCGGACGACCGCATCGTCGTGACGGAGTCGGGCATTCTGTCGCGCGTCGATGTGGAGCGCCTGCGCGCAATGGACGTGCATACGTTCCTGGTCGGCGAGGCGTTCATGCGCGCGGACGAGCCGGGTGTGGAACTTGCACGAATGTTTTTCTGAGCGCTGTGTCGACACACGACGCAGGGCACGCGGCATAGGTAGCGGAGCAGTCATGGGTATGGAACGCGAAATCAAGCTGGCGCTGCCGCCTGCGCAGGTGCAAGCGGCGACGCAGTGGTTCGTTGCGCGCACCGGGGCGCAGGGTCGTCCGATCAAGCTGGTGAATATTTACTTCGACACGCCTGAGCTGACGCTGGCAAGCTCGAAGAGCGCCCTGCGTTTGCGCCAGACGCCCGACGGCTGGCTGCAAACCTTCAAGACGGTCGGCAAGTCTGAAAACGGCATGCACAGCCGGCATGAATGGGAAATACCGGTGGCCGGTGAAAAGCTGGAGATCGACGCGCTGCTGCGTGAGTGCGACGAACCGTCCGCCGCGAGCGCTTTGCGTCAAGCCGCGCCCGAACTTATCGAACTCTTCCGCACGAATTTCACCCGTACGCTGTGGCACGTCCAGGCGGACGGTTCCGAAGTCGAAGCGGCGATCGATCAGGGCGATGTGTTCGCCGAAGTTGACGGCGAGGCACGCCGCGCACCGATCTCGGAAGTCGAACTTGAGCTGAAGTCCGGTGACGAAGCCGCGCTCCACACGCTTGCCGCGGAGTTGGGCAAGCAGATAGCCGGTCTCGCACCGGACGACATCAGCAAGGCCCAGCGTGGTTATCAATTGCGGGCAGGTTGAGCCGCGTTAAGGCCGCTATCCCTGCCGGCCGACACAGAGCCCGACTTTCGCGAAGGACTTCCTCCCGGCGGCTGCCGGCTCGACAGCGCAACGTCAAGTGTCAGGCGGACGCTCGCCTATCCTGCAATCTCGTCGAACAGGAGCGCCTATCCAGCGCCCACACTGACCAGATACGACACGCCGCCGCCGACACCTTGAGCAACGCGCCGATTGCTGCGACACTTCCCCGCCATGACCTCTGCTTCCCGCACCCGTTCCAATCCGACGCAGGCTTCGCTGTTCGGCGAAGCCGCACCCGAGCCGGCCACTGACATGACGACCACTGCGCCGCAGCAATCCGGTGCCAGCGCGCTGCCGCCAACGCTCGAAGCGCAATTCGAAGCGCTGCCGCCGGCATGGCGCGCGCATCTCAAGCCGTTTATCGAAAGCGATGCGTATGCGCCGCTCTGCCGTTTCGTCGATGGTGAGCGCGCCGCTGGCAAAACCGTCTACCCCGCCGACGTTTTCCGCGCACTGCGCCTGACCAGCCCAGACGACGTGAAAGTGGTGATCCTCGGCCAGGATCCGTATCACGGCGAGGACCGCGGCACGCCACAAGCGCACGGACTGGCGTTTTCGGTGGCGCCGAACGTGCGCACGCCGCCGTCGCTGCGCAACATCTTCAAGGAAATCACCGCGAGCCTCGGCCACGATACGCCGCGTCACGGCTGTCTCGACACCTGGGCGACGCAAGGCGTGCTGCTGCTGAACACGGTGCTGACCGTGGAGCGCGATTCAGCCGCCAGCCACGCAAAACGCGGCTGGGAAAAATGCACCGACACGCTGATCCATGAACTGGCGATGCGCCACGACGGCCTCGTGTTCATGCTGTGGGGCGCGCATGCGCAAGCCAAGCGCGCGCTGCTCGGCGGCAAGTCGCATTACGTGCTGGAGGCGCCGCATCCGTCGCCGCTGTCGGCGCATCGAGGTTTTCTGGGCTGCGGGCATTTTGCCAAGGCCAACGAATATCTCGCGCAGCACGGCCGCGAGCCGATCGACTGGCGCTTGCCCGACGAAGCGCAAATGCTCGCCTGAATGCGCCACCAACGGACAGGGACGAAGCAACCGCGACACATCGGCGCCACAAAACAAAAACGCCACGGATTCAGAACCCGTGGCGTTTTTCATTCCAGAACACTATTCGCCGCACATTGAAGCAGCGCGGCCTGCCTTACGCAGCGGCGATCGCTTCGCGGGCGGAAGCCAGCGCGGCGCCGGCGGCGTCCGGACCCATGTTCAGGCCTTCGGCGTAGATGAAGTTTACGTCGGTCATGCCGAGGAAGCCGAGGAAGCTCTTCAGGTACGGCGTCTGGCTATCGTTCGGCGTGCCGAGATACTTGCCGCCGCGTGCCGACACGACGTACACCTTCTTGCCCTTCACGAGACCTTCCGGACCATTCGCCGTGTACTGGAACGTGATACCGGCACGTGCGATGAAGTCGAAATACGTCTTCAGTTGCGACGAGATGCCGAAGTTGTACATCGGCGCGCCGATCACGACGATGTCGGCGGCTTGCAGTTCGGCGATCAGCGCTTCGCTGCGCGCAGCGATCGCGGCTTGCTCGGCCGTGCGTTGGTCAGCCGGCGTGAAGAACGCGCCGAGGACGGCGTCGTCCAGATGCGGCAGCGGTTCGGCTTGCAGATTGCGGACGACGACTTGCGCGCCCGGATTCGATTGTTGCAGCTTTGCGGTCAGCTCGTTGACGAGTAGCGTCGAGTTCGCGCCTTGCGAGCGGGCTGCCGAGTTGATTTGCAGGATCGTGGTCATGGTTGACTCCAGTAGGGGCGCGCTGTGTTGCGCGAGTGGAGCCATTGTGTTTTTTTACCGACCCGGGAAAAAGCCATCCGGCAGCGACGGATTGTTGCACTGGTAGGACAATCCGCCGCGCCCGGCCGTCCATTGTGGACGGCCCGGATGACGATCAGCTTTCCAGCCAGCGCTCGCGCGCCTTGCGCGCGGCGGCCCGCTTGTCGCTGACGGCGAGCTTGTAGCGCGCGACCTCAGGCCCGTCCAGCTTGACTTGCGCGACGCGCAGTTCGTCGCGGCGGAACGCGTGAACCTCGACTTTCGCGCCCGGCTGATAGCGCGCGAGCAATCCGTCAAGATTCGAGCCGGTCACGCGCAGGCCGTCCACCGCGATCAGCACGTCGCCAGCCGAGAGCCCGGCTTTTTGCGCGGCGCTGCCGTCATGAACGGCCGCGAGCGTGCAATCCGCGCCGCCGCGCACGCGTGCGCCGAGCGACGGCTTGCCGTTCTTTTCGAGTTCCGGCGCGATTGCTACGCCGAACGGCGCGAGCAGCGTCTCGAGCGGCAGATCGTGCGTGCCGTGCACGGCTTCGGCGAACAACTCACCGAGTTTCGCGCCGGTCGCTTCCGCGAAAAGCGCCTCAATCTCGCTTTCGTCGACGCCAACCGGTTTGCCGCGATAGAAGTCACGGCCGAAGCGCTGCCAGAGCAAGCGCATCACGTCGTCGAGCGATTTGCGGTTGTTGGTCTGCGCGCGAATCGTCAGATCGAACGCCAGCGCGACGAGCGAACCCTTGGTGTAGTAGCTGACGATCGCGTTCGGCGCGTTCTCGTCCTGCCGATAATATTTGACCCACGCGTCGAACGAGCTTTCGGCGACGCTCTGTTTCAGGCGCCCACTGCCGCGCTGCACGCCACCGACCACCTTGCCGAGCAGGCCGAAGTAGTCGTCCTGCGTGATCAGGCCGCTGCGCACGAGGATCAGATCGTCATAGTAAGAGGTGAAGCCCTCGAACAGCCACAGCAGCGACGTGTAGTTTTCGACGCTCAGGTCGTACGGCGCGAACACGGCCGGCTTGATGCGCTTCACGTTCCAGGTGTGGAAGTATTCGTGGCTGCACAAACCGAGATAGGTCCGGTAGCCTTCGGTGAGCGCCTCGCGCCCTTCCACCGGCAGATCGCCGCGATTGCAGATCAGCGCGGTCGAAGCGCGGTGTTCGAGGCCGCCGTAACCATCCGTGACGGCCTGGGTTATGAATACGTAGCGATCCACCGGCGCTTTCTTCGACTTGGGCTCGAACAATGCGATCTGCGCTTCGCAGATGCGCTTCAGGTCGGCGGACAGACGCGCCATGTCCAGCCCGACCACGCGCCCGGCGATCACGACGTCGTGCGGCACGCCGTGCGCCTTGAACGTCGCGAGCGCGAATTCGCCCAGCGTGACGGGATGATCGATCAGCTCGTCGTAGTTCTGTGCGCGATACTCGCCGAAACCATAACGCTTCGTGCCGCGCGCCTCCGGCAGCGCGGTGGCGACACGCCAGTTGCGATACGCGGCGCCTTCCGGCTTCTGGATATCGACCACGCACTGCGCCTCTTCGTGACCGAGCGGCGAGAGAAACACGCTCGTGCCGTTGAAAAAGCCGGTCGTATCGTCGAGATGCGCGGCGCGCACCGACAGATCCCACGCGTAGACCTCGTAGCGCAGCGTCAGCGCGCCTTTGACCGGCGCGGCATGCCAGGTGTGCTTGTCGGTCTTTTCGACGCGCACCTTGCGGCCCGCGTCGTTGAAAGCACGCAGCGTCACGATGTTGCGGGCGAACTCGCGCACCATGTAGCTGCCCGGAATCCACACCGGCAGCATGAAACGCTGACCGGCCGGATCGGGATCGGCGACGGTCACGGTGACTTCGAACAGGTGGGCCGCGGGTTGCTTGGGAACGATGGTGTAGCGGATCGGCTTCATCGGCGGCGATTAGAAGAGGTGAGGCGGGGATAGTCGGGCTTGATGCGAAAGGAGGCGCACGTCGCGCCTCCTTTGTTCGATGTGTTCCGTGTGCTCAGCGCACTGCGGACATTTCCTTGTCCAGCCGGTCGGCCGGCACGGCGCCGGGCAGGCGGCGGCCGTCGGCGAGGAACACCGTGGGCGTGCCGTCGACGTTCATCGCGTGGCCAAGCGCCAGGTTCTTGTCGATCGCGGCGGTGTCGCAGGTGCCGGCGGCGGTGGGCGCCTGATGGTCCTGCATCCACGATTCCCATGCCTTCGCACGGTCCGTCGAACACCAGATCGACTTCGACTTCGCGGTCGAATCGGGCGACAGCACCGGGTACAGGAACGTATAGATCGTCACGTTATCGATCGACTTCAGCGACGTTTCGAGCTGCTTGCAGTACGGGCAGTTCGGGTCGGAGAACACGGCGATCTTGCGCGCGCCGTTGCCCTTCACGACCTTCACGGCGTTGGCGAACGGCAGGCTCGCGAAATCGATACGGTTGGTTTCCGCGAGGCGCGCTTCAGTCAGATTCTTACGGGTCTTCGCGTCGACCATGTCGCCGAGCATCAGATAGTCGCCGTTCGCGTCGCTATAGACGATCTGCGAGCCGAGGTTCACTTCGTACAGGCCGGCGATCGGCGATTTCGTCACGCTCTTGATCGTCACGTCCGCGAGGCGCGTTTGCAGCGTGGCTTTGAGCTTGTCGGTAGTCTGGTCGGCCTGTGCGGAGCAGCCGATCGTGACGGCTGCGATTGCAAGCGCGGCGGCCGCCACGCGGAAAGTCTTCTTCATGCTGAATTCCTGGGTTCAATCGCGCTATTGCGCGTTTCGTGACGTTCCCGGTCTGACCGGAACGGCGTCCATCCGTTCATGATACCTGCCTGGCCGGCAGCGGCATGCCGGGCCGGGCGCGTCAGCCCAACGCGGCCGACACCAGCCAGCGTTTGATGAACGGCTGCGCACCGACGAAAGCCATGCCGGTATTGCGCAGCGCCTTGGCGAACGGACCGGGAACGGAAAAGAGTTTTTGCAGACCGTCGGTGGCGATCATCAGCGCGCGAATGTCTTCGCGGCGCGCGCGTTCGTAGCGGCGCAGCAGCACCATGTCGCCGAGATCGCGGAACGACTCCTTGCCGGCGACGGTGTCAGCGAGCGCCGCGACGTCGCGCAGGCCGAGGTTCATGCCCTGCCCGGCCAGCGGATGGATCAGATGCGCGGCGTCGCCGACCAGCGCGACGCGTGGCGCCACCAGCCGGTCGACCGTTTGCAGCGCGAGCGGGAAACCTTGCGCGGGCGTCACGCAATCGAGCGCACCGAACTGACCGCCCGTCACGCGTTCCACTTCAGCGGCGAGCTGCGCCGGATCGAGCGCGACCAGTTGCTCTGCGTGCTCGGTGCGCGCCGACCACACCAGCGAGACGTGGCCGTCCGGCATGGGCAGGAGCGCGATGATCTCGCCGTCCTTGAACCATTGATACGCGGTTTCGCTGTGCGGCTTCTCGGCCTTGAAATTGGCGACCACGCCGGTTTGCTTATAGTCGCGCCGGACCATCTTCGAGCCGATCTGCGCGCGCACCCACGAATGCGCGCCGTCCGCGCCGACCACCAGATCGGCTTCGAGCACATTGCCGTTGGCGAGGCCGACGCTGGCGCTGTCAGCGGTGAAGTCCAGCGCCTGGGCGCGCGTGTCGATCCAGGTAAGATTCGGCTGGAAGCGCAGCGCGGCGTCCAATGCGCGCTCGATCACCGACGACTCGACGATCCACGCGAGTTGCGGCACCGAAGCCTGAAACGCGGAGAAATGCAGTTCGGCGTGCGCGTCACCGTAGACGCGCATGTCGTAGACCGGCCCGAGCCGCGTCAGATCGAGCGCCTGCCAGACCCGCAAACGCTCCAGCAGAGCCTGCGAGCTCGACGACAGCGCGTAGACCCGCGAGTCGAAGCTGGCGCCGTGGGGCAGCGCCGCGCAGGGCTGCGCGAGCAGCGCCACGCGCAGTCCGCCTTGCGTCAGCGCCAGCGCCGCGGTCTTGCCGACGAGCCCGCCGCCGATCACGGCGGCATCAAAGGTCTGGTGGTGTGCATTCATCCGCGCATTATAGCCGCGGGGGTTGCGAGGGACGGATCGACGCGCTCGGCGTTTGCGCCCGAACAAGCGCGCCGATACTCGCAGACGACCGTCCGCCGCCAGCGCCGCGTCCGCTTCGCGCAGCCGCGTGAATTCGCGCTCGGAAGACAGGAACGCCATGCGCCCGCCCGGACGGCAAGCGCCGCTCTCCGTCTGCCGCAGCAGTGAGCCGATCCGAACGGGTTACAATTACGCTTTCCGTGAAAACTCGCACCCGGTCGTCGAGCAACGCCCCGATCCGGTGTCTTGTCCCGCTCCGCTGCATTTGTCCGCCACGCCACACGCGAAGGCTTCTCGAATCCTGCATATAGCGTCGAGCGCATCACGCAACTTACTGAATCAATGAAGGATTTCCATGAGCCTCAAATGCGGCATCGTCGGCCTGCCTAACGTCGGCAAGTCCACCCTGTTCAATGCGCTGACCAAGGCGGGCATCGCCGCCGAAAATTACCCGTTCTGCACGATCGAGCCGAACGTCGGCATTGTCGAAGTGCCGGACGCGCGTCTGAAGGCGCTCGCTGAAATCGTCAAGCCGGAACGCATCCTGCCGGCCGTGGTGGAATTCGTCGACATCGCCGGTCTGGTGGCCGGCGCGAGCAAGGGCGAAGGTCTGGGCAACCAGTTTCTCGCCAACATCCGCGAAACGGATGCGATCACGCACGTGGTGCGCTGCTTCGAAGACGAGAACGTGATTCACGTCGCGAACAAGATCGATCCGCTGTCGGATATCGAGGTGATCAACACCGAACTGGCGCTGGCCGACCTCGCGACCGTCGAAAAGGCGCTGGCGCGCTATTCGAAGGCGGCCAAGTCGGGTAACGACAAGGAAGCTATCAAGAACGCCGCCGTGCTGGAAAAAGTGCGCGCGCAGCTCGACCAGGCCAAACCGGTCCGTGCGCTCGACCTGTCCGACGAAGAAAAAGCCACGCTCAAGCCGTTCTGCCTGATCACCGCGAAGCCGACCATGTACGTGGCCAACGTGAAGGAAGACGGTTTCGAGAACAACCCGCATCTGGACGCGGTCACGAAGTTCGCGGCTGCGGAAAACGCGCCGGTCGTCGCCGTGTGCGCCGCGATCGAAGCGGAAATCGCCGACCTCGACGAAGCCGACATGGAAGTGTTCCTCGCCGACATGGGCATGGAAGAGCCGGGCCTGAACCGCGTGATCCGCGCCGGCTTCAAGCTGCTGGGCCTGCAGACCTACTTCACGGCGGGCGTGAAGGAAGTGCGCGCGTGGACGATCCATATCGGCGATACCGCGCCGCAGGCGGCCGGCGCGATTCACACGGACTTCGAGCGCGGCTTCATTCGCGCGCAGACCATCGCGTTCAACGACTACATCACCTACAAGGGTGAACAAGGCGCGAAGGAAGCCGGCAAGATGCGCGCGGAAGGCAAGGAATACGTCGTGCACGACGGCGACGTGATGAACTTCCTGTTCAACGTGTAAGTTTGAGTTTGAACCTCGGCTTCAGCGCGAGGCGGCCACGGGTGGAAACCTGAACGCCGCCATCCGCGCAGCCGGTGACATTGAAAGAGCCCGCTTCGAGCGGGCTCTTTGCTTTACTGCCCGCCACTTGTGCCGGCGCGCCCGCACTGCAGCGGCAACGCGATACCGTTCCTGACGGGCGTCATCTTCGACGGCGAATCCGCGAGCACCGCGTCGATGCCGAGGCACGCAGCCGTGCGGTAATCGTCCGCATCGTTCACGGCAATCGCAATGATTCGCACGTCCGGCTTCTGCCTGAAGCACGCGACCGTGGCAGGCGTCCATAACGTAGCCTGCACGTCCGAGCGCCCTTCTCCAAGCGTGAACTTCTCGACCACCGTCAATGCGCGGTGCAACTCGAACGCGCTCATCGCGTGTTCGGCCGGCGCGTCCACACAACCCTGATTCAGCAGGACACGCACGAGCCGCCCACGCGTGGCATCGCGCGATTCGAATAGCCGCGCTTGCGGATACGCGGCAAAGCTCCGTTGATAGTCCGCTTCAGTCGAATAGATCGACACGCGCCGCCATGCGTTTTCTTCATCGAGTACGCGCGCGACGGCCAGCGTCTGCGGTTCGGCTGGCAGCGCCTTCATATCGAGGATCACCGGCATGCCAGCCGGCATGATGCGCAGTGCTTCGCGCAGCGTCGGAATGCCCAAAGGGTGATCGCGATACGGATAGGCATCCGCGCGGCGGAACGTCCACCCCGCATTCACGCGTGCGAGTTGAGCCGCCGTATACACGGACACTGGCCCTTTCGCGTCGGTCAACGCCGACAGATCGCCCGGCCGATAAAGAACCGGCACGCCATCCTTGCTCAACTGCACGGTGAGCCACATCGCGTCGGCGTGATTCGTGATCGACAGGCGAATCGCTTCGAGCGTGTTCTCGGGCGCATCGCCCGTGCCACCGCGATGCGCGATGATCGCCGGCAACGCGCTCACCTGCGTGACGGCATTGTTCGGCGTCAAGGGAGGCGTGAGCGAACAACCCGCCAGTAAAAGGCCTGCAATAAAGCTGCCTCCCGTCAATCGTACTGAACTCAGCATCTGGAATCCTGATTAATACCCACCGTGGCGTAACGTACACGAAGCAGGCACACGCGCAACGGACGTCTATCATGCCCGCACGCGAACGGCCGCGTCCAGCGAACGAGCTCAGTCCCTGCTCCCACGCAAACTCGCGCATTCGTCGCCCACTCAATGGGCATATCAACACCCGCTGTTTCCGTTTTGTGACACCGATGTTAAATTGCGGCATTCGGCGACCACCAAAAATGGTGCGCGCCGTCCGGCCGCCGACGCCGGACTGTCATCGAACACAACTAGAATCGCGCGATTCGCATCCGCGCCCGTTCCGACACTGGAGACAAATCGATGAGTTTGAAGCCGCTAATCCGTTCTCTTTCCGTTGCCGCCGTATTGAGCGCCGGCCTCACTCAGGCGGCCTACGCCGCAACTGAAATCCAGTTCTGGCACGGCATGGAAGCCGCGCTGGGCGAACGGCTGAACGACATTGCCAACGCGTTCAACGCGTCGCAAAGCGACTACAAGATCGTGCCGGTGTTCAAAGGCACTTACGACCAGACCCTCGCCGCCGGCATCGCCGCCTATCGCAGCGGCAATGCGCCGGCCATCCTCCAGGTCTACGAAGTCGGCACCGCCACGATGATGCAGGCGAAGAAGGCCGTGATCCCCGTCTCCGAAGTGTTCAAGCAGGCCGGCGTGCCGCTGGATGAAAAGGCCTTCGTGCCGACCATCGCCAGCTATTACAGCGACGCGAAAACGGGCGAGCTGATCTCGATGCCGTTCAACAGTTCGACGCCGGTGCTGTACTACAACAAGGACGCGTTCAAGAAAGCCGGCCTCGATCCGAACCAGCCGCCGAAAACCTGGGCGGAACTGCAGGCCGACGCGCAGAAGCTGAAGGCGTCGGGCATGGCGTGCGGTTATTCGTCGGGCTGGCAGAGCTGGATCCAACTCGAAAACTACAGCGCCTGGCATGGCGCGCCGTTCGCGACGAAGAACAATGGCTTCGACGGCCCGGACGCGCAACTGGAATTCAACAAGCCGCTGCAGGTCGCGCATATCCAGTTCCTGCAAAACATGCAGAAGGACGGCACCTTCACCTACGTCGGCCGCAAGGACGAACCGGTGTCGAAGTTCTATAGCGGCGACTGCGGGATCATCACCAACTCGTCGGGGTCGCTCGCCACGATCAAGAAGTACGCGAAGTTCAGCTTCGGCACCGGCATGATGCCCTACGACGCCAGCGTGAAGGGCGCGCCGCAGAACGCGATCATCGGTGGGGCGAGCCTGTGGGTGCTGTCGGGCAAGGATCCGGCCGTCTACAAGGGCGTGGCAAAATTCCTCTCGTATCTGTCGTCGGCGCCGGTTGCGGCCAAGTGGCATCAGGACACCGGCTATCTACCGGTCACCACCGCCGCTTATCAACTGACGCAGCAACAAGGCTTTTACGAGAAAAATCCGGGCAGCGACACCGCCATCAAGCAGATGCTCAACAAGCCGCCGCTGCCGTACACGAAGGGATTGCGTCTGGGCAACATGCCGCAGATCCGCACGATCATCGACGAAGAACTCGAACAGGTTTGGGCTCAGAAGAAGACGCCGCAACAGGCGCTCGACGCGTCCGTGTCGCGTGGCGATGAACTGCTGCGCCGCTTCGAGAAAGCCGGCAACTGAGCCGAAAACTGAGCGGAAAACTGAGCGGAAAACTGAGCGAACGAGGTTCCGGCGCGCCCGCGCCGGAACCCGTGGTTGCCGCAGAACCTTGGATATCATCGATGGAAAAGCGCTCCAGCTTCGGCACCAGCCTGCTGCCCTACCTGCTCGTCGCGCCGCAACTCGCGATCACGCTGCTGTTTTTCCTGTGGCCGGCCGGTGAGGCGCTGTGGCAATCCACGCAAAGTCAGGACGCGTTCGGCACGTCGAGCGAGTTCGTCGGGCTCGCCAACTTCAAGCAGCTCTTTGCCGATCCGCTCTACCTGTCGTCGTTCTACACGACGCTGATCTTCTGCGCGCTCGTCACGGTGTCCGGCCTCGTGATCTCGCTGTTGCTGGCAGTCTGCGCCGATCGCGTCACGCGCGGCGCCAAGACCTATCAAACGCTCCTGATCTGGCCGTATGCCGTCGCGCCCGCGATTGCCGCCGTGTTGTGGTCGTTTCTGTTCAACCCGAGCATCGGCCTCGTCACCTACGCGCTGGCCAAGTACGGCATTGTCTGGAATCACGCGCTGAACGCAGGTCAGGCGATGTTCCTCGTGGTGCTCGCGTCCGTCTGGAAACAGGTCAGCTATAACTTTCTGTTCTTCTATGCCGGCTTGCAGGCGATCCCGCGCTCGCTCATCGAAGCGGCGGCGATCGACGGCGCCGGCCCGGTACGGCGCTTTTTCGGCATCGCACTGCCGCTGCTGTCGCCGACCAGCTTCTTCCTGCTGGTGATCAACATCACCTACGCGTTCTTCGACACCTTCCCGGTGATCGACGCAGCCACCGGCGGCGGCCCCGCGCAATCCACTCGCACGCTGATCTACAAGATCTTCGCCGAAGGTTTTCAGGGGCTCGACATTGGCAGTTCCGGCGCGCAGTCGGTGATCCTGATGGGGATCGTCGTCGCGTTGACGGTCGTGCAATTCCGCTTTATCGAACGCAGGGTTCAATACTCATGATCGAGAACCGCCGCGGTTTCGACCTCTTCTGCCACGCGGTGCTGATTCTCGGCGTCGTGCTGGTGGTGTTTCCGGTCTACGTCGCGTTCTGCGCGGCGACCATGAGCGAGCAACAGGTGTTCAGCGTGCCGCTTTCGCTGGTGCCGAGCACGCATCTGTTCGAGAACATCGCGACGGTCTGGTCGCAAGGCAGCGGCAACGCGGCGGCGCCGTTCGGCCGCATGCTGTTCAACAGCCTCGTGATGGCGCTGGTGATTTCGATCGGCAAGATCGCGGTCTCCATGATCTCCGCTTACGCGATCGTGTTCTTCCGTTTCCCGTTTCGTAATCTCGCGTTCTGGCTGATCTTCATCACGTTGATGCTGCCGGTCGAAGTGCGGATCTTTCCGACCGTGCAGGTCGTGTCGTCGATGCATCTGAGCAATACGTACAGCGGTTTGACATTGCCGCTGATCGCCTCGGCCACCGCGACATTCCTGTTCCGCCAGTTCTTCATGACGCTGCCGGACGAATTGATGGAAGCGGCGCGCATCGACGGCGCGGGCGCCATGCGGTTTTTCTGGGACGTGGTCCTGCCGCTGTCGAAAACGAACATGGCGGCCCTCTTCGTCATCACCTTCATTTACGGCTGGAATCAGTACCTGTGGCCGATTCTGATCACGAGCCAGCAATCGCTGACCACGGCCGTGGTCGGCATAAAAAGCATGATCGCCTCCGGCGACACCGCGACCGAATGGCATCTCGTGATGACCGCGACGCTGCTCGCGATGCTGCCACCGCTCGCCGTCGTGCTGACGATGCAGCGCTGGTTCGTGCGCGGACTCGTGGACGCGGAGAAGTAAGCGGCGCCCGTTTGAGCGAGCTTATTCCGGCATTGAAATAACAACACCGCACGACGCGCGGCAAGCAACGAAAGGCTAAAACGGCATGGCTGCACTGACTCTGCAAGGCGTGAAAAAAACCTACGACGGCAAACAGTTCGTGTTGCACGGCATCGACGTGGACGTCGCCGACGGCGAGTTCGTCGTGATGGTCGGCCCGTCCGGCTGCGGCAAATCGACCTTGCTGCGGATGGTGGCGGGACTGGAGCGCATCTCCGAAGGCAGTATTTCGATCGCCGGCAAAGTGGTCAACCAGCTCGAACCGAAAGATCGCAACATCGCGATGGTGTTCCAGAACTACGCGCTCTATCCGCATATGAGCGTGGCCGAGAACATGGGTTACGCGCTGAAGATCGCGGGCGTGGACCGGGCGCAGATCAGGCAGCGCGTGGACGCCGCCGCGCAGATTCTCGAACTCGAAGCGCTACTGCAACGCAAGCCCCGCGAATTGTCCGGCGGACAACGGCAACGTGTCGCGATGGGCCGCGCTATCGTGCGCAAGCCGGCGGTGTTTCTGTTCGACGAACCGCTGTCGAATCTCGACGCGCGCCTGCGCGTGCAGATGCGGCTCGAAATCCAGCGTCTGCATGCGCGGCTCGCCACCACGAGCCTGTATGTGACGCACGATCAGATCGAAGCGATGACGCTCGCCCAGCGCGTGATCGTGATGAACAAAGGCCACGCCGAGCAGATCGGCGCGCCGACCGAAGTCTATGAGCGGCCCGCCACGGTGTTCGTCGCGAGCTTTATCGGCTCGCCCGGGATGAATCTGCTGGAAGGCCGCGTGTCGGACGACGGCTCCGTTTTCGAAGTGGCGGGCAACGGTCCAAAGCTGCCTTTGACGGGCGTGGCGTCGATCGGCCGCGAAGTCGCCAAAGGGCGCGAGTGGACACTCGGCATTCGTCCGGAACACATGAGCCCGGGTCAGGCGGACGCGCCTCACGCGACGCTCACCGTCGATTCCTGCGAACTGCTCGGCGCGGACAATCTCGCGCACGGTCGCTGGGGCAAGCATGACGTGACGGTGCGCTTGCCGCATGCGCATCGGCCCGCGGCGGGCGAAGCGCTGCACGTGGCGCTGCCCGCGCAACATCTGCATTTCTTCGACCCGGCCAGCGGCAAGCGCGCGAACTGAGGCCTGATAAATCGCCCGAGCAGTCAGAATAACAAGCACTCGAAAGACCATGATGGGCATGACCCGTAAGACCTTGCGATCCTGCGCGGTAGTCGCAGCGCTGCTGTTTAGCGTCTCGTCGGCGTTCGCGTATGTTGCGCCGGGCACGACGCCGGACGAAGCGAACCTCAGCAATCACAATACCTACACCAATCGCGACGGCAACACCGTGCACGCGCCGGCCCGCTCGTTATCCGGCAAGGCGCCGGAAGGCGCCACGGCACGTTGCCGCGACGGCACCTACAGCTTTAGCCGCCACCGCAGCGGCACGTGTTCGCGCCACGGCGGCGTGGCGGATTGGCTCTGAGCATCCGGGCGGGACCTAGCCGAACGGACACCCACTGCCGTGCCCTGCCCCTGCCGAAGTACAATGCCATTTGAAGAACCCGCCCGCGCGCGGGGTGTCGCGAAGTTCGACGCCACGCTCCAAGCCGCGCCGGCCGGCGCCGGGCGCTCTGCCCGGCCATAACACCGATTACCCATCCACCCACGACTGCCCGCCCCCTCGCGGCCGGCGTCGTCAACGTCTATTGCAAGCAAATGGCCCAATACGTTTTCACCATGAACCGGGTCGGCAAGATCGTGCCGCCCAAGCGTCAAATCCTCAAGGACATCTCGCTGTCGTTCTTTCCCGGCGCGAAGATCGGCCTGCTCGGCCTGAACGGCTCGGGCAAGTCGACGCTGATCCGCATCATGGCCGGTGTGGACAAGGACATCGAAGGCGAAGCCACGCCGATGCCGAACCTGAACATCGGCTATCTGCCGCAGGAACCGCAACTCGATCCGAACAAGACGGTGCGTGAAGCGGTCGAGGAAGGTCTCGGCGATGTCTTCGGCGCGCAAAAGAAACTGGACGAAATCTACGCGGCCTACGCCGAACCGGACGCCGACTTCGACGCGCTCGCCGCCGAACAGGCGAAGTACGAAGCGATCCTCGCCACCGCCGACGGCAGCGCTGAGCAGCAAATCGAAATCGCTGCCGACGCACTGCGCCTGCCGGCCTGGGACGCAAAGATCGAGCATCTGTCGGGTGGCGAAAAGCGCCGCGTCGCGCTGTGCAAGCTCCTGCTCGAAAAGCCGGACATGCTGTTGCTGGATGAGCCGACCAACCACCTGGACGCGGAATCGGTCGACTGGCTGGAACAGTTCCTCACGCGCTTCCCGGGCACCGTGGTCGCCGTGACTCACGATCGCTACTTCCTCGATAACGCCGCCGAGTGGATTCTCGAACTCGACCGCGGCCACGGCATTCCGTGGAAGGGCAACTACAGCAGCTGGCTCGACCAGAAAGAAGAGCGGCTGAAGCAGGAAGAATCGTCGGAATCGGCGCGTCAGAAGGCCATCAAGAAGGAACTGGAGTGGGTGCGCCAGAACCCGAAGGGCCGTCAGGCGAAGTCGAAGGCGCGTATTGCCCGCTTCGAGGAACTGAACAGCCAGGACTACCAGAAGCGCAACGAAACGCAGGAAATCTTCATTCCGGTCGGCGACCGTCTCGGCAATGAAGTGATCGAGTTCAAGAACGTCAGCAAGTCGTATGGCGACCGCCTGCTGCTCGACAACGTCAGCTTCAAGATTCCGGCTGGCGCGATCGTCGGCATCATTGGGCCGAACGGCGCGGGTAAGTCCACGCTGTTCCGCATGCTGACCGGCCGCGAACAGCCGGATTCGGGCGAGATCGTGCAAGGCCCGACCGTCAAGCTCGCATACGTGGATCAAAGCCGCGACGCGCTGGACGGCTCGAAAACCGTGTTTGAGGAAATCTCCGGCGGTGCGGACGTGCTGACGGTCGGCAAGTATGAAACGCCGTCGCGTGCGTATATCGGGCGCTTCAACTTCAAGGGCGGCGATCAGCAGAAGATCGTCGGCAATCTGTCGGGTGGCGAGCGCGGCCGGCTGCACCTGGCCAAGACGCTGATCGCGGGCGGCAACGTGCTGCTGCTCGACGAACCGTCGAACGATCTCGACGTCGAAACGCTGCGCGCGCTGGAAGACGCGTTGCTCGAGTTCGCAGGCTCCGTGCTGGTGATCTCGCACGATCGCTGGTTCCTCGACCGGATCGCCACGCACATTCTCGCGTTCGAAGGCGATTCGCAAGTCACGTTCTTCGACGGCAATTACCAGGAATACGAAGCCGACAAGCGCGCGCGTCTGGGTGAAGAAGGTGCGCGTCCGAAGCGTCTGCGTTACAAGCCGATCGCGCGATAAGCTCGAACCGGGCGGCCTGCTCGTCGGCTGGGCTGACGCGCAGGCCGCCTCGACGGCCGCGCTCTTGCGTGCGCGCGTGCCCACGTGTGCTCGCGCGGGCGAATTTTGCGGCGCCGCGTAGCAGGTGCCGCGAACACCTGGCGTCGCCGAGATGAGCAGCAGGGCACACAGCTTGCGTACCGTGGCGTGATACGTGTCATCGCGGCAGAGTGCGTGTGGTCCGCCGCGATGGTCCAATTCAGACGCGCGCCCGCCCGACGAGCGCAACGGCCGATCACTGCCACACCGCCCGGAACGCGGTGACGAGGAGGTAAGCATGACGATGTCGAGAGGCAAGCGCTGGGTCGTCGCCGTAGGCGGCGTGCTGCTGGTGCTAATCGTCGTCGTGGTCGGCGCCTTGCAGTTCGCGCAACGCGAGGTCAAGGAGCGCGTGATCGCGGCGCTCGGGCCACTGGGCAGCGCCGAAACCATCGACGTCGGCCTGACGTCCGTCCGTCTCACCAACGTTCTTCTCAAAGCGCCTCCCGGCTGGCCGGCCGGCGATCCGCTCAGAGCGGACGAAATCACCCTCACGCCCGACATTCGCGATCTGATCGCGCGGCGCATGCATGTCCGCAGCGTGGTGGTGCGCGGCTTCGATATCGCCGTGCTGCGTACCAAGGACGGCGCGATTCGCCTGATGCCAAATCTGCGGCAAACGGTGAACCAGGCCGAAACCGACGCCAGCGACGCGACGGTGTCCATTCCTCGCGAAAAGCAGGTCGATCACATTCGTTTCGAACAGGGCAACTTCCACTTCTACGACATGACGGTCGGTCCACCGGCGTTTAAGGTGACGGTCAGCAATGCCAACGCAACCGTCGACAATCTGCGCCTGCCCGCCCTCACCGAGCCGACCAGCGTCAATGTCACGGGTTCGATTAAAGGTCCCACACACACGGGCAGCGTGTCGTTCGGCGGCTGGATCAAGATCGCCAGCAAGGATTCGCAGACCACCAGCAAACTGCGAGGCGTCGACGTCGTGATGCTCGATCCGTACCTGATCAAGAAGGCCGGCGCCAAGGCGCAAGTGGCTAGCGGCACGGTCGACCTGACCGTCGAATCGACGGTGCGCAACTATCAGCTGCACGCACCCGGAACGTTGACGGTCCACAATCTGCAACTCGCCGACAGCGGCAATCCGCTCGACACCTTCATGTCGATTCCGACCAAAGCCGCCGTCGCCGCGCTCAAGGCGCACAACGGCGATATCACGCTACATTTCGTTCTGGATGGGAATTTGCGCGACCCGAAATTCTCGGTGCAGGAAGGCCTGATGCAGCGCATCGCCACCGGCTTTGCGAAGGCGCTAGGCGTGAGCGTCGAGGATGTGGCGAAAGGCGCGGGACAAACCGTGAAAGGTCTGGGTAACGCGTTGAAGAGTCTGCTTGGCCAGTAAGTCAGTCAGCCGGGGCGCAACGCGGACACAGGCAGGGGTGAAGCGGCGCTTCTGGAAAACTTACGCGCCGCCTTGCCGCTAGAACAGCGCCCGCCTCAAACCGGCAGCCCCAGCTCGCGTAGTTTCGCTTCGGTTTGCCCGGCGCTGGTGTGATGCACGCCGTGCCAACCGAGCGCCGTTGCGGCTTCGGCGTTCTTCTGATTGTCGTCGATAAAGACGAGTTCGGCCGGTTCGATGCCCGGCAATTGCGCCTCGATCCGCTCACGCATGGCCGCGAAGATGGCCGGATCGGGCTTCACCAACTGCACCCGCCCCGACACCACGATGTCGCGAAACCGACGCAACACCGGGTAATGCTCCCACGCATACGGAAAGGTCTCCGCCGACCAGTTGGTCAACCCGAAGAGCGGAACTCCGGCCGCTTCGAGCTTTTCCATGATCGCCACGCCCTCGTCCAGCACGCCGGCCACCATCTCGTGCCAGCGTTCGTAGAACGCGCGAATCAGCGTCTCGTGATCGGGAAATTTCGCGACGAGTTCCTCGGTGGCCTCGACGATCGGCTGGCCGCCGTCCTGACGGATTACCCAGTCCATCGAACAGACGTGCGTCAGAAACCAGCGGCGTTCGGTTTCGTCAGGGATCAGTTCCCGATACAGGTACTCGGGGCTCCAGTCGATCAGCACGCCGCCGAAATCGAACACCACTGCCTTGATGGCCATGCACGCTCCGTGAGCAGGTTTCCTGGGCGATCAGATGGGCTGCGTGCGCAACTCCAGCCACGCTTTGGCCTCGCCCGACACATGCGGCGACAGGCGCGTGCGGACCGTCTCGTGATACGCGTTCAGCCACGCGCGTTCGTCCTCGCGCAGCAGCGACAGGTCGAGACAACGTGTGTCGATCGGGCACAGCGTCAAGGTCTCGAACTTGAGGAAGTCACCGAACTCGGTCTGGCCGGCAGGCACGTTCAGCACGAGGTTCTCGATCCGCACGCCCCACTTGCCCGGACGATAGATGCCGGGCTCGACCGAGGTGATCATGCCTTCTTCCATCGCGGTCCACGGTTCGGCCGGCGCATAGTGCGAAATGACCTGCGGGCCTTCGTGCACGTTCAGGAAGTAGCCCACGCCGTGACCGGTGCCGTGGCCGTAATCGGCGCCCGCTTCCCAGATCGGCGCGCGGGCGATCGCGTCGAGCATCGGCGAACGGATGCCGCGCGGGAACTGCGCGCGCGAAAGCGCCATGGTGCCCTTGAGCACGATCGTGAAATCGCGCCGCTGCGCTTCGCTAATGGTGCCGATCGGCACCACGCGCGTGATGTCGGTCGTGCCGCTCAGATACTGCGCGCCGGAATCGATCAGCAGCAGGCCGTTGCCCTCGATCACCGAATGCGATTCCTCGGTGGCGCGGTAGTGCGGCATCGCGCCGTTCGCGTTGAAGCCGGCGATCGTCGCGAAGCTCAGCGACACGAAGCCAGGACGGCGCGCCCGGGCCGCCGTCAACTGTTCGTCGATGGTGAGCTCGGTGATCGTTTCGCGGCCCAGCGCGCCTTCGAACCAGGCGAAAAATTCCGCCAGCGCCGCGCCGTCCTGTTCCATCGTCTCGCGCACATGCTCGGCTTCCGCCTCGGTCTTGCGCGACTTGAAGAAGGTTGACGGATTGACGGCCTCGACCACCGTGACCGTGGACGGCACCGATTGCAGCGAGCCGAACGTGATGCGGCGCGGGTCGATCAGCAGCGTGCTGCCGGCGGGCAGCGCGGCCAGCGCGTCCGCAGCCTTGGCATAGGGCTCGACGCTGATGTTGTCTTTCGCCAGCGCATCGGCCAGCGCCTGCGGCACCTTGCCGTCCGCGACAAAGAGCAATGCGTGGTCCGCGCCGATCAGCGCGTGCGCCACGAATACCGGGTTGTAGCTGACGTCGGCGCCACGCAGATTCAGCAGCCACGCGAGGTCGTCGAGCGTGGAGATGAAATGCCATTGCGCGCCTTTGTCCGCCATTGTGCGGCGAATCTGCGCGAGTTTTTCCGAACGGGCGACGCTCGCGTGCGGCGCGGCGTGCTCGAACACGGCGGCGGCCGGGAGCGACGGACGCTGCGGCCAGATCGTGTCGAACAGATCGACGTCGGTGCGCAGTTTCACACCGCGCGCGCTCAGCGCCTGGTTCAAGGCACGCGCCGCCGCCACGCCGAGCACGGCGCCGTCCACGCCCACGGTGCCGCCGGCCGGCACGTTCTGCGCGAGCCATTCGAAATGCGGCGCGGTCTGCTGGCCGCCGGTCATCTTCATCAACTGAACGCCGGTACCGGCCAGTTGGGTATTGGCCTGCTCCCAATAGCGGCTGTCCGTCCAGACGCCGGCGAAGTCGGCGGTGACGATCAGCGTGCCGGCCGAACCGGTGAAGCCGGACAGCCACTGCCTGCCTTGCCAGCGCCCAGGCAGATATTCGGATAAATGCGGATCGGCGGACGGCACCAGGTAGGCAGCAACGCCTTCGCGCGCCATTGCGTTGCGCAAAGTCGCGAGCCGTTCGGGAATGGAGGAAGTTTCGGGAAGTCGGGCATTCATCGGAGTCACCTGCAAATATTCATCGACGGGAAAGCAAGCCGACCGTCACGGCAACGGCGATCAACGCAATGGCGGTGCATACCGGCCATTCGAGCGTATCACCCTCGTGAAAGAGACCAATCACATTGCCGGCCATGTGCGCGACGGCCGCACCCAGCACGCCCGCCAGCAGCGCCAGCCACCACCGGGCTCGGCTCGCGCGCCGCAGCGGATTCAACCACCAGCCCGCGAGGCCAATCACCGCCCCCAATACCACGAGCCCAGGCCACCCCATTAGCAGCAGGCCTCGCGCAGTTTCGGATTCGTCTCATGGGCGCAAGGGGCCAATACAGCTAGCATTTTTGTCTCATTAACTATAGAAGTTCAGCACGGCGCTTTCCGCATAGCGGTTGAGTTTAGGGGTCGGGGTGATGTTAGGCAAGCTGTAAGCCTTACGGAAAAGCCTGGTCCCCGGTCATTGCCACGCTGAAAGCGCGTCATGCGAATCGCCCTTATCGAGCCGGACCTGCGGCACGCTGAACTGGTTGGCCGGCTGGTTTTCGCCGGCGGCCATCTGTGTCAGCACTTCACCGCGAGCGTCCCGTTTCTGACTCGCGCCAACGAAGAATTCTTCGACCTTCTCATCACCGAAAGCTGGGCCGGCGACCATTCCGCCGAAGACGTCATCCCGCGCGCCCGCGTCATCCTGCCGGGCTTGCCGGTGATCGTGCTGATGTCGGCCCCGCGCGAAAGCCAGATTGTTGCCGCGCTGCACGCCGGCGCCGACGACTGCCTGACCAAACCGGTCCGCGGCCCGGAGATGCTGGCGCGGGTGGACGCGCTGCTGCGGCGCGCGGGCTTGCGGCGGCCGCCCAACCGAAGGCGCGACATCATCGGCGAATATGCGTTCGACGCGGCGCAATTCGCCGTCACATTCCGTAACCGGACGGTCACGCTCACGCCAAAGGAATTCCGCCTTGCGCTGCTGCTCTTCAGCAATCTGTCCCGGCCGGTGTCGCGGGCGCATATTCTTGAAAACGTCTGGGCACGCCGCCGCGACGTAAGGTCACGCACCGTCGACACCCACGCGTCGCGGGTGCGCAGCAAACTGCAACTTCACCCCGAACACGGTTATTGCCTGACGCCGCTGTACGGCTTCGGCTACCAACTCGACGCAATCCCGCCGGAAGCCGTCATGGAGGCCGAATGACACCCTCACAATGTAAGAATCGTGGAAACGCTATAATATTCAGCTAAACCATAGCTCCCCCAAATGCAGCTTCTAACGATCGGAATCAATCACCACACTGCGCCTGTCGCCTTGCGCGAACGCGTGGCGTTTCCGCTCGAACAGATCAAACCTGCGTTGGACACCTTCAAGAGCATCTGGCTCGGCCCGTCGGCCAGTACCGCGCCGGAAGCGGCAATTCTGTCCACCTGCAATCGCACCGAGCTCTACTGCGCGACCAACGACCAGGCCGCGCGCGAAGCCGCGATCCAGTGGCTGTCCAAATACCACAACCTGCCCATCGACCAACTCGCGCCGCACGTCTACGCGCTGCCGCAGTCGGAAGCCGTGCGCCACGCGTTCCGCGTCGCGTCCGGGCTGGATTCAATGGTGTTGGGTGAAACGCAAATCGTCGGACAAATGAAGGATGCGGTGCGCACCGCGTCTGAAGCCGGCGCGCTCGGCACCTATCTGAACCAGTTGTTCCAGCGCACCTTCGCCGTGGCCAAGGAAGTGCGCAGCACCACCGAAATCGGCGCGCAGTCGGTTTCCATGGCCGCCGCCGCCGTGCGCCTCGCCCAGCGAATTTTCGACAAGGTCTCGAACCAGCGCGTGCTGTTCATCGGCGCGGGCGAAATGATCGAGCTGTGCGCCACGCACTTCGCCGCGCAGCAGCCGCGCGAACTCGTGGTCGCGAACCGGACGGCCGAGCGCGGCACGCGTCTCGCCGAACGCTTCAACGGCCGCGCCATTCCGCTAGCGGAACTGCCCTCGCGCATGCATGAGTTCGACATCATCGTGTCGTGCACCGCGTCCACCTTGCCGATCATCGGTTTGGGCGCGGTCGAGCGGGCGGTTAAAGCGCGCCGCCATCGGCCAATTTTCATGGTCGATCTGGCCGTTCCGCGCGATATCGAACCCGAAGTCGGCCAGTTGGAAGACGTGTTTCTGTACACCGTCGACGACCTCGGCGCGATCGTGCGCGAAGGCAATGCATCACGGCAAGCCGCGGTCGCACAGGCCGAAGCGATCATCGAAACGCGCGTGCAGAATTTCATGCAATGGCTGGACGCACGCAGCATCGTGCCGGTGATCCGTCATATGCACACGCAGGCCGACGTGCTGCGTCGCGCTGAAGTGGAACGCGCGCAGAAAATGCTCGCTCGCGGCGACGATCCGGCTGCCGTACTCGAAGCGCTGTCGCAAGCGCTCACCAATAAATTGATCCACGGGCCCACGCACGCGCTCAATCGCGCGAGCAGCGAAAACCGTGACACGCTCATCGAACTCATGAGCGGTTTCTACAAACACTCCGGTTCCACGGAGCGTTAGCGGCGCAGCCAGCACCGCGCTGTCCGGGCCATCCGCAAGTGGCCCGCGACGTGCTTCCGACCCAAGGGCATCCGCCCATTCCCCTAGTCGTCGTCCTTACCGGAGCCCGCTCCGATACCCGTCCGATGAAAACGAGCATGCAACGCAAGCTCGACCAGCTCACTACCCGGCTGGCCGAACTGAACGATCTGTTGAGCCGAGAGGACATCACCTCGAATCTCGACCAATACCGCAAGCTCACGCGGGAACACGCCGAGCTTGGGCCGGTGGTCGAGCACTACGCGCTGTGGCGCCAGGCCATGAACGACGCGGCCACCGCGCAGGAACTGCTGGCGGATGCGTCCATGCGCGACTTCGCGGAAGAAGAGATTCGCGCGGCCCGCGAGCGCATGGACAAGCTCGGCGCCGAGTTGCAGAAAATGCTGCTGCCGAAAGACCCGAACGACGATCGCAACATCTTCCTCGAAATCCGCGCCGGCACGGGCGGCGATGAATCCGCGCTGTTCGCGGGCGACCTGCTGCGCATGTACCTGCGCTTTGCCGAGCGCAACCGCTGGCAAGTGGAGATGATGTCGGCGAGCGAATCCGATCTGGGCGGCTACAAGGAAGTGATCGTGCGGATCGCCGGCGAGGCCGCCTATTCGAAGCTGAAGTTCGAGTCCGGCGGCCATCGCGTGCAACGCGTGCCGGCGACCGAAACCCAGGGCCGCATTCACACCTCCGCATGCACGGTCGCGGTAATGCCTGAAGCGGACGAAATCGGCGAGGTCGAGATCAATCCGGCCGACCTGCGCATCGACACGTTTCGCGCGTCCGGCGCGGGCGGGCAGCACATCAACAAGACCGATTCCGCAGTGCGCGTCACGCACTTGCCGACCGGCATCGTCGTGGAGTGTCAGGACGATCGTTCGCAGCACAAGAACAAGGACCGCGCGCTGAAGGTGCTGGCCGCGCGGATCAAGGACAAGCAGTCGCACGAACAGCAGGCGAAGGAAGCCGCCACGCGCAAGAGCCTGATCGGCTCGGGCGACCGCTCGGAGCGTATCCGCACGTACAACTTCCCGCAAGGACGTCTGACGGATCACCGCATCAATCTGACGCTCTACCGCCTCGACGCAATCATGGACGGCGATCTCGACGAGCTGATCGCGGCGCTCGTCAGCGAGCATCAGGCCGAATTGCTGGCTTCGCTGGGCGACGCGGACTGACGCGCGCATGACTTCGGCCACACCTGCTACGCCCGCCGCACCGGCCACGCCCGCCACGCTGTTGCGCGCCTCGCCGCTGCCGTCGCTCGAAGCGCGGATTCTGCTCACGCACGTGCTCGGCTGGCGGCCCACACAGCTGATTACGCGCAGCGACGAAGTGCTGGGCGCCGAGCTTGTCGAACGTTATCTGGCGTTGCAAGCGCGGCGCGCAGCCGGCGAGCCGGTGGCGCAACTGGTCGGCGCACGGGAATTTTTCGGGCTGGATTTCGAAGTGACGCCGCACGTGCTGATTCCGCGCCCCGAAACCGAATTGCTGGTCGAGACCGCGCTGGCGTCGCTCGAAAACAGCCCGCGGCCTCGCGTGCTCGATCTTGGCACCGGCACCGGCGCGATTGCCGTCGCGATCGCCTCGATGCGGCCGGACGCGCAGGTCTGGGCGCTCGACCGTTCCGCCGAGGCGCTGGCGGTGGCCACGCGCAACGCCGCGCGCCTACTCGACGCGAAGCGTCCCGGCGGCGCTGTCGTGTTGACGCAAAGCGACTGGTACGACTCGCTCGACGCCACCTTGCGCTTTGACGTGATCGTCAGCAATCCGCCGTATATCGCAAGCGGCGATCCGCATCTGGATGAAGGCGATCTGCGCTTCGAACCGCGCGGCGCGCTCACCGACGAAGCCGACGGGCTCAGCGCAATCCGCGCGATCGTCGCCGGCGCGCCCGCACGGCTCGCGGCCAACGGCGTATTGTGGATGGAGCACGGCTACGATCAGGCCGAAGCCGTTCGCGCGTTGCTAACGGCGCAGGGCTTTGCGCAAGTCCGCTCGGAACGCGATCTTGCCGGCATCGAGCGGATCAGCGGCGGGCGTTTGGCCGGTTGACCCGCATCGCCTAATATCCACAAGCGCGGAACGGGCATCGCGGCGCTCGGCCGGCTGTATCGAAATCCGCTATCATTTCAGCCTATTCCCTACACATACCGGAACCGCAAGGTCAGTCATGGATACGCAACAACGCATCAAGCAAATCGTCGACGACAACGCTGTCGTTCTCTTCATGAAGGGCACCGCTCAGTTCCCGATGTGCGGCTTTTCGGGCCGCGCCATCCAGATCCTGAAGGCGTGCGGCGTCGGTGAAATCAAGACCGTCAACGTCCTCGAAGACGACGAAGTCCGCCAGGGCATCAAGCAGTTCTCGAACTGGCCGACCATTCCGCAGCTCTATGTGAAGGGCGAATTCATCGGCGGTTCGGACATCATGATGGAAATGTACGAATCGGGCGAACTGCAGCAACTGTTCGCCGCGGCCTGAGCGGTCCCGGTCAACCCGCTTTTATCCCTAAGGCGCCGCGAGCCATGGAAACACGCGCTGCGGCGCCACGCCGGCTGATCGTCGCGATCACTGGCGCGACCGGTGCCATCTACGGCATCCGTCTGCTCGAGACGCTGCGCCGGCTGGGCGGCGTCGAAAGCCACCTGCTGATTTCGAGCGCGGGCTGGCTCAACATCCAGCACGAACTCCAGTTGAGCAAAGAAGAGGTGCATCCGCTCGCGGATGTCGTCCATTCGGTGCGCGACGTCGGCGCGAGCATCGCGTCGGGTTCCTTTGCCACCGACGGCATGGTCGTCGCCCCTTGCTCGATGAAGACACTCGCCAGCGTTGCCCACGGTTTCTCGGACAACCTGATCACGCGCGCCGCCGATGTCACGCTCAAAGAGCGCCGCCGCCTCGTGCTGCTCGTGCGCGAGACGCCGTTCAATCTGGCGCACCTGCGCAATATGACGGCCGTCACTGAAATGGGCGGCGTGATCTTCCCGCCCTTGCCGGCCTTCTACAACCAACCCGCTTCCATCGACGAAATGGTCGATCACACCGTGGCGCGCGTGCTGGATCTGTTCGCGCTCGGGCCGGCCTTGTCGCCCGCGTGGGCTGGGCTGCGCGGCGCTCAGGAATAACGCGCCAGCGAAATAAGTCTGCGCACACGCGCTGATTAACAACGCCTGCGACACAATCAATTCCGTTTTTACCCGTTTATCAAACGGCAGTTCACCCCTATATTGGTAGCAACCCAATCTCTGCGCCGCACATTAGCGGCGGCGCTGCTGCCATGAACCGCTTGCCTTCGCTTTTCCTGTCGCACGGCGCGCCCACGCTGCCGATCGACCCGTCGTTGCCGTCCGCCGAATTCGGCGTACTCGGCGCACAACTGCCGCGTCCGGAATCGGTGCTGATGCTGTCGGCCCATTGGGGCACGGCGCAGCCAGTGGTGAGCACGTCGACGGCGCCGGAAACCATTCACGATTTCTATGGCTTTCCGCGTCAGTTGTACGAGATCCAGTATCCGGCGCCGGGCGCGCCCGATGTCGCGCGCCGTGCCGCGGTGCTGCTCAACGACAACGGCATCCTCGCGGACGCCCAGCCGCACGGACTCGACCACGGCGCATGGGTGCCGATGCTGCTCATGTTCCCGCACGCCGACGTGCCCGTCGCCCAATTGTCGATCCAGCCGCACATGGACCCGGCGCACCACTTCCGCGTCGGCCGTGCGCTGCGTTCGCTGAGAGACGACGGCGTGATGGTGATCGGCTCCGGCCAGATCACGCACAATCTGCGCGCCGCCGATTTCTCCGCGCGCCCCGAAGACGCCGATCCGCGCGTCGCCGAATTCACCGGCTGGTTCGAGGAAAAGCTCGCCGCGCACGATATCGACGCGCTGCTCGACTACCGCCGCCAGGCGCCGCATGCGGTGCTGATGCACCCGACCGACGAACATCTGCTGCCGGTCTTCGCCGCATTGGGCGCAGCGGACGACGATTATTCGCTGGCCATCCAGTCGCTCGGAACGTATCAGCGTTCGCTGGCCATGACGAATTACGTGTTCGGCACCGTCTGATCCATTGGCCGCCTTGCGTTAAGCACGACCTGAACGCCGCAAACAAAAACCCCCGCCTGAATTGCTCGAGGCGGGGGTTCTTTACAGCGCATCCGACTTCGATCCAGCGAGCGGACTCAGCGCGGCACCTTAGTGCGCACCCATGCCTTCGAGTACTTCGTCGTGCTCCTCGCGCTCGTCCAGATATTCCGAGCGATAGCCGCTATTCACGCCCCAGTAGTAAAACACCAGCGAAAACGCGATGACTACGAGCATGTCCCAGCCGTAAGGGATCAGGTCATGACCGCCAAACTGCTTGCTGCCGATCAGCGACAGAATCGCCATCACCGGCAGATAGGCGACTAGCCACCATGCCGCCTTCAGATCACGCCCCCAGCCGGCAAAGCCCGACTTCGCCTGAAAGTAGAAGTACACCGGCAGAGCGACGACCATCAGCAAAATGATCTCGCCGGTCAGCGGCCACTTCGCCCAGTACAGGATCAGCGACGCGCAGACGAACGCGAACGGCGCGATGATCTTCATGCCCGGAATATGCAGAGGACGCTCGAGGTCCGTGGCCGCGCGGCGCAGGGACATCAGGCTGATCGGGCCGGTCAGGTACGAGATCACCGTGGCGACCGAAATCACCGCCGCCAGCGAACTCCAACCGCGGAAGAAGAACAGGAAAATGAACGACACCAGCAGGTTGAACCACATTGCCTGACGCGGCACGCCGTAGAACGGGTGCACGTTGCCGAACATCTTCGGCATCGTGTTGTTGCGCTCCATGGCGTAGATCATGCGGCTGGTGGTCGCCATGTAGGTCGTGCCGGTGCCGCTCGGGCTGACGAATGCATCGACGTAGAGCAGGATTGCCAGCCAGTTCAGATTCAGCGCGATCGCGAGCTCGGCGAACGGCGACGCGAAGTTGAAGTGACTCCAGCCCTTCACCACGTCGGTCGGGTTCACCGCGCCGATATACGCGATCTGCAGCAGCACATAGATCACCAGTGCGAGCAGGATCGAGCCGATCACCGCGAACGGCACGCTCCTCGCCGGATTGCGCGCTTCACCGGCAAGGTTGATCGGGCTCTGGAAACCGTTGAACGCGAACACGATGCCGCTCGTCGCCACGGCGGTCAGCACCGCCGACCAGCCGTACGGCGCGAAGGTGCTCACTTCGCCGAAGTTTTCCTTGTGGAAGCCCGTCAGCATCAGACCGAGAATCGTCGCGCCGGGAATCAGGAACTTGAAGATCGTGATGGCCGAATTGGCGCGCGCGAACAGCTTGACGCCCCAGTAATTCAGCAGGAAGTAAATGATCACGAGCGCCGCGGACAGCAATAACCCGTTGGTGGTTAATGACCCATCCACGAATAGCGCATGCGCCCATGGATAGGGCCACGTACTCATATATTGAATGGATGCTTCAGCTTCGATGGGAATAACCGAAACGATAGCGATCCAGTTGGCCCATGCGCTGATGAAACCGACCAGTGCGCCATGCGAATAGCGCGCATAACGCACCATGCCGCCGGATTCAGGGAACATCGCGCCGAGTTCAGCGTAGGTCAATGCGATCGCGAGAATCACGACCGCGCCGATCACCCATGCACAAATGGCTGCGGGCCCGGCAATTTTTGCAGCCTTCCACGCGCCGAACAGCCAGCCCGATCCGATGATCGAACCCAAGCCGGTCAGCATCAGCGCGAACGGCCCGATGTTCCGTTGTATAGAACTTTTCACGTCTTCTCCTGTGACGGCCGGCGTTGGCGCTTCCGCACCTGCCCCGGCCCCATGCAAGTTTGCAGCAGATCCATGCCCGCACCGCTGACATCGCTTATGGCGCTGGAGACGGGTGACACGCATGCCTGCGCGACGGTTCATTCCAAACAGGTGCAACCGGCGCGCGGCGCGTAGTTTAACGGTTGCACCCAACGTGTGCACCGAAATTAGGGGTTCTCCCTAACAAAAAATTCGGATGAATGGCAAGCTTTGTAAGCAACTTTTGCGCCCGTTGTGCGAAAGTATGTAAAGTTATGTGGAGACTGTTGACCTTCTCTCAAAATCGCCGTATAACGTTCGGGCAGGATTTCAAGCGGCGAGTGAATTGGTCTTTCGTAGTTCGCCCATCAACGGTACTCCGGTTGGTCCCATTACCCCCTTCCTTGATTTTCATGCACCCTCTGGGCTTCGGCCTTATTTACCATCTTTAGGAACAAGTAATATGGAAACCGGTACCGTCAAGTGGTTCAATGACGCAAAGGGCTTTGGCTTCATCACGCCGGACGGCGGTGGCGAAGATCTGTTCGCGCATTTCTCGGAAATCCGCACGGAAGGCTTCAAGACGCTGCAAGAAAACCAAAAGGTTACGTTTGAAGTGAAGACGGGCCCGAAGGGCAAGCAAGCTGCTAACATCAAGCCGGTGTAAGCAACACGCTTCCTTCTGGACGCAAAAAAACCCCGCCTCGGCGGGGTTTTTTTATATCTGCTGCAACTACAAACCTCGATTATCTTCGCTGAATGCGATTGATAATTTCTGGTTATCCAAACAGACGCCGTGCGTGAATACCGAGTCCGGTCGCGACACTTGCGAGACGATCGCCGAATACCGCTTTGGCGTCCGGAAACGCTGCCGCCAATGCACCCGATAAAAATCCCAATCCGGTCGAGCCGCCAGTGAAATAAATCGCACTGAGCTCGCGCGTCGTGACGCCGGCTGCCTGCACCGTGTCGCGCGCCGCTTGCACGATGCGGCGCGTTTCCTCCTGCCCGGCCTTGATGAGCTGTGTTTCATCGAACGCGAGTCGCAGGTCGTCTTCCACTTCGTCGAGATCGATCACGGTCTCCCCGCCCGCCGCCACGCCGATCTTCGCCTCTTCCGCATGCGCCGCTAGCGCGTGGCCCAAACGGCGGTCCACGACGCGCATCAGGCGGTCGTGATGCTTGACCTCGGTGAACAGATGCCGCATCAGCGCGAGTTCGCTGACGCGCTTCGGCGCATAGACGGTGTTGATCAGGTGCCAGGTCGCGAGGTCGAAGTAGACCCGGTTCGGGATCTCGCGGCCTTCCGGGTCCAGCGTCAGATAACCCAGTTCGCGCAGGATCGTCGCCAGTTCCACGCGACGGTCGAAATCCGTGCCCGCGACGTGTACGCCGTGGTGGGCCAGCACGTCGTCCTTGCGCTCGACGCGCTTCATGCGCTCCGGCCCGACCCGCACCAGCGAAAAGTCCGAAGTACCGCCGCCGATGTCGGCCACCAGCACGAGCCCTTCTTCCGTCAGATGCGATTCGTAGTCGAACGCCGCGGCGATCGGCTCATACTGGAAGTGAATCTCCTGCAAACCAACCGAGCGTGCGGCGGCTTCGAGTTGCCGCTGCGCCATCTGATCGGCGCGCGGATCGTCGTCGACGAAAAATACCGGGCGGCCCAGCACGGCGCGGCTAATCGGGCCGCCGGCGCTTTTTTCGGCCGAGCGCTTGAGGTGATCGACGAAAATCGCGATCACGTCGGTGTACTTGATCGCGGAACCGTCGCCCAGATCGGTGGAGTTCTCAGCGAGCGGCGAGCCGAGAATGCTCTTCATCGAGCGCATCAGGCGACCGTCGAAGCCGTCGATGTACGCAGCGAGCGCCGCTCGCCCGAATTCGCGGGTGTTCTCGTCGGTATTGAAAAAGACCGAGGTGGGCAGCGTCGTGTAGGCGCCCTCGACCGGCGCGAGCCTGAGCGCGCCGCCGTCAGGAACGGCCACGGCCGAGTTGGAAGTACCGAAGTCAATCGCGCAATAGTTCATGGCAGGAATCGCCGCTCACGGCTGGCGCGGACAGAAGGGGAGCGGCTTTGTATCACGAAAGGCCAGCCAGCATCAACTGGCGTTTCCGGCACGGCCGCGATAACCGAGAGGCCCGGCTCGACGGAACGAATATTGCTCATTTGGACAGGATACGCCGCCAATTTTCGGAATTCAGGAGACTTCAAGCAATGAGCGCGCCGCCCACCGCCGCTGTTCACGAAAAAAGCGCCACGGTCGTCGATACCGACCTGCCCTCGCGGCTCGACCGCTTGCCATGGGGCCGCTTTCACTCGCTGATCGTGGTGGCGCTCGGTGTCACATGGCTGCTCGATGGGCTGGAAGTGACGCTGGCGGGCGCAGTGGCGAGTGCGTTGAAGTCTAGTCCATCGTTGCACTTTACCAACGCCGACGTCGGCCTGGCCGGCAGCGCCTACATCGCCGGGGCGGTGCTGGGCGCGTTGGGGTTCGGCTGGCTGACCGACCGGCTCGGCCGTCGCAAACTGTTTTTCATCACGCTCGCGCTGTATCTGGCGGCGACTGCGGCGACCGCGTTGTCGTGGAATCTGGCCAGCTTTCTGCTGTTTCGTTTCCTGACCGGCGCGGGCATTGGCGGCGAATACACGGCGATCAATTCGACGATCCAGGAATTCACACCGGCTCGGGTGCGAGGCTGGACCGATCTGGGCATTAACGGCACGTTCTGGATCGGCGCGGGGCTGGGCGCGGCCGGCTCGCTGGTGCTGCTCGATCCGCATCTGCTACCGGCCGACTGGGGCTGGCGCGCCTGCTTCTTCATCGGCGCGGTGCTCGCGCTGGGTATTTTGCCGATGCGCATCTGGGTGCCGGAGAGTCCGCGCTGGCTGCTCACGCATGGCGACGAGCGCGACGCACGCGCGATTGTCGAAGGGATCGAAACGCGTTTTCGCCACGAAGGCCACACGCTCTGCGACGACAGCCTCATGCGTCTGCGCTTGCGCGCTCGCGGGCATACGCCGCTGCGTGAGGTGTTCCACACGCTCTTCAACGTGCATCGACGGCGCGCACTGGTCGGCCTGTCGCTAATGACCGCACAGGCGTTCTTCTACAACGCGATCTTCTTCACTTACGCGCTGGTGCTCACCGATTTTTACCAGGTGCCGGGCGACCACATTGGTTGGTATCTGCTGCCTTTCGCGCTGGGCAATTTCCTCGGACCGCTGCTGCTCGGCCGGCTGTTCGACGTGATCGGCCGGCGCAAGATGATCTTTGCGACTTACACAATGTCCGCGATCCTGCTGACGCTGAGCGGCTACCTGTTCGAGCAGCAGTTGCTCACCGTCGTCACGCAGACCGTCGCGTGGATGGTGATTTTCTTCTTCGCGTCGGCGGCCGCGAGTTCGGCATATCTGACCGTCAGCGAATCGTTTCCGCTGGAAATTCGCGCGCTGGCCATCGCTGTTTTCTATGCGTTCGGCACGGCGCTAGGTGGCGTCGCCGGGCCTGCGTTCTTCGGCCGGCTCATCGACACGCATCAGCGCAGCGCGGTGTTTTCCGGCTATCTGGTCGGCTCGGGGCTGATGCTCGCGGCGGCGGTGATCGCGGCGATCTGGGGCGTGGATGCGGAACGCAAGTCGCTGGAGAGCGTGGCCACGCCGCTCTCCAGCGTCGCGGACGGCGCGGAATAAAAAACGCGCGGTCGTCGCCGCGCGTTTTTTGCTTCGAACGAAACCTTCAAACCGCTTAGAACGCTTTCTTCCAGCCACCGCCGTAGGCAATTTCCGCCAGCGGCAAACGCTGACGCACTGACTTCTCGCGCTCGCGCAACACCGGATCCAGCTTGTCCACGTCGCCGTAATGACCGAGCGAGATGATGGCGATCACGTCGACGTCGGTCGGCAACTTGAATGCCGTGCGGAATGCGTTCGGGTCGAAGCCGCTCATCTGGTGCGCGGCAAGTCCGAGTGCATGGGCCTGCAAGACCAGCGCCATCGCCGCGGCGCCCGCATCGTACGGCGCGCAGCGATTCACTTCGCCCTTGTTGGTGAGCGTGTGCGTAGTCACCGCGATCAGCACCGGCGCCGGCGCATTCCAGCCCTGGTTGAACGGCACCAGCGTGGCAAAGGCCTGCTTGAACGAGACTTCATCGACGCTGCGGTCGAACACGAGAAAACGCCACGGCTGCCCGTTGTACGAAGATGGCGCCCAGCGTGCCGCTTCGAGCACGGATTGCAGATGTTCGCGGCTCACCGGCTCGCTCGAATAGGCGCGCGGGCTCCAGCGGCCTGCAATCAGCTCGTGAATGGCAACTGCGGTAGGGGCGGGTTTGTTGGTCATGCGCTTCTCTCGGTCGAAATTCATGATCGACGGGCGACTGCCCGGGGTCACATAGCATAACCGGGCTTCGGCGCGCGTGCTCCATCAGGGCAGCAGTTTGTTTACGCGCAGTGAAGCACTAGCAAAACGGCCCCGCGCGGGGCCGTCGTTCCAAACAACTGTGCCGTGCTCCGTTCGAGTCGATCGGCTTCAGATCGCCTGCGGCTCCGGCACTTTGGCGGGCCGGTTGATTCGCAACACGATCACCGCCGCCACGAGACACAAACCGCCCGAAATCATCGACGCCACCGTGTAGGTGCCGAGGCTCGCGCGCAGCATGCCCGCGCCGAGCGCTGCGAACGCCGCGCCGAGCTGGTGGCCGGCGACGACCCAGCCGAACACCACCGGCGCCGACTCCTTGCCGTAGACGTCGGTAGCCAGACGCACGGTCGGCGGCACGGTAGCAATCCAGTCGAGGCCGTAGAACACGGCGAACAGCGGCAAACCGAAGAAGTCGATGCCGAACGCGTGCGGCAGATACATCAGCGACAAACCCCGCAAACCGTAGTACCAGAACAGCAGCACGCGGCTATTGAAGCGGTCCGACAACCAGCCAGAGAGTGTCGTGCCGAACAGATCGAAGATGCCCATCGCGGCGAGCAGCGAGGCGCCCTGCACTTCCGTCATGCCGTAATCGCCGCACATCGCGATCAGATGGGTGCCGACGTAGCCATTGGTGCTTGCGCCGCAGATAAAGAAGCTGAAAAACAGCAGCCAGAAGTCGCGGGTTTTGCTCGCCATCGCGAGTGTGCCGAAGGCGATCGCCAGCGGATTCTGCTTCGTGACGGTGCTGTTGATCGGCGTATCGTGCGGCTCGCCGTACGGGCGCAACTTCATGTCGGCCGGACGTTCGGGCAAGAGAAACGCCACCAGCGGAATCACGATCGCGGCAGCGATGGCGACGACCCACACCACTTGCCGCCAGCCTTGATGCTCCGCAATGGCCGCGAGCATAGGCAGGAACACCAGTTGCCCGGTCGCTGAACTGGCCGTGAGAATGCCCATGACGAGGCCACGCCGCGTCGTGAACCAGCGCGTCACTACCGTCGCCGACAACGACAGCGCCGCGACGCCCGTCGAGCCGCCGACCATCACGCCCCAGATCAGCACCATTTGCCATGGGTGCGTCATCAGCGACGAGAGCGCCACGCCCGCCGCCATCGTGCCGAGCGCGGCCAGCAGCGTGGGACGCACCCCGAAACGCTGCATCGCCGCGGCCGCGAATGGCCCCATGAGACCGTACAGCGCGATATTCACCGAAATTGCCAACGAGATCGTTGCGCGGCTCCAGCCAAATTGATGCTCGAGCGGCACCATCATCACGCTCGGCGTGGCACGCGTGCCCGCTGCCGCCAGCAGCACCAGAAACACCACTGCGACGGTCAACCAGCCGTAGTGGAAACGTCCGCCAATCAGTTTCGCTGCCCAATTCATCGGTTCTCCAATCGACGCCGACCTCGCAGGCCACGCCGCTCATATTCTTACGACTTCGGTAAAGGACTTGTGACAGATCAGTCACAATGAGTGTTGCGATATTAGTTACTGGTCGGTAACATGTCAAGGCGTCAAGTTCATTCAGGTGGCCATCCATGTCCGACAACGAAACTCACAAGCCTGCCGGTGCACGGCGTGCGCGCGGCGCACAGACGGCCGGGCCGCAGGCGCAGCAGCATCTGCTTCGTGCCGCGGACGAGTTGTTCTATCGCGAGGGCGTGCGAGCCGTCGGCGTCGACGCGGTTGTCGAACGCGCCGGCGTGAACAAGATGAGCTTGTACCGCCAGTTTTCGTCGAAGGACGAACTGATCATGGCTTATCTGGAGCGCAAGGACGAGCAGTTCTTCGGTTATGTGGAGAGGAGCTTCGCGAAGCATCCGGGCGAGCCGGCCAAACAGCTTCAGCAATATTTCGACGATCTCGCGGGGCGCGCGTCGATCGACGGCTATCGCGGCTGTCCCTTCGTGAACGTGTCGGTCGAGTTTCCGGACGCGGCACATCCGGCGCGACAGTTCGTGTTCCGCAACAAGGCGCGGTTGATGGCGCGCCTCACGGAACTAACCACGGCGGCGGGCGCCGACGATCCCGAAGCGCTGGCCAATGCGCTCGGTTTAATGATCGAAGGCGTGTACGCGGCGAGCCAGACCTACGGCCCTGGATGCGGGCCCATTCTGGCCGCGCCTAAAGTCGCTGCGCAGTTGATCGCCGCCGCATGCGGCACGACGGCGGCGGCGCCCTCGGGGGCTTGAGATTTTTAGCTCGCGGCGTTGCTTGGGCGAGGGTTTGCGTGAGCCTCGAAACGGTTGCGAGGCGCGCCGTTAGAATGGCGTTTATTTCCCCGCCGCCACCTGCCATGTCTTTGTCCGCCGAATCCGATAATGCTGTCGTTGCCGCCACTCGTCACTGGCTGACCGAGGCGGTGATCGGCCTCAACCTGTGTCCGTTTGCCAAGGCCGTGCATGTGAAGGGCCAGATTCGCTACGTAGTCAGCCATGCCGCGGACATGGAAGGCGTGCTGACCGATCTCGAAACCGAGCTTCAGACGTTGATGGCGGCCGATGCGGACGCGGTGGATACGACACTGTTGATCGTGCCCCACGCACTCGGCGACTTTCTCGACTACAACGACTGCCTGTTTTTCGCCGACCGCATGCTCAAGCAGCTTCGGCTCGAAGGCATCGTTCAGATCGCCAGCTTTCATCCTCAATATCAGTTCGAAGACAGCCAGCCTGACGATATCGAAAACTACACGAACCGGGCGCCCTACCCGATTTTGCACTTGCTGCGCGAGGACAGCATCGAGCGCGCGGTTCAGGCGTTTCCCGATGCGGAAGAGATTTACGAGCGAAATCAGGAAACGCTTCGGCGAATCGGCCTTGCCGGTTGGAATGCGTTGATGAAGCCGTAATTCATCCAGCGGCTCGGCGCGAAGAAAAGCCGCCTCGTCAAGCCGATACAAAGAACCGCTCTTTCAGTTCCTCGATACCGAGCGTCTCCATCACCTCATTGAGGCGCTCGGCCGGCCGCCGCCTCGGCAAGTCCTTGTACTGGGCGATGATGAGTTCGTTTTTCATCGAATGCTCCCATCCCACCAGCTCGGTCACGCTGACCTGATAGCCGTGCGCTTCGAGCTGCAAACATCGCAGCACATTTGTGATCTGGCTTCCAAACTCCCGCGTATGCAATGGATGCCGCCAGATTTCCGTCAAGGCGCTCCCCAGCGATTTGCCCTTGTTCTGCCGCAGCACACCCGCCACCTCAGCCTGACAGCACGGCACGACCACGATGTATTTCGCTTTCTTCTCCAGAGCGAAGCGCAGCGCGTCGTCGGTCGCCGTATTGCAGGCGTGCAGCGCCGTCACGATGTCGATCTGGGCCGGCAAGCGATCCGACGTGATCGACTCCGCCACCGAAAGATTCAGGAACGACATGCCCGTAAAGCCCAGCCGGTTCGCCAGTTCCTCCGACTTCGCGACCAGCTCCTCGCGCGTTTCGATGCCGTATATGTGCGACGCCCCACCAGCCTGAGCCTGAAACTCCTTGAAGAAAAGGTCGTACAGGATAAAACCTAGGTAGGACTTGCCCGCGCCGTGATCGACGAGGGACACGGCGCCCTGTTTGTCCTTGAGGTCCTTGAGCAGCGGCTCGATGAACTGGAACAGGTGATAGACCTGTTTCAGCTTGCGACGGCTGTCCTGGTTCATCTTGCCGTCGCGCGTGAGGATATGGAGCTCCTTCAGCAATTCGACGGATTGGTTGGGACGGATTTCGTGAGTTTTGCTGGACATCGGGGGAAACCGTCATCAATTGCAGCGCGAACGTGCGACAGGCGACGGAAAAAGGGAAAAGTTGCTGCCAGTTTACCCAAAGTGCGGCCCGCTTACCGAAAGAGCCGCGCGGATCATGCAAGAAATGGTGTCAATCTGGAACACTTCCTGCTCTAAAAGCTCTACTCAGGGGGGCCAGATAGGCGCAAAAAGCAGCGTGCGTACCGGCTGAGCCCGTCGGCGTCGGCCGTCTCGCCTATAACAAGTGGCTGCGGCCGTGACTTTGATCACGCGAACCGAATGCATGTGGGGAGGACGGTCCCGGAACACGGGCCGAACGTTACGTAACCAGCAGCGCGCCGAGACTTCCACCGGACGCGCGCTCGGAAAATAGAAGAGGCAGCAATGGATACGGTACCCAACGGAAACGTCGAACAGAAGTTTCAGGAAATGCTGGCGAAGCTCATCGCCACCCCGGCCTGGTCGGAGAAGCAGCAACTCGAGCTGGAAATGGCCCGTGACATCTCCACGGAAATGCTCCGTCTCGCCGAAATCATGCGCGACGGCAGCGTTGACATGGAAACCTGCCTGACCATGCTCAAGTACGCCAAGGTCCTCGACTTTGTCATGACGACGCTCGCTTCGCGGCGCGATATCAAGCCGCAAACGCTGCGGGTCATCTTCAAGCTTGCGGGCTTGAAGGTAGACGAGGCTTACCCTGGCTAGGACAGTCCCAATACGTCGCTACCCGCACGGGCGGCCAGACGCCGCTCGTGCAGGTCGCACGGCCTATCTCATTCCCGAAAGACAGCAACTCACGCGCGCGGAGCTTCGACCGGTGGCGTGCCGTCGTGAAAGAGGGTCTTGAGTTGCGACCGCAACTCCGGCGAATCCGTGTGTTTGTGCACAGAGACCGCATGCTGGACTGCGGCGTCGAGCAATTCGCTCTCGGTGTCGGCAGATAGGGCAACCGTGCAGTTCATTTCGCTCGGGAATTCGCGACAATCAATGTATTTGCGGGACATGGCAGTCTCCTTGGTCAGACGTTCAGATATCCACGCAGGCAGCAGACGCGCGAAGCACAGAGCCTTCCGTGACGCGGCGTCACAGACAGCGGAGGCGCGTCGAATGGCAAGAAGACGGGAGCTGGGTTTGACGCGGGAAAGACGCGCACGGCGTCCGATGGAAGGTGTCTGAAAATTATAGGTCGCGCCAGCCGACAACGAAGCCGCAGACGCAATCCAGCCGAACGCGGGACCGCCTGAACCGAGCCTTTTTCAGCCCACGTGCCCGCCCTCGCGTTTGCCCTGCGCTGGCCGCGGTGTAAAAATAGCGCCCTTCGCACCGCCCGCTCATCTGGTCCGGCCGGCGCGCCGCCTCCTCCGCTCATCCGCAGGTCCGCATGTCATCCTCATTCGATTCCGCCCGCGTCGCCGTGATTGGCGGCGGCCCCGCCGGCTTGATGGCCGCCGAGGCGCTCGCCCGGCCAGGCGTGCGGGTCGACGTCTACGACGCCATGCCGTCGGTCGGCCGCAAATTCCTGATGGCGGGCAAAGGCGGCATGAATATCACCCATTCGGAACCGCTCGAGCCGTTCCTCGGGCGCTACGGGGCCCGCCGCGAGCAACTCGCATCGCTCGTGAACGCCTTCGATCCCGACGCCTTGCGTGTGTGGTTGCACGGGCTGGGCGTGGAAACCTTCGTCGGCAGTTCGGGCCGCGTTTTTCCGACCGACATGAAAGCCGCGCCCATGCTGCGTGCGTGGCTGCATCGATTGCGCGAAGCGGGCGTGGGCTTTCACATGCGCCACAAGTGGACCGGCTGGGACACCGAAGCGGGCGGGGACGCTGCCACGCATACACTTCGATTTGCCACGCCCAACGGTGAGCAAACTGTAACCGTCGACGCCGTAGTGTTCGCGCTTGGCGGCGCAAGCTGGCCGCGTCTGGGTTCGGACGCCGCCTGGGTGCCGTTGATGGCCTCGCGCGAGGTACCGGTGACGCCCTTGCTGCCGGCGAATTGCGGCTTCGACGCCGACTGGAGCCCCTACTTGCGCGAGCGTTTTGCAGGCCAACCGGTGAAGCCGGTAGCCATCGCACTGACGAGCGTAGACAATAAAGTCCACAATCGACAAGGTGAAATACTTCTGACCGAAACCGGCCTCGAAGGGAGTCTGATTTATGCCTTGTCGGCGGTGATCCGCGACCGAATTCTCGCCGACGGTTCCGCGACAATCGCGCTGGACCTGGCGCCGGGCCTGCCCTTGGAGCGAGTCGTCGCCGAAGTCACGCGGCCGCGCGGCTCACGCTCGATGTCGAGCCATCTGCATGGCCGGATCGGAATCGGCGGAGTCAAACTGGCTCTGTTGCATGAGATTTTGTCGAAAGAGGCCTTCGCCGACGCGAACGGCCTTGCGCACGCCATCAAGGCGCTGCCGGTGCGCCTCACCCGTGCGCGGCCGATCGCGGAGGCAATCAGCACCGCCGGCGGCATTCCCTTCGAGGCGCTCGACGAGCACCTGATGATCGAACGCCTGCCGGGCGCATTCTGCGCAGGCGAAATGCTCGACTGGGAAGCGCCCACGGGCGGCTATCTCCTCACTGCCTGCTTTGCCAGCGGCCTCGCGGCAGGGCGCGGCGCGGCGGCATACCTCGGCAAACTCAAGGCGAGCGGCGCTTCGACGTGACGCGCCGCGTTGCCCGCCTTGCCGCGTGGCAACGCATTGGCCGCTTATCGCGGCTTGAGACGCCACAGCGAAGTGACTTCAGCCATGCGCGCGGTGTGCAGCGCGTCGGTTTCATCGGTCGACTTGGGGTGCCGCGGACGAATGTCCTCGCGCCCGATCACCGTCAATCCGGCCTTGTCGATGGCGGCGAGCAGCCAGTCGCGCGTGCGCAAGCCGAGATGCTCCGCGAAGTCCGACATGATCAGCCAGCCTTCACCGCCCGGCGACACATGCTCCGCGAGCCCATTCAGGAAACCGAGCAGCATACGGCTTTCCGGATCGTAGATCGCATATTCGATCGGAGAAGCGGGCCTTGCCGGCAGCCACGGCGGGTTGCACACCACGAGCGGCGCACGGCCTTCCGGAAACAGATCCGCTTGCACGACCTCGACCTGCTGGTCGTAGCCGAGACGCGTCAGGTTCTCACGCGCGCAAGCGAGCGCTCGGGGATCCTGATCGGTGGCGATGATTTTCTTCACGCCGCGTTTGGCGAGCAATGCGGACAATACGCCCGTGCCCGTGCCGATATCGAACGCCTTGTTCAGCGAAGGCAGCGGCGTGCGCGCGACGAGATCCACATACTCGCCGCGCACCGGTGAAAACACCCCGTAGTGCGGATGGATCCGCTCGCCCAGTGCGGCAATCTCGACGCCCTTCTTGCGCCATTCGTGCGCACCGATCATGCCGAGCAACTCGCGCAGCGATACGACGGACGCCTCGCCGGTGGCCGGTCCATACGTTTCGATGCAGGCTTGCTGGACATCGGGCGCGCGACGCAGCGGAATGCCGTATGCGGCGTCGAGCGGGATCAGGATCATGCCGAGCGTGCGCGCGCGTTGCGACTGTGCCTGCCTGTGCAGGTTGAACGCGTCGAGCGGCGTTTCCCCCTGCTTGCGAGGCTTGCGCTCGAGCCGGCGCGTGACCGCTTGCAGCAGTTGGCGAGCGTTCTGGAAGTCTCCGTTCCACAGCAGTGCCGTTCCTTCGCAAGCGAGACGGTAAGCGGAATCGGCGGTGGTGCGGTCGTCCGCGACAATGACGCGCTTGGGCGGCGGCACGGCCGCTTCGGAGCGCCAACGCGCGGCGCGGGGGCCGTCGGCTTCGGGCCAGGTGATGGTTGCTGGGCTGGTCATGGTGAAGGTGGGATCGGTGTTGCGGGAGCGACGCGCTGAGAAACCGCGTCTTCGGGGGCGTTGCCCGCCGGAGTAACTTGATAGCGTGGCCGACTGACGCCCGAATAGTACCTCGGTGGTTCGGGTTCGCGGTGCGGTATTCGCCGGCAAACCCCTGGAGAAACGCGCCGACGCGGACTAAAAAGTCCACCATCGACAAGGTGAAAGAGATATGGCATTTTTGGACCGATATCGAGCCTCACCGTTGCTTCACGGAACCGCCTCTCTCTGCGCACTTTATCAACGAGGAGCGGCTCAGTCCTACGCGACTCCGCGATTTATTCGATTGAATAGGCAAAATCTTATACAAGTGGACAACTCGTCTATCCCGAGACGAAATTCTTTGTAGGGGTTTACAGCCGGTTAATGGACAGAAAGGAATGTGACCGGTATAGTTTTCCCAATTAGTGGAACGCAACTATTCCAAGAAGAACCTGAGAGACCCACGGCGGCGCCGGGCAAAACCCTCCACGTCGCCAGCTCATCAAAATAAACCTACGATTGCGGATGCTAATTCGCGTCCGCAACTCGTTTCTCATTAATCTGCTTATTCCAGACAACACGCATTTAAGCGCGGTGATTTTTTAATCACGTAGCGTGCGCACGCATAAATGAAAAACGGGGTTTCTGAATGAACAGAAACCCCGTTTAGTACAACTGGTGCCGGCTGCAGGACTCGAACCCGCCACCTCATGATTACAAGTCAAGCGCTCTACCTGATGAGCTAAGCCGGCATGAGGCCGTGATTCTACTTCATTTTACGATCTTGAGGCGAGCCCTTCCGCCACCTTTCGATCCATCGTCGTCAGGTTGCGGGGCGTCCGTCGCGCTTTCCGCTTTGGCGGCGGCGGCATCCGCGGCCGGCGCCGTTTCGACCGCACGCGGCGCGGGCGCCTCGGTCTCGTCCGCCACTTCGGCGTCGGTGCCCGAATCCTGCGCTTCACCGCCTGTCGACTCGACCGGGAATGCCATGCCCTGCCCGTTTTCGCGCGCGTAGATCGCGAGAATATTGGCGATCGGCACTTCGATCTTGTGCGACTTGCCGGAGAAACGCGCGCTGAACTCGATCCACTCGTTGCCCATCTGCAGCTGGCTGGTCGCCTCGAAGCTGATGTTCAACACGATTTCGTTGTCGCGCACGAACTGACGCGGCACGCGCGTCTGGTTGTCGACCCGGACCGCAATGTGCGGGGTATAGCCGTTATCCGTGCACCACTCGTAAAGCGCGCGCAGCAGGTAAGGCTTGGTGGAAATCTCTTGCATCAACAGTCCTCTTACCGGGCGCGGGCCCGCGCTCACCCAGCCGCGCGGCGCCCTCACCCCAAAGCCAAACTCAACGACGCATCACCTTTTCCGAAGGCGTCAGCGCTTCGATGTAAGCCGGGCGGCTGAAAATGCGCTCGGCGTACTTCATCAGCGGGGCGGCGTTCTTCGACAGTTCGATGCCGTAGTGGTCCAGACGCCACAGCAGCGGAGCAATCGCGACGTCGAGCATCGAGAACTCTTCGCCAAGCATGTACTTGTTCTTCAGGAAGATCGGCGCGAGCTGCGTCAGACGATCGCGGATCGCGAGACGGGCCTTCTCGTGATTCTTCTCGGCGGCCTTGCCCTTTTCGTTTTCGAGCGTGCCGACGTGCACGAACAGCTCTTTTTCGAAGTTGAGCAGGAACAGGCGAGCGCGGGCACGCTGAACCGGATCGGCCGGCATCAGCTGCGGGTGCGGGAAGCGCTCGTCGATATACTCGTTGATGATGTTCGATTCGTACAGAATCAGGTCCCGTTCGACGAGAATCGGCACCTGACCGTACGGATTCATCACGGCGATGTCTTCCGGCTTGTTAAACAGGTCGACGTCGCGGATCTCGAAGTCCATGCCCTTTTCGAACAACACCAGCCGGCAGCGCTGGGAGAACGGGCAAGTTGTGCCGGAATACAGAACCATCATGTTTACGTTTCCTCAAAAAGCTGAAAGGCCAGCGCGCGGAAAAACCGTTCAGCAGGTTTTTCCTGGCGCCGGCCCCACGCCGGGTGACGGCGTGATTATTTGATATGTTTCCAGTACGCGGCGTTCAGTCGCCAGGCGAAAAAGCTCAGGATACCGAGGAACATCAGCACCCACACGCCAAGCTGTTTGCGGGTTTTCTGGGTCGGTTCGGACATCCATGACAGGTACGACACGAGGTCGGCCACAGCAGAATCATAATCTACCGGCGACATCGTCCCCGGAGTGACCTGCTGGAAGCCGACAAATTTGTGTACCGTCTCGCCAGTTTTTTCGTCGGTTTCGTCACCGAACTTCGCGGTACGTTGCCCCTGAAGCTGCCACAGCACGTGAGGCATGCTCACGTTTTCATACACCAGATTGTTCCAGCCCGTCGGCCGCGTATTGTCGCGGTAGAAGCTGCGCAAATACGTGTAGAGCCAGTCTTTGCCGCGCGCTCGCGCTTCCACCGACAAATCTGGCGGACTCGCGCCGAACCACGCTTTCGCGTCTTCGGGCCGCATCGCCACGGTCATGGTGTTACCGATTTTATCCGTGGTGAACAGCAGGTTCGCCTGAATTTCGTTCGGCATGATGCCGATGTCGGTCAGCCGGTTGTAGCGCATCAGATTCGCGCTGTGGCAATTCAGGCAGTAGTTTACAAACAATTGCGCGCCGTGCTGCAAAGAAGCGAAATTCTCCGCGTTATCGGGCGCGCGGTCGAGCGGGAAATTCTCGTCCGCGTGAGCCGGGGCGGCCAGCACCGCGAGCAGTGTCGCGCCGACCAGCGCGCACTTCGTAAGCAGTCTTTTCATTTCGTGTTCTCCTGGCTCGCGATTAGTGAGGCTTGAACCGCACCCGCTCGGGCGGCTGCTTGAACGTGCCAAGCCGCGTCCAGAACGGCATACCGAGGAAAAACGCGAAGTAGATCAGCGCGCAGATCTGGGCGATCAACGTGGCGACCGGCGACGGCGGTTTCGTGCCGAGGAAGGCTAGGGTCAGAAACGCGAGCACGAAGATGCCGTAGAACACCTTATGAAAGAACGGCCGGTAACGGATCGACTTGACCGGCGAGCGGTCGAGCCAGGGCAGGAAGAACAGCGATACCACCGCGCTGCCCATCACCACCACGCCCCAGAACTTCGATTCGGTGAACGCCATGGCCAGAATCACCAGCACCGCGAGCACCGGCAGACCGAGCTTCCACTTGCCGCGCGCGCGCACCAGCGCGAGCAGGCCGAGCAGCGCGATCACGACCATCAACACAATCTTGAACGGATCGGTGGTGGCGCGCAGCATCGCGTAAAAGGCCGTGAAGTACCAGACCGGCGCGATTTCCGGCGGCGTCTGCAACGGGTTGGCCGGCACGAAGTTGTTCGCTTCGAGGAAGTAGCCGCCCATCTCCGGCGCGAAGAAAATGATCGCGGCGAAGATCAGCAGGAACACCGTCACGCCCATGAAATCGTGCACCGAGTAGTACGGGTGGAACGGAATGCCGTCGAGCGGAATGCCGTCCGGATCCTTCTTCGCCTTGATCTCGATGCCGTCCGGATTGTTCGAGCCGACTTCATGCAGCGCGACCAGGTGGGCGACCACCAGACCGATCAGCACGAGCGGAATCGCAATCACGTGAAACGCGAAGAAGCGGTTCAGCGTGACGTCCGAGACCACGTAGTCGCCACGAATCCACAGCGACAGATCCGGCCCGATGAACGGAATCGCCGAGAACAGGTTCACGATCACCTGCGCGCCCCAGAACGACATCTGGCCCCACGGCAGCAGATAGCCGAAAAACGCCTCGGCCATCAGGCACAGAAAAATAGCGCAGCCGAAGATCCACACCAGCTCGCGCGGCTTGCGGTACGAGCCGTACATCAGCCCGCGGAACATATGCAGATACACGACGACGAAAAACATCGACGCGCCCGTGGAGTGCATATACCGGATCAGCCAGCCCCACGGCACCTCGCGCATGATGTACTCGACCGACGAGAACGCGAGCGTCGCGTCGGGCTTGTAGTTCATGGTGAGGAAGATGCCGGTGACGACCTGATTGACCAGCACCAGGAGCGCGAGCGAACCGAAGAAATACCAGAAGTTGAAATTCTTCGGCGCGTAGTACTCGGAAACGTGCTTCTTCCAGGTGGAGGTCAGCGGAAAGCGCCGGTCGATCCAGCCGACCAGCCCGGTCGTCTCTACTTCGTGTTCGATCGCCATTACGCTTCTCCTTTCTCGTCCTTGCCGATCACGAGGCCGGTAGCCGACGTGAACATGTAAGGCGGGATGTCGAGGTTCTGCGGCGCAGGTTTGTTCTTGAAGACGCGGCCGGCCATGTCATAGGTCGAGCCGTGGCACGGGCACAGAAAGCCGCCTGGCCAGTCGTCCGGAAGATTCGGCTGCGCGCCCTCCTGGAAGCGCGGCGTCGGCGTACAACCCAGATGGGTGCACACGGCAACGGCGACGAAAAGGTTCTTGTGGTCGGCGCGTGAACGGAACTCGTTGTTGCAGTACTCCGGCAACGGCATCGAAAAAGGATTCTTGGTGTGGGGATCCGCTACTTCGTTATCGGCTTTCTGGACATCGGCGAGCATCCTGTCGGTGCGGTTGATGATCCACACCGGCTTACCGCGCCAGGCAACGGTCTTCATGTCGCCGGGCTTGAGATCGCTAATATCGACTTCGACCGGGGCACCTGCTGCCTTGGCCTTTTCAGATGGTGCAAACGAACTAACAAAGGGTACGACAGTGGCAACGCCTCCAATGCCACCTGCTACGGTCGTCGCTATCAGCCAGGTACGGCGGCTGCCGTCGACGCGTTCATCTTCCTTGTCTCGCATCACACGCCCCACTTCTGAGTTGGATTTTTCCTTCACGTCGCTTCTACCGCCGCTAGTTTGCGCGAATGGAGTCGCCATTTACAAGGGCCGATTGCCAAAAACCGTGCGAAGCCCTTGATAAATCAGGGTTACTCCGTACGGATCGCAAACTTTTTCGCACCTCCTTTTAAGTGCCCTCTGCGTTATTCGTGCCTTTTGCTTAGCTAATGCGTTTTACGTAAATCCGGTGATTCAAACGGGATTAGGGATATCGATAAAGAGGTGTTCGATATCGAACTGCTCGGACAGATGCTTGCCCACCGCCTGCACGCCGAAGCGCTCCGTTGCATGGTGGCCGGCCGCGAGAAATGCGACGCCGCTTTCCGCCGAGGTGTGCATGACCGACTCCGACACTTCGCCGGTCAGGTAGACGTCGGCACCCGCGTTGATGGCCGCGTCGAACATGCCTTGCGCGGCGCCCGTGCACCAGGCCACGCGACGTAGTTCGCGATCCGCGTCGCCGAACACGAGCGGCGTGCGGCCGAGTGTCTGCTCGACTTGCGCGGTGAAGTGAGCGAGCGTGATCGGCATCGGAAACGTGGCGAGCCAGCCGAGGTCGTTCTCACCGAAGCGCGCGTCGCTGATCCAGCCCATCTTCGCGCCGATCTGCGCGTTGTTGCCGAACTCGGGGTGGTCGTCGAGCGGCAGGTGATAAGCGAACAGATTCAGTTCGTTGGCGATCAGCAGTTTCAGACGCGCATATTTGCGGCCGGTGATCTGCGGCGCCTCGTTGCGCCAGAAGTAGCCGTGATGGACCAGCACGGCGTCCGCGCCCCAGTCGAGCGCGGCCTCCAGGAAGGCCGCCGAAGCGGTCACGCCGGTCGCGAGCTTATTGATCTTGCGACGCCCTTCGACCTGCAGTCCATTGGGGCAATAGTCCTTGAAGCGCGCGGTTTCAAGGAGATTGTTCAAGTACAATTCAAGTTCGATCCGATCCATATAAACCTCTAGTCTTCAGATGCTTAGACGCTTTTGGCTGTTCTTTGCCCAAGCGGTGACCGTGCTGTTGGCGCTCATGTTCATCATTGCGACGCTCAAACCGCAGTGGCTGCAGCGCCAGGGGCAATTCGGCAAGCAACTCGCCGAACCGATCGTCGCCCTACGGGAAGTGGCGCCAGGCATCGGCAGCGGCCCAGCCCAGGCGTCCTATGCGGACGCCGCGCAAAAGGCCATGCCCGCGGTCGTCAATGTGTTCTCCAGCAAGGATGGCTCACTGCCACCCGACCCGCGTGCGAAAGACCCGCTGTTCCGCTACTTCTTCGGCGACAAGAATAAGCGCAAGCAGCAGGAACAGCCCGCGTCGAATCTGGGTTCCGGCGTGATAGTGAGTTCGGAAGGTTACATTCTAACGAACCAGCACGTCGTGGACGGCGCCGACCAGATCGAAATTGCGCTAGCCGACGGCCGCACCACGAATGCGAAAGTGATCGGCGTCGATCCGGAAACAGATCTGGCCGTGCTCAAGGTCAACATGACCAACCTGCCCACCATCACGCTCGGCCGCATGGACCAGACGCGCGTGGGCGACGTAGTGCTCGCCATCGGCAATCCGTTCGGCGTCGGCCAGACGGTGACCATGGGTATTGTCAGCGCGCTCGGGCGCAATCACCTTGGTATCAACACGTTCGAAAACTTCATTCAGACCGACGCGGCCATCAACCCGGGTAACTCGGGTGGCGCACTGGTCGACGTGAAAGGCAACCTTCTCGGCATCAACACCGCCATCTATTCGCGCTCTGGCGGCTCGCTCGGCATTGGCTTCGCGATTCCTGTGTCGACGGCGCGCAGCGTGCTGGAGAGCATCATCACCACGGGTTCGGTCACGCGCGGCTGGATCGGCGTCGAGCCGCAGGACGTCACGCCGGAAATCGCCGAATCGTTCGGGCTGGAGCAGAAGTCTGGGGCGATCGTGGCGGGTGTGCTGAAGAACGGCCCTGCGGACCGTGCTGGCATCAAGCCGGGCGATATTCTCGTGAGCGTGAACGGGCAGGAGATCACTGACACCACTCGCCTGCTGAATGTGATCGCGCAGATCAAACCGGGCACGGCAGCGAAGGTGCACCTCGTGCGCAAGAGCCGTGAGATGGATCTCGATGTCACCATCGGCAAGCGGCCGCCTCCACCGAAACAACCGGTTGAGGACAACGGCGGCGGTGGTGATCAGCAGGATGATGATGGGGGTTGAGGTACGCGGGGGCCAGGTCGTGTTGAGCTACGCTTGCCACCGCCCCGCTTTCATTGCCTCTTCGAGCATCCCGAGCGTGAGCGATCTACCGCCGAAAGTTTCACGCGCACTGGCGCTGAACGGCGACTTGGCCACGGTGGCGAAGAAAGGGCCAATGTTCAGCTTCGCAGCCGGGTAATGGTAGTGCAGATCGAAACCGCCCACATCCACGCCGAAGCGTGCGGCCCATCTCCTCATCAATTCCGCGATACGCGCTGTATCGATATCCAGATCGTGATGCAGGTCCGTGTCCCTCGCCAGTTGGAGCCGACCGACAATCGGTTTTCCGGCATCTTCCGCAACAAACGCTTTCAGACTGCTCCAAGTCTCTGTCTTCACAGGTGAACCTCTGCTTTTACAGGGCCGTTGTATCCAATGGCCGATCGATAAATGATTGTGCACGCACGAAAGCTTCGGATGAACTAACCGCGACCAACGAGCGCGCAATAAAAAGGGCGGTCTGCAATAGACCGCCCTTTTCGTTTTATTCACGCCTAAGCATTAATCCGACGCGCCCGCGTCCTCAATCACCGCCGGCTGCTTACCCACAATCAACCGCGCCGCAATAATCCCAGCTTCGTACAACACGATCAGCGGGATCGCCAGAATCAGTTGCGAGAACACATCCGGCGGTGTGACCACGGCCGAAATCACGAACGCGCCGACGATCACATACGGACGGATCTCCTTGAGCTTCTTGAGCGTGACCACGTTCATCCGAACCAGCAGCACCACGACGATCGGCACTTCGAACGTCACGCCGAACGCGATGAACATGGTCAGCACGAAACTCAGGTAATTGTCGATGTCCGTGGTCATCTCCGCGCCGAGCGGCGCGTTGTAGTGCGCCATGACGCGGAAAATGGTCGGGAACACCACGAAATACGCGAACGCCATGCCGCACAGGAATAGCGTGTAGCTGCTGCCGACCAGCGGCCCGACCAGTTTCTTCTCATGCTGATAAAGACCCGGCGCGACGAACGCCCAGATCTGGTACAGCACGATCGGCAGCGCGATCACGAAGGCCACCAGCATGGTCACCTTCATCGGCACGAAGAACGAGCCGGTTACGTCGGTGACGATCATCTTGCCGTCCTTCGGCAAGTTCTGCATCAGAGGCCGCGCCAGCAACCGGAAAATATCCGGCGCCCAATACACGAGTCCCACGAACACCACGATGACGGCAAGGCCGGCGCGAATGATACGGTCGCGCAATTCTACGAGGTGGGAAATGAAGGTCTCTTCAGTGCCTTCGTCCTGGGTTTGCTGGGGGTCGCTCACACCGGCCCTCGGTTAGAGATTGTCGTTCTGATCATCAGAAGAAGCGCGTCGGACGACGCATGGTGGCCGGCGTATGCCGCGCCACGCGCGCCGCACCCGACTGCACGCGCGTGCGGCGCGTGGTCGCGCGCTTGTACCAGGTGGGCATGGCCGTCTGCTTGACGCGCCAGTTCTTGCGTTTGGGCGCCGCAGCCGGCGTGCTGCTCGGCCACGACGTATTGCCTGCGTTGCCAACGTCTTCGAGCGCGCCGCCCGCAATGCTCGGCGACACCGACGTGCCGCTGTTCCACGCGTCGTTCAGCTCGCCCTCATGCTTGCGCAGATTGTCCTGAACAGAGGTTTCGACGTTGGTCGCGGCGGCCTCGAACTCGCTTTTCATACGACGCAGTTCGTCGAGTTCGATTTCGCGCGTGACTTCGGCCTTCACGTCGTTGATATATCGCTGCGCGCGGCCGAACAACGCGCCGGCCGTACGGGCGACGCGTGGCAGGCGCTCAGGCCCGAGTACGACCAGCGCGACGACGCCGATCAGCGCCATCTTGGTTAGACCGAGGTCCAGCATGAAGTGGAATGTCCGTCAGTAACGCGGTTAAGCCGCGGCTTAGCGGTAATCGCCGGAACGCGGCGCCTTTTCCTTCGCATCCACATCCACGGCGCCGTTACGCGGCAGTTCGCGCTGTTGCGCTTCGCCTGCCGGCGTTTCGGCTTCCTTCATGCCTTCCTTGAAGCCCTTCACCGCGCCACCCAGATCGGTGCCGATATTGCGCAGCTTCTTCGTGCCGAAGACGAGCGCCACGATCAACAACACGATCAGCCAATGCCAAATGCTCAACGAACCCATGACTACTCTCCTTAACCCCGATACCGCACCATGATGCGGTGAAACTCGTGCGCCTTGCGGCATGAATCGAAGCGCGTGCGCTTCATCTATACGTTACCGCGAGTTCTTCCGATTCAACCCGCGACACGGAATGTCATTGTGGCCAGACGATCGCGTCGGCGTCGTTACAATGCGGCAAAAACAACGCTCGCGCTATTGTCCACGAACAAAACTCGCCACGCCGCCGCGCTGCCCTGTCAGCGTTGCCCTTGTCAGCCCATGCGCTGCCAGGGGCGAGGTCCCGCGAGAATATGTGCGTGAATGTGATACACCTCTTGCCCGCCGCCAGGACCGGTATTGATTACCGTGCGAAAGCCCGTTTCGCCACCGGTGTACGCCACGCCCAACTGATCGGCCAGACGCGCGGTCAAGACAAGCATTCTACCAAGCAGCGGTGCATCGCTTTCGGTGCAATTCGACAGCGTGGCGATGTGCTTGCGCGGGATCACCAGCACATGCGTTTCGGCGGCCGGACGAATGTCGCGAAAGGCGACGAACTCTTCGTCTTCGTGGACTTTGGTCGACGGGATCTCGCCGGCGGCGATCTTGCAGAAAAGGCAGTTCGGGTCGTGGCTCATCGTATTCCTGACGCAGTATGGCTGGAGCGCGAAGCGTGCGCGGCGCAGTTCATGTCAGGCCCGGCAACAGTCGGACGAAACTCAGAACCAGCCACGCGGATTCGCGAGCGGCTTGTTATCGTACAGATACAGCCAGCCTTTGATAATACGGTACAACATCCAGATGCTCACGGCCCACAGTACCGGAATGCCGATCACGACAAACAGCAGCACGCCGCCAATCGCATAACCCAGCAGCGCCATCCAGAAAGAGCGGATCTGCCATTCGAAATGGGCTTCGTAGGGCGTGCCCACCACGTCGGGCCGTTTCACGTAGTTGATGATGATCGCGATCAGGATCGTCAGGCCGCCTGTCAGCCAGTGGACCGCGTACAGCGCATACAGCACGTGGGTGAGCGTGCGCAGGCTGCGCTCGCGTTCCGGTTCGAGGGCATTGCGGTAAGCCGGCGGCGGATAGCTTTCGTGCGACTGTTCCATGCTTGCGTCCTCCCGAGGATGCGCGTCAGATGTGTTCAGTGCAATATGGGCGCCGATGCTCGCCACTTCAAGACGGCCGCGGATCGTCGCGGCACAGCCGTCGCTCAGTCGCCGCTCAGTCGCCGTTCTGCTCGCGGTCGCGGCTCTTGCGCAGCGCCTTTTCCTCGATGCCCGACATGCCTTCACGGCGCTCGAGTTCGGCGAGCACGTCCGCCGGGCTCAGATCGAAGTGCGACAGCATCACGAGACAGTGAAACCACAGGTCCGCGACTTCGCCCACCAGCGCCTTCGGCGCGCCGCCGTGGCGCGCATCCTTGGCGGCCAGCACGACTTCCGTGGCTTCTTCGCCGATCTTCTTCAGCACCGCGTCGTCGCCCTTGTGGAACAGGCGCGACACGTACGAGACGTCCGGATCGCCGCCTTTGCGGCTGTCGATGATCGCCGCGAGGCGCAGCAGCGTGTCGGTCGTGGAAGCGGGGTTAGCCGACGTGGTTTGCGTGGATTGCGTCATTTGTAGATGTGTTCGGGATCTTTCAGCACCGGATCGACGGCGACCCAGTCGCCATCCTCCACCGAGCCTTCGAATTTCTGGAAAAAGCACGAGTGGCGGCCGGTGTGGCAGGCAATGCCCGACACCTGCTCCACTTTCAGCAGCACGACGTCTTCGTCGCAATCGAGCCGCAGTTCATGCACATGCTGCACGTGGCCGGACTCTTCGCCCTTGAACCACAGCCGCTGACGCGATCGCGAGAAATACACCGCACGGCCCGTTTCGACGGTTTTCGCCAGCGCTTCGCGGTTCATCCACGCGAACATCAGCACGTCGTTCGTCGACGCTTCCTGCGCGATCACGGGCACGAGGCCGTTCGCGTCCCACCTGACCTTGTCGAGCCAATTGATTGCCGAGGGATTCACCACGTCACAACCTCACCGAAATGCCCTGATCGGCCATGAAGCGCTTGGCCTCGCCCACGGTGTGTTCGCCGTAGTGGAAAATGCTCGCGGCGAGTACCGCGTCCGCGTGGCCCTCTTTGATACCGTCGGCCAGATGCTGCAGATTGCCCACGCCGCCCGAGGCGATCACCGGGATCGGCACCGCGTCGGACACCGCGCGCGTGAGCGCGAGGTCGAAGCCGCTCTTGGTGCCGTCGCGATCCATGCTGGTCAGCAGGATTTCGCCGGCGCCGAGTTCGGCCATCTTGCGCGCCCATTCGATCGCATCCAGACCGGTTGCCTTGCGCCCGCCATGTGTGAAGACTTCCCAGCGCGGCGTTTCGCCTTGCACGGAGACGCGCTTGGCGTCGATCGCGACGACGATGCATTGCGAACCGTATTTGTCCGTTGCGTCTTTCACGAGCTGCGGATTCGCCACCGCCGACGAATTCATGCTGATCTTGTCCGCGCCCGCGTTCAGCAGGCGCCGTACGTCTTCGACGGCGCGCACGCCGCCGCCGACCGTCAGCGGAATGAACACTTGCGAGGCGACCGCTTCGATGATCGGCAGGATCAGATCGCGCTGATCCGAGGTCGCGGTGATGTCGAGGAAGGTGAGTTCGTCCGCGCCCTGATCGTCGTAACGGCGGGCGATTTCGACGGGGTCGCCCGCATCGCGCAGTTCGACGAAGTTGACGCCCTTGACCACGCGGCCAGCCGTGACGTCGAGACAGGGGATGATGCGTTTAGCTAGAGCCATGATCTTGCAATTCTGCCAATACCGCTGATGAGGCCGCTCGCCTGGACGAGCGGCACAGTGCCGGCGCGGCGAGCCACGCCGCCGGTGAGTTCCACGCAACCGGCTCGAGACGGTATGCCGGTGTCAGGCCGCGCTGCTCGGACGCCGGTGATTTGATCACCGCGATGCCGAGCGGACGAACGCACGAGGCGCGAGCGGCGAGCCTGCCGGCCCCGCCTCCCCGCCTTAAGCGTCGTCCGATTCGCGCAGCCGGTCTGCGAGGGTTTGCGCCGCCGCAAAGTCGAGATCGCCCGAGTAGATGGCCCGGCCGCAGATCACGCCTTCGATGCCTTCGTCTTCGACTTCGCACAGCGATTCGATGTCCGCGAGGTTCGACAAACCGCCGCTCGCGATCACCGGAATCTTCACCGCGCGCGCGAGACGCACCGTTGCTTCGATGTTGATGCCCTGCAGCATGCCGTCACGGCCGATGTCGGTGTAGATGATCGACTCGCAGCCGTAGTCCTCGAACTTGCGCGCGAGATCGGCCACTTCGTGACCGGTCAGCTTGCTCCAGCCGTCGGTTGCGACCTTGCCGTCTTTCGCATCCAGCCCGACGATGATATGGCCGCCGAACGCCGTGCAGGCGTCCTGCAGAAAGCCAGGATTCTTCACCGCCGCCGTGCCGATGATCACGTACGACAAACCGTCGTCCAGATAGCGCTCGATCGTATTCAGGTCGCGAATGCCGCCGCCCAGCTGAACGGGAATCTCTCCGCCCACCTCTTCGATGATCGCGCGAATCGCGTCTTCGTTCTTCGGCTTGCCGGCGAACGCGCCATTCAGGTCGACGAGGTGCAGACGCCGGGCACCGCGATCGACCCAATGTCGGGCCATCGCCGCCGGTTCCTCGGAAAATATCGTCGCCTGGTCCATATCGCCCTGTTTGAGGCGTACACACTGACCGTCTTTCAGGTCGATGGCGGGAATCAGCAGCATAGCAATCGGGTGTTGTCTGGGAATGGGTTGAGGGTCGGCGCGAGCGGCTGAAGGTCCAGCCCGCCGGGACGCCGTTTCGCTAGTTTAGTACAACTCTTTCGACGCCCTTGCGTGGCGTCGTGGGCAAGCGAAATCGTGGTGTCGCAATTGTGGCGCACGGCGCCCGTTCCGCTTATGGCGGAGCGACGCACGGCAACAGGATGAAGAAAGGCGCTCACGGGTTCCAGTGCACGAAGTTGCGATACACGCGCAGCCCCGCTTCGGCGCTCTTTTCCGGGTGGAATTGGGTCGCGAAGATGTTATCCCGCGCCACCGCCGAGGTAAAGGGCACGCCGTAGACCGTTTCGCCCGCGGTATGGGCGGCGTTGTCCGGCACCACGTAGTAGCTGTGCACGAAGTAGAAAAACGCGTTGTCGGCGACACCGTCCCACAGCGGATGCGGCTGCGTCTGACGCACGCGGTTCCAGCCCATTTGCGGGACCTTGAAGCGCGAGCCGTCGTCCTGCAGTTGGCCTTCCAGGTCAAAGCGCAGCACCTTGCCGGGCAGCAGGCCGAGGCCGGGCGTGTCGCCCTCCGCGCTCCAGTCAAACAGCATCTGCTCGCCGATGCACACGCCCATTAGCGGCTTGCTGCGCGACGCTTCGATCACCGCGTCCTGCAGGCCGGAGTCGCCGAGACTGCGCATGCAGTCGGGCATCGCCCCCTGGCCTGGCAGCACTACGCGGTCGGCGGCACGAATCGCTTCCGGCCGGTCGACAATCGCCACATCCGCTTCCGGCGCGGCTTTGCGCAGCGCCTGGGCAACCGAACGCAGGTTGCCCATTCCGTAATCCACAATCGCTATCGAAGTTTTCATTTCAAGTTAGGCAGCAATGCCTTCAATCCATCGACGATGAATTCCACCGCCAGCGCCGATAACATCAAACCCATGAGCCGCGTACCGATGTTGATACCCGTGCGACCGACCCAGCGGGCAATCGGTTCGGCAAGTCGCAGCGAAAAAAAACAGATCGCCGCCAACACCGCGCCGATCGCGACGAGGCTGATCCGGTCGTACCAGTGCGCCGAACCGGCCGCATAAATGATCGTGGTGCTGATCGCGCCCGGACCGGTCAACAGCGGAATCGCCAGCGGCACGACCGCGATGTTGTCCTTCTGCTCGGCTTCGTGGCGCTCTTCCGGCGTGGAACGGCTGTTGCCGATCTGCGCGTTCAGCATGTTGATCGCCATCAGCAGCATGATGATCCCACCGCCCACTTCGAGCGAGCCGACCGAAATGCCGAAGAAGCTGATGATCTGCTGCCCGAGCAGCGTGGTCACCGCAATCACGCAGAACACCGAAATCGCCGCGATCCGGATGGTCCTGCGCCGCTCGGCGTCGCTCTGATGCGCCGTGAGGCTCATGAAAAACGGAATGGCGCCGACCGGGTTGATCAGCGCCAGCAGCGAAATAAACGACTTCAGAATGTCCATCGCACACCGGGCGCGAGCGCAATCGGCGCCGCTCCCGGTCCAGGTAAATGAGCCAGCTAATGAGCGCTTAAAGGCTGCCCTTGGTCGACGGAATCTGCCCCGCCGCGCGTTCGTCCAGTTCGGTAGCCATGCGCAACGCACGCCCGAACGCCTTGAACACCGTTTCCATCTGGTGATGAGCGTTCAGGCCGCGCAGGTTGTCGATATGCAGCGTCACGCCGGCGTGATTCACGAAGCCGCGGAAAAATTCGATGGATAGATCGACGTCGAACGTTCCGATACGCGCGCGCGTGAACGGCACATGGAATTCGAGCCCCGGACGGCCGGAAAAGTCGATCACGACACGCGACAGCGCTTCGTCGAGCGGCACGTAAGAATGGCCGTAACGGCGGATGCCCTTCTTGTCGCCGATCGCTTTCGCAACGGCCTGGCCGAGCGTGATGCCGGTGTCTTCGACCGTGTGATGGTCGTCGATATGCAAATCGCCATGCGCTTCGATCTCGAGGTCGAACAATCCATGCCGCGCGATCTGGTCGAGCATGTGGTCCAGAAACGGCACACCGGTGGCCAGCTTCTGCTGACCGGTGCCGTCCAGATTGATCTTCACACGGATCTGCGTTTCGCTGGTGTTGCGAACGACTTCCGCAAGGCGCATGGTAATTCCTCGAATCTAGCTAGAAAGCGATAGGTAGGTGGGATGGGAAAACGTCGGGCCGCGCGTGCTTTCCGCAGTCGGGACAAGCGTTTGCGCGGCCATTCGGCACGCTTTCAATGCAATACGAGCTTCAGTCCGGCGAGCAACTGCGCGTTTTCTTCCGGCGAACCGACGGTCAAACGCACGCAATTGGCCAGCAATGGATGCATTTTACTCACGTTTTTGATCAAAACCCGCGCCGCCAGTAGCGTTTCGAACAGGACCGATGCATCCGGCACGCGCACCAGCAGGAAGTTGCCGGCGCTTGGGAACACTTCGGCGCCCGGCAACTCGGCCACCGCGTGCGCGAGTTTCGTCCGTTCTTCACGCAATTGCGCGGCTTGCGAATCGAGCACGTCGATGTGATCGAGCAAGAAATCGGCGGCGGCTTGCGTGAGCACGTTGGTGTTGTACGGAGGCCGCACTTTGTCGAATTCGGTCAGCCAGGCCGGCTTGCCGACCAGATACCCGAGACGGATGCCGGCCAGACCGAGCTTGGACACCGTGCGCATAACCACGACGTTGTCGAACGCGTCGGCGCGCGGCAGCCAGCTTTGCTGCGCGAACGGCTGGTAGGCCTCGTCGATCACCACGAGGCTCTTACTGGCCGCGGCGATGATGCGCTCCATGTCGGCGTCGTCGAACAGCGTGCCGGTCGGGTTGTTCGGATACGCGAGATAAACGATCGCCGGCTGGTGCTCGGCGATCGCGGCCAGCATCGCTTCGGTGTCGAGCGTGAAATCCGCCTTCAGCGGCACACCGACGAACTCGAGATTCGCCAGCTTCGCCGACATCTGATACATCACGAAGCCCGGCACCGGCGCGAGCACCTTGGCGCCCGGCTGCGCGCACGCGACCGACACCATGCTGATGATTTCGTCCGAGCCGTTGCCGAGCAGCACGTCGCAGCCGGCGGGCACTTTCATCACACGCTTGATCTTCTCGATCAGCGCATCCGGGCGCGGCGCCGGATAGCGGTTCAGCGCGACCCCGGCCAGATGCTCGCCCAGATGCGCGGCCAGCACCGGCGGCAGCGGGAACGGGTTTTCCATCGCGTCGAGCTTGATATAGCCCGTCGCGTCCGGAACCGGATAGCTCGTCATCGCGAGCACGTCGCGGCGGATGATGTCTTGAGGTGTCGTCATAGGTCGGTGGAGCGGGCCGCGAGGAAACGCCGGCCCGGCTTCGGCGGCATGCTGGCCGCCCCAGGTTGGTCTCTGTTGTCGTTATTGAACGTGGAACCGCGCGCAATCCGTCGCTGGCGTTCACGGGCATCGGCTCGATGCCCGCGGTTCGAACGCCGGATTCAACGCGCTCAGCCGTTTTGCCGCATCCGGTATTCGGCGCTGCGGGCATGCGCCTGCAGGCCTTCGCCGTAAGCGAGTTCGGCGGCAATCTCGCCGAGCGTCTGCGCGCCTTCCGCGCTGACCTCGATCACGCTCGAACGCTTGAAGAAATCATAGACGCCCAAAGGAGACGAGAACCGTGCGGTACGAGACGTAGGCAAAACGTGATTGGGCCCCGCGCAGTAGTCGCCGAGGCTTTCGCTGGTGTAGCGGCCGAGGAAGATCGCGCCGGCATGGCGGATCAGCTGGCCCCACTGCTGCGGCTCCAGCGCGGAAATTTCGAGGTGTTCCGGCGCGATGTCGTTGGCGATCGCGCAGGCTTGCTCCATGTCGCGTACCTTGATCAGCGCGCCGCGGCCTTCCAGCGACGCCTGGATCACGTCGCGGCGCGGCATGGTGGGCAGCAGCTCGTCGATCGCGTCTTTCACGCGGCCGATGAACGCGTCGTCCGGACACAGCAGAATGGACTGCGCGAGTTCGTCGTGCTCGGCCTGCGAGAACAGGTCCATCGCGACCCAGCGCGGGTCGGTCGTGCCGTCGCACAGCACGAGAATTTCCGACGGCCCGGCGATCATGTCGATGCCGACCGTGCCGAACACCCGGCGCTTGGCCGACGCGACATAAGCGTTGCCGGGACCGCAGATCTTGTCGACCGCGGGCACCGTTTCCGTACCGTACGCGAGCGCGCCGACCGCCTGCGCACCACCGATCGTGAACACGCGATCCACGCCGCCCAGCAGCGCGGCAGCGAGCACCAGCGGATTCTTCACGCCGTCCGGCGTCGGCACGACCATGACGATTTCGCGCACGCCGGCCACCCGCGCCGGAATCGCGTTCATCAGCACCGACGACGGATACGCCGCCTTGCCGCCCGGCACGTAGATGCCCGCGCGATCGAGCGGCGTGACCTTCTGGCCGAGCACGGTGCCGTCGGCTTCCGTGTATTGCCAGCTATGGCTGCCGCATTCGATCTTCTGCTTCTCGTGATAGCCGCGCACCCGCGCCGCCGCCGCTTCGAGCGCCGCGCGGCGCTTGGGCTCCAGACCTTCCAGCGCCGCTTCCAGCTCCGCCATCGGCAGTTCGAGCGCGCTCACGCTCCTGGCTTCGACACGGTCGAAGCGGCTCGTGTATTCGAGCACCGCGGCGTCGCCGCGCGCCTTCACGTCGTTCAGAATCTGCGCGACCGAGCGCTCGATTGCTTCGTCTTCGCTCGCCTCGAACGCGAGCACCGCGTGCAGCGACTTCTGGAAGTCGGGAGCAGTGGAATCGAGTTTGCGAATCTTGATAGACATACGGGTATCCGTTTCGGTAAGGCGCGCTCTAGAACGTGGTCACACCAACACGATCAGTATCAGGCCGTCGTCGAGCCGGCTTTCGACGCGCGTTCGAACGCGTCGAGGATCGGCCGCAACGCGGCGCGCTTGAGCTTGAGCGCCGCTTGGTTCACAACGAGGCGCGACGAAATCTGCATGATCTCCTCCACCTCGACAAGATTGTTGGCGCGTAAGGTGTTGCCCGAGCTCACCAGGTCGACAATTGCGTCGGCCAGGCCGACCAGCGGCGCCAGTTCCATCGAACCGTACAGCTTGATCAGATCGACGTGCACGCCCTTGGCGGCGAAATGCTCGCGCGCGGTTTCAACGTACTTGGTCGCCACGCGCAAGCGCGCGCCCTGGCGCACCGCGTTCGCATAATCGAAACCGGCCGCGACCGCGACCGACATGCGGCAGCGCGCGATATCCAGGTCGACCGGCTGATACAGGCCGCTGCCGCCATGTTCGAGCAGCACGTCTTTGCCCGCCACGCCGAAGTCGGCCGCGCCGTATTCGACATAGGTCGGCACGTCGGTGGCGCGCACGATGATCACGCGCACATTGGCGTCCGTGGTCGGCAGGATCAGCTTGCGCGAGGTTTCCGGATCTTCCGCCACTTCAATGCCGGCTGCGGCGAGCAGAGGCAGCGTCTCCTCGAAGATACGCCCTTTCGACAACGCCAGCGTGAGCGGCGCGCTCACCGCCGGCGACGACGAAGTTTGCGGCATCGCGCTCATGCCTGGCTCCCCGAGATACGGCGCACCTTCGCGCCGATAGCGGTGAGCTTGGTTTCCATCCGGTCGTAACCGCGGTCGAGGTGATAGATCCGGTCAATCAGCGTTTCACCGTCGGCACGCAAGGCGGCGATCACGAGACTCGCGGACGCGCGCAGATCGGTCGCCATGACCTTCGCGCCGGAGAGCTGCTCGACGCCGCTCACGAGCGCGGTGTTGCCGTCGATCGTGATGTTCGCGCCGAGCCGGTTCAATTCCTGCACGTGCATGAAGCGATTCTCGAAGATCGTCTCGACGACTTGCGAGGTGCCGTTCGCGATCGTATTCAGCGCCATGAACTGCGCCTGCATGTCGGTCGGGAACGCCGGGTATTCGGAGGTGCGGAACGTAACCGCGTTGGGACGCTTGTCCATGCGCACGCGCATCCAGTCGTCGCCTTCTTCGACCGTGACGCCGGCTTCGCGCAGCTTTTCGGTCACCGCTTCGAGAATCAGCGGACGCACTTTACGCAGCATGACGTCGCCACCGGCTGCCGCCACCGCGCACAGGAACGTGCCGGCTTCGATGCGATCGGGAATCACCGTGTGCTTCGCGCCATGCAGCTTGTCGACGCCCTGAATCACGAGGCGATCGGTGCCGATGCCTTCGATCTTTGCGCCCATCGCGACCAGCAGATGCGCGAGGTCGCCGACTTCCGGCTCACGTGCCGCGTTCTCGATGACGGTTTCGCCTTCAGCCAGCACGGCTGCCATCAGCAGATTTTCGGTGCCGGTCACGGTGATCATGTCGGTGACGATGCGCGTGCCCTTCAGACGCTTCGCGCGGGCTTCGATAAAGCCGTGCTCGATCGTGATCTCGGCACCCATGGCCTGCAGGCCCTTGATGTGCTGATCCACCGGACGCGCGCCGATTGCGCAGCCACCCGGCAGCGAGACACGCGCGTGACCGAAGCGCGCGACCAGCGGGCCGAGCACGAGGATCGACGCGCGCATGGTCTTCACCATCTCATACGGCGCGACGAGGTTATCCACCTTCGACGCGTTCAGCGACACGCGGCCTTCGCCGCTCTCGATCTGCACGCCCATCTGGCCGAGCAGCTTGAGCATCGTGCGCACGTCCTGCAGGTCGGGCACGTTCTCCAGATGCACCGGTTCCGCGCTCAGCAGACCCGCGCACAGAATCGGCAACGCCGCATTCTTCGCACCCGAGACGACGACTTCACCCGACAGCGGGTAGCCACCTTCAATGACGAGTTTATCCATGCCTGTCAGTTCCTGATTGACCCGGACTTCGGCCGGGGCTGCTTTGACTGTGTTCGGCGCGCCGCTACCGGCGTCGCGCCCTTCTTGAGTAATTCGCACTAAATTTCCAGATTATGCGTTCTGCCATTCGGCGGGCGTCAGCGTCTTCATGCTGAGCGCGTGGATTTCTTCGCGCATGCGGTCGCCGAGCGCCGCGTACACGAGTTGATGGCGTTGAATCAGACGCTTGCCTTCGAAGCTCGGCGAAACGATGGTCGCAAAGAAATGCTGGCCGTCGCCTTCGACTTCGAGATGCTGGCAGGCGAGCCCAGCCGCGATGTATTGCTTGACCTGTTCGGGAGTCGGCAACATGAGAGAAGCTCCTGATCAGTGGCGCAGTTTGTAGCCGGAAGCGAGCATGCGCATCGCCACCACGGCCAGCACCACAAAGAAACCGGCGACGATCGCGAGGCTCACGAGCGGATTGATATCCGACATCCCGAAGAACCCGTAGCGAAAGCCGTCGATCATGTAGAAAAAGGGATTGAGCCGCGACACTTCACGCCACACCGGTGGCAGCGTGTGAGTCGAGTAGAACACGCCCGAGAGGAACGTGAGCGGCATGATCAAAAAGTTTTGAAACGCGGCGAGCTGGTCGAATTTGTCGGCCCAGATACCCGCGATCAAACCCAGCGTGCCGAGAATCGCCGCGCCGAAAATGGCGAACAGAATGATGAACAGCGGCGCGGTGAAGCTGACGGGCACGAACCAGATCGTCACGATGAACACGCCGAAACCCACGGCGAGACCGCGCACCACGGCCGCGAGCACATAGGCGCCGAACATCTCGTAGTGCGACAGCGGCGGCAGCAACACGAACACCAGGTTGCCCGTGATCTTCGACTGGATCAGCGAGGACGAGCTATTGGCGAATGCATTCTGCAGCACGCTCATCATCACGAGACCCGGAATCAGGAAACTCGTGTATTCGACACCCGGATAGACCTGCACGTGACCGCGCAAGGCGTGACCGAAAATCGTCAGATAGAGCAGCGCGGTAATGACCGGCGCCAGCACCGTCTGGAACGCCACCTTCCAGAACCGCAGGAGCTCTTTGTAAAACAGCGTACGGAAACCGCTCATGCAAGCCCCTCGATCACTTCCGGACCGTTCATTACCTGAACGAACACATCTTCGAGGTCGGCTTTGCGGACCTCGATTTCTTCGAATGTGCAGCCCGCCGTGCGGCACTGCGCGAGAATTTTTTCGACGTCGTCGTAGCTTGCAAGACGCAGCAGATGCTGGCGGCCGTTGCCGTTGCCCGTGCCGCTCTCCACTTCGAGCGGACGCAGATCGGCCGGCAATACGCCTTGCGCGAACCGCAGGAACAGTTGCATACCGGCAAAACGTTGCAGCAGCGTGCTGGTGCGCTCGAGCGCCACGACCTCGCCGCGCCGCAGCATGGCGATGCGATCGCACAGCGATTCGGCTTCTTCCAGATAGTGCGTGGTCAGCACGATAGTGTGGCCTTCGCGGTTCAGGCGCGAAATGAATTTCCAAAGCGTTTGCCGCAATTCGACGTCGACGCCCGCGGTCGGCTCGTCGAGCACGATCACCGGCGGCCGGTGCACGAGCGCCTGCGCGACCAGCACGCGGCGCTTCATACCGCCCGACAGTGCGCGCATATTGGCGTCGGCTTTGTCGGTGAGGTCGAGATTGGCCATGATCTCGTCGATCCACGCGTCGTTGTTGCGCAGACCGTAGTAGCCGGACTGAATGCGCAAGGTTTCGCGCACCGTGAAGAACGGATCGAACACGAGCTCCTGCGGCACCACGCCGAGTGCGCGACGCGCAGCGCGGAAATCGCTGACCACGTCGTGGCCACGCACGGCGATGCTGCCTTCATCGGCGCGCGCGAGCCCGGCGAGGATGCTGATGAGCGTTGTCTTGCCCGCGCCGTTCGGACCGAGCAGCCCGAAGAACTCGCCCTCTTCAACTGTAAGGCTGACGCCCTTGAGCGCCTGCAAGTCCTTGTAGCGCTTCTTGACGTTACGAATTTCTATGGCTGACATTGACTGTGGGCCGCGTGCGTCGCGGCGCCTAAAGGAGCCCGGAGGGGGCGCACAAATGCTGGAAGAAACGGAATTGGGGCCGGTTATGAGCCCCAAAAAACGTTTGATTATAGGGCAAAAATCGGTGGCCCTATCTCAGGCGGGAGGTTTGGAAGTGACGCGCTCAGAGCGTCAATGTCGCGCCGATAAGAGAGTATCGACGCCGTAGGCTTGCGCGAGGCTGGCGAGACCAGCCGGCAGATTGACGATCTCGAACGCGCCGCCGCGCGCCTGGGCGGCACGCTGCCACGCGAGGAGGACGGCCAGCGCGGACGAATCGAACTGCGCGAGCGGTGCGCAGTCCACGCCGTTCGCGCCCGCCGCGATACGTTGCAAACCCGCCGAGAGCGCGGCGTTCGCGCTCTCGTGGGTCAGCGTCGCGCCGCTCTCGAAGCGGTTGGCGACGGGGCTCAGCACTTCGCTCACGACTGCTTGCCCGCGGCGAGTTGCTGGTTACGCTGCGTGAGGAACTGGATCAGCCCGTCCACGCCCTTCTGCTGAATCTGCTCGTTGAACTGCTGCTGATACGCCTGGATCAGCCATGCGCCGAGCACGTTGATGTCATACACGCGCCAGCCTTGTGGCGTCTTGTACAGACGGTAGTCGAGTTCGATCGGCGAGCCGTTGTTCATCACGACCGAGCGCACCACCGTGTCGGTGTCGTCCGGGTTCATGCGGAACGGCTTGTACTGGATCTGCTGATCGCGCACTTGGGCCAGCGCGCCCGAGTACGTACGGATCAGCAGCATCTTGAACTGCTCGACCACTGCGTTTTGCTGCTCCGGCGATGCGGTGCGCCAGTTGCGGCCCATCGCCAGCTGGGTGGTGCGACGGAAATCCGTGTACGGCAGGATCTTCTCGTTCACGAGTGTGGTGATGTGCGAAATGTCGCCTTGCTGGATCGACTTGTCGGCACGCACTGCATCGATCACCTGCTGGGTGACCGTTTTGATCATGCCGTCGGGGGAATTGGAGTCGACGGTTTGTGCCGAGACGCCGGCGCTGGCAAATGAGAACAGCGCGGCAAACAACGGAATCAAGAACAATTTTTTCATATGGAGCCCTGCCTTAAAAATAGTGCAACCGTTTGAGCCGACATTAACACGCGAGTTCAGCCGCAATCCATGCGCAAACTGCGAGAGTCGTATCGATCTGTTACGGCTGCACGATCAACGCAATTTGAATGACGGAAAGTTGAAACGCGAGGGCGGAACCAGTTGGCCAGCCGGGATCTGCGTCGTTTCAGGGCCGCCGTTGAGGTCGAGCGGCGGCGATTCGACGCTGCCCGACGCGGCTTCCGGCGCTGCCGCCGTGCCCGATGCCGCCTGCGGCGGCGTTGCCGCGGTCGCCCCGGAAGCCGGCGCCGCCTTCGCGGCAGCAGCACCCGGCGTGCCTGCCGCGCCGGCCGTACCCGTCGCGGCGCCAGTCGGCGCACCCGCCGCGCTGCCGTCGACGTCGCCGTAGTTCGGCAGCGGCGCTTCGTCGCCGTAGTTCGGCAGTCCTTGCGCCTGCTTGTTGTCGGACAGCAGGTACTGACGGCGCTGCAGATACGCGTTGCGCACGAACGAATATTTGTCGAGCGCGGCGCCTTCAAGCACATCGCTCGCGCTCAGCAGATTGGCGCGCGTATTGACCACGTTCAGGCCGTACAGCGCCCAGCTCAGACCATCCGGATGAATGTAGCTGAGCGGGTTCACATAGTAATTGCCGATCGATCCGACCGCGTCGCGCACGGTGCTCGGCCCGAACAGCGGCAGCACGAGGTACGGGCCCGCTGGCACGCCGTAGTGACCGAGCGTCAAGCCGAGGTCGTTGTCGTGCTTGGGCAGCTTGGCAAGCGTCGCCACGTCGAACAGACCGCCCACACCGAAGACCGTGTTGATCACGATCCGCATGATGTCTTCGACACCGTCGGTGATCTTCAATTGCAGCAGGTTGTTCGCCGCAATGTAGACGTCGCCGATGTTCGAGAAGAAGTTCGTCACACTGTCGCGCACCGGCTGCGGGGTCGCCCACACGTAGCCCTTCGCGACCGGCTTGAGCGCGTACTGGTCGATCTTGTCGTTGACGGTGAACATGGTGCGGTTCAAGCCTTCGAGCGGGTCGCCCTTGGTCGGCGTCTGCACGGTCGTACAGCCGGCGAGCAGCGTTGCGACTACCGCCAGCCTTGCGACCGGGAAAGCGCGCGCGGCCCTGATGCGTGTGGTCTGCATTCTTGTTCTCCTTATTGAGCGCCCGCGCCGGACGCGGGCAGGCTCGGCGCCACGGGCGCGGGTGTGCTCGCGGCGGCGCCAGGCTTGGACGCACCCGAATCCGCAGCCTTGCTGTACAGGAATTGTCCGATGAGGTTTTCCAGCACGATCGCCGATTGCGTCATGGAGATGGTGTCGCCCGCCTTGAGCATCTCGCTGTCGCCGCCGGGTTCGAGCCCGATGTATTGTTCACCGAGCAGACCCGAGGTCAGGATCTTCGCCGACGTGTCTTTCGGAAACTGGTACTGCTTGTCCAGATCGATCGTGACGACGGCCTGGTACGCGTTGCTGTCGAAGCCGATCGAACCGACGCGGCCAACCGTCACGCCCGCGCTCTTCACGGGCGCGCGCGCCTTCAATCCGCCGATGTTGTCGAACTTGAGCTTCACCGGATAGGTTGCCTGGAACGACAACGAGCTCATGTTGCCGGCCTTCAACGCCAGAAACAGCAACGCCACGAAACCCAACACCACGAACAGGCCGACCCAGAAGTCGAGAGCAGTCTTTTTCATCGTTATCCCAAAGTGAATCCGCCACGCCGTTGGCACTTCCGCCGCGCGCGTCGAATCACGCGCCGCCAGCTAAAAAAGTGCGGCGCAGCCTTAGCTGAACATCAATGCGGTCAGCAGAAAATCGAGGCCGAGCACCGCAAGTGACGCGTACACGACGGTCTTGGTCGTGGCGCGCGACACGCCTTCCGGCGTCGGCTTGGCTTCATAGCCTTGAAACAGCGCAACGAACGTCACCGCGAGGCCGAACACCACGCTTTTGACAACGCCGGCGCCGACGTCGCGCCAGACATCGACGCCACCTTGCATCTGCGACCAGAACGCGCCGGCATCGACGCCGATCAGCAGAACGCCCACCACATAGCCACCGAGCACGCCGACCGCGCTGAAGATCGCGGCGAGGATCGGCATTGAAATGATGCCCGCCCACAGGCGCGGCGCGATCACGACCTTGACCGGGTCCACGGCCATCATTTCCATCGCGGTCAGCTGCTCGCCTGCTTTCATCAAGCCGATTTCAGCTGTGAGCGACGTGCCGGCGCGCCCCGCGAACAGCAGCGCCGTGACCACCGGGCCGAGTTCACGCACGAGCGACAGCGCGACCAGCAACCCGAGCGCCTCCTCGGAGCCGTACCGGTTCAACGTGTAATAGCCCTGAAGACCGAGCACGAAGCCGACGAACAGGCCCGACACGGCAATGATCACCAGCGAATAATTACCCACGAAGTGGATCTGCTTCGTGACAAGACGTGGACGGCGCAACAACGGGAAGAATTCGAGCAGCAGCCGGAAGAAGAAACGCGTGGCATAGCCGGCCGTGCCCAGCCCGTCGAGCACCGAGCGGCCGATCATACTGATCATGGCTGACCTCCGCCGATACCGAAGTCCGCCGCGAGCGGCGTCTTGCTGGGATAGTGAAACTTGAAGGGACCGTCCGGCGCGCCGTCGATGAACTGGCGCACGGTGGGATCGGTCGACTCCCGCAGTTCAGCGGGCGTGCCTTCGGCGTGAACCCCGCCATTGGCGAGAAAGTAGACGTAATCGGCGATCGCGAACGATTCCGGCACGTCGTGCGTGACGAGGATCGACGTGGCACCGAGCGCCTGATTCAGCGCACGGATCAGGTTCGCGGTGATGCCGAGCGAGATCGGATCGAGACCGGCGAACGGCTCGTCGTACATCATCAGTTCGGGATCGAGCGCGATGGCGCGCGCCAGTGCCACACGCCGCGCCATGCCGCCCGAGATCTCCGACGGCAGCAGGTCGCGCGCGCCGCGCAAGCCGACCGCGTTGAGCTTCATCAGCACCAGATCGCGGATCAGTTCTTCGGGAAGGTCGGTGTGCTCACGCAGCGCGAAGGCGACGTTGTCGAACACGGACATGTCGGTGAACAGGGCGCCGAACTGGAACAGCATGCCCATCTTGCGCCGCAGCGCGTAGAGGCCGTCGCGCGTTTGCCGGCCGACGTCCTGGCCGTGGAACAGGATCTCGCCGCGCTGCGCGCGCACGAGGCCGCCGATCAGGCGCAGCACCGTGGTCTTGCCGCAGCCCGAACCGCCCATGACCGCGACCACCTGGCCGCGCTTGAAGCGCAGATTCAGGTTCGACAGGACGAGCCGGTCGCCGTAACCGAAGTCGACGTCGCGCAACTCGAGTAAGGTCTCGGGGGAAGAAGACACGAAACTGACAGTCCTTTTACACGGAAGGCGAATTATAGGGCCACCGTGCAAAAGTTGCCGTGACGCTGCCCCGACCCTTAACCAATTCTCACGATTATTGCGTAAACGCTTGTTGCAGTGCAGAAACGGCCGCCGCCGGATCGGCCGCTTCCGTTACCGCGCGCACCACGGCCGCGCAGCCGACGCCTGTCGCCAGCACGTCGGGCAGCACCTGCAGGTCGATGCCGCCGATCGCCACCAGCGGCACGACGCCGTCGAGCAGTCGCACGTAGCGGGCCAAACGCCGCAGGCCCTGCGGCTCGGTCGGCATGACCTTGGTGGTGGTCGGAAACACCGCGCCCAGTGCAATGTAGCTCGGCCGGAAATGCAGCGCTTTCAGAATTTCGTAGAAACCGTGGGTCGACAGGCCGAGACGCACGCCTCCCGCCGCGAGCGCGGCGAGGTCAGCCGTATGCACGTCTTCCTGACCGAGGTGGACGCCGTACGCGCCGGCTTCGAGCGCGGCCTGCCAGTGGTCGTTGATGAAGACCTGAGCGTCGTACTGGCGGCCAACGGCCACGCAGCGAGCAATTTCGCGCTTCAGTTCGTCGGCGGGTTCGGCGGATTTGCGGCGCAGTTGCACTGTCTTCACGCCAAAGCCCACCACCCGTTCGACCCATTCAGCGGTCGGCAGCACCGGATACAGGCCGAGCCGCTCGGGACAGCGTGCAAAAGCCTGCGGCGGCGCCTCGGGCAAGCCGGCAAGACGCGGGAAGTGGTTGATATCGGCGGGAAAAGCGTCGTCGGCACGAGTTTCGTCGCCGTCGCGCCAGGCCAGCGCCAGGACCAGCGCGTCATGCGGATCGAAACCGCAGTCGAGGAAAGCCGCCAGCGCGGGAATCCAGTCTTCCGCCAGATGGCCTTCCAGGCGGTATTTTTCACCGCCCAGATGCAGCGTGGCCTTTTCCTCGGCGGCTTCGATCACGCCGGCGCCGTGCACCAGCCAGCGCGCCATCTGTTCGCCGTGCTGCTGCGCGTCGGCAATCAAAATCAGGTCGCCGCCGTTCAGTTCCTCCGGCGCGGTCAGACAGATGCGCCACTGCGCATGCGTCGGCGGCCAGTCGCCCAGCCGGGCGCGGATGCGCTCGGCGGCTTCGGTGAGTTCGTCGGCGGGCGGCCAGAAGAGGTCGCGATCCTTCAATGTCAAACTCTGCGTCATGCGGCGCTCCCGTCTTGATGCCAGAACGGCATGCCGACCACCGGCGTGCTCGCGTGCGCGCTTTCGCGCGCGGCCATCGGCCCCGCCAGAAAAGCCTGGCGGCCCGCTTCGACGCCGAGCGCGAAGGCGCGCGCCATTGCGTCGGGGTGCGTGGCCTGTGAGACGGCGGTGTTCAGCAGCACGCCGTCGAAGCCCCATTCCATGACCTGCGCCGCATGCGACGGCACGCCGAGTCCGGCGTCGACGATCAGCGGCACGTCCGGCAGCCGCTCGCGCAACACGCGCAGGCCGTACGGATTGATCACGCCCTTGCCGGTGCCGATCGGCGCGCCCCACGGCATCAGCGCTTCACAACCGGCGTCCAGCAGACGGCGGCCGATCACGAGATCTTCCGTGCAGTACGGCAGCACCTTGAAGCCGTCCTTGACCAGTTGCGCGGCCGCTTCGATCAGGCCGACCGGGTCGGGCTGCAACGTGTAGTCGTCGCCGATCAGTTCGAGCTTGATCCACTCGGTTTCGAAGATTTCGCGCGCCATATGCGCGGTCGTCACCGCCTCGCCGACGGTCAGGCAACCGGCCGTGTTCGGCAGCAGCGGTACGCCGTGGCGCTTGAGGAGGTCGAAGAAGCCCGCTTCCGCGCCGCCTTCGTTCATTTGCCGGCGCAGCGCGACGGTCACCATGCCGGGGAGCGCCGCGTCGATGGAATCGGACAGCGATTGCAGCGACGGATAGCGCGAGGTGCCGAGCAGCACACGGCTCGCGAAGGTCTGGCCGTAGAGCGTGAGCGCGTCGGCAGTTTGGGAGGAGGTCATTTGCATAATCCTTGGTTTCCTGCAATCGGGCATCCCGGCGAGGCGCTCAGCCGCCGGCCACGGGTTGCACGACATCGAGCTTGTCGCCCGCCTGCAGCGCGCGCGCCGCATGCTGGGTGCGCGCCACGAAATCGCCGTTCAGCGCGACCGCGAACGGCGGACGTGCGCCGTACGCGGCGAGCGCGTCGGCGACAGTCGCGCCTTCGGGTAGCGACAACGGCTTCTGATTGATATGAATGTCCATGGTGTTCGAATACGGTTCAATCGATGGCGAAAGCGGCATGGTATGCGGCGCTCGTTTGGGTGTGGACCACTTGCGCAACGCTCATGCCGGCTCCCGCGCGGCGTCCAGTTGAAAGAGCTCGCTCCAGCGCGCATCGCGCTGCCAGTCGGCGAAAGCATCGGCGTCGCCGATGCGGCCGTCGAGCAGCGCCGCGGCGAAGCGCACGGCTTCGTCGGCGACTTCGGGCACGATCATGTAGCCGTGCCGGTACAGGCCGTTCACGCGCAGCGTCTGCGCGCCATCCCACAGCAAGGCCGGACGGTGGTCCGGCAAAGTTGGGCGGCACTGCGAATTCAGTTCGAGGATGCGTGCCTCGCCGAAGCCGGGATGCACGGAAAACGCCGCGCTCAGCAGTTCGAGCGCCGAGCGCACGCTGACCGGCGACATGTCCTCGCCTTCCACTTCGGTGGCGCCGATCACGTAGAGATCGTCCTGCTTCGGCGCGATATAGAGCGGATAGCGCGGATGCAGCAGCCGCACCGGCCGCGTCAGCTTGATACCGGGCGCATGCACGCGCGCGACTTCGCCGCGAATGCCCCGCAGCGTGGGCAGCACGGGCTTCGCGCCGAGGCCGCGGCAGTCGATCGTGACGCGGGCGGGCGGCAGCGCGTGATCGTCGACCGCCGTATTCCAGTGCGTTTCGACGCCACGTTGCGCGAGGCCCGCGGCCAGCGCGCTCAGCACCTGACGGTTATCCAGCTGGCCTTCATGTGGCAACAGCCAGCCCTGATTGAAACGGCCCGCCAACGCGGGCTCGGCGGCGCCGAGTTGCGCGCCCGACAGCGTGACGAAACCGCCGTCCAGCAATTCAGCCGGCGCATTGGAGCGCACGCGGCGCTCGAACAGCGGTGCTTCGGTGCGGTCGGCGTGATGCCAGACGACCAGCGTGCCATTGCGCTGAAAGAACACCGGCTCGGGCAACTCGGCAAGCACTTGCGGCCATGTATCGAGCGAACTCGCGCCAAGGCGCGTGATGAGCAGCTCGGCACTCGCGGCTTCCGCGAGCGGCGCAAGCATGGCCGCGGCGACCCACGCGGCGGCTTGCGAACCGGCGGCATCGCCTCGCTCATACAGCGCCACGCGATGCCCCTCACCGGCGAGACGCCACGCGACCAGCCGCCCGCACAGGCCACCGCCGAGAACGGCGAAATCGGGTTGCGCAGAACGCGTCATCGTGCGCACTCCCATTCAGGATGGCAAGCAAAGGCAAAGCGGCACGGCGCACCAGCGGCGTGCCGAAGAGCAAAACACATATCTGAAGAATAGGCGGTCATCGAGTCCTTTCCGTACGGCCAACAAAACGCACGTACCCAGGACGAAACCGGCGGGTGAGGCCGGCCGGGCAATGCGCGTTCCAATGACTAACGCCGCCCGGCGGGGAATGGAAGACTGGCTGCTTCCGGAAACTTCCCGCGCCGGTATTACCCGGATCGGGTGCAAAGGGTCTCTCTCAGCCTCGCCGCCGCAGCATGAAAACCATGCCGCCTGTGGCGCGAAGCACCCCTGTTTCGTCGAAGTCCATTAGACCATAAAAGACGCGCCCCCCGCAAACCAGCGCCCCGCCGCGCCGCACGCGGTTTGATCCGGCACCATCTTTCGCTTAATCAATACGGCCTGGGGCGGTGCTCTGGCACAATGCCAGCACAGATGCCGCACGAACGCGGCGCGGCCGGCGCACCAGACGGCCACGCCGCGTTCGCGCGGTATCGGGGCGAGGCCTCGCGGCGCAACTTAATTTTCGCTTAAGGGCTTCGCGCCAGAATCGGACGCTCACCCGCGCGTGCGTTCGTCGAGCACGACGCCCGGGCCTGTACCGCAAACCCGCCGCAGGGCAGCCCGCAGACGGACCTGCCCCGATGGGTCAGCCCCACATGGGTCAGCCCCTAATGGGCCAGCACTACTTCAGGATGCTCATGACACCGAATACCACTGCCAGCCCCGCGCTGCCGCCCGACGAAAAAGTCTCCGCCTGGAGCCTGATCAAACCCTACTGGGTTTCCGAAGAACGAAAAACGGCATGGGGCCTGCTCATCGCGATCATCGTGATGAATCTGCTCGTGGTGTGGATCAACGTGCGCCTGAATCGCTGGAGCGCCGACTTCTACAACGCGCTGCAAACCAAGAACGTGCATGACTTCCCGCACCTGCTGATGGTGTTCTCGGGGCTCGCGTTCGGCTTCATCATCCTCGCGGTGTACGGCCGTTACCTGCGCCAGATGCTCGGCTTTCGCTGGCGCCAGTGGCTGACCACGCGCTACCTGAACGAGTGGTTGAATGACAGCGCGTTCTACCGGATCGAGCGCGACCGCCTCGCCGACAACCCCGACCAGCGGATCAGCGACGACCTGCAATCGTTCGCCACCAGCACCCTTTCACTCACGCTCGACCTGCTCTCCACGGTCGTCACGCTGGTGTCGTTCATCACGATCCTGTGGTCGCTTGCCGGCGCGCTGACCATTTCGCTCGGCGGCATGCCGATCGAGATCCCCGGCTATATGGTGTGGGCGGCGGCACTCTACGCCGTGGTCGGTTCGCTGATCATCCAGAAGGTCGGCCATCCGCTCGTGCCGATCAACTACCAGGCGCAGAAAGTCGAGGCGGATTTCCGTTTCGGCCTGATCCGTCTGCGTGAAAACGCCGAGCAGATCGCCTTCTACAACGGTATGGAAACCGAGAAGAAGAACGCACACTCGCTGTTCGGCCGCATCCGCGACAACTGGTGGCAGGTGATGAAGTACACCAAGCGCCTCACGTTCGTGCTGAGCTTCTACGGCCAGATCGCGATCATCTTTCCGCTGGTGGTCGCCGCGCCCCGCTACTTCGCCGGCGCCTTCACGTTCGGTGTGCTGATGCAGATTTCCAGCGCATTCGGCACCGTCAGCGACTCGTTCTCGTGGTTCATCAACAGTTACGGCACCTTGGTCGAATGGCGCGCCACCGTGAACCGGTTGCGTGAATTCAAGCGCGTCGTGCACGCACCGCGGCTGAAGGAATCGGTCTCGCCGGCAACCGCGCACGGCGGCATCAATCTGCATTTCGTCGACGAAGACCAGCTCTCCACCGAGGGCCTCAAACTCGCCCTGCCTAACGGCAACCCGCTGTCGCGCATTCGCGATGTGGCGATCCGGCCGGGCTCGCGCTGGCTGGTGCGCGGCCCGTCGGGTTCGGGCAAGAGCACGCTGATGCGCGCCCTCGCCGGCCTGTGGCCGTTCGGCGACGGCTCGATCGACGCACCGGTCAACGCGCGCATCATGTTCATCCCGCAGGTCAGCTACATGCCGATCGGCACCCTCAAGGCGGCGCTCGCCTACCCATCCTCCGTGGACACCTACACCGACGACGAATGCCGCGAAGCGCTCGTCGTCTGCCATCTGTCGGAATACGCGGACCGTCTGCAGGAATCGGGGCACTGGACCCGCATTCTCTCGCCGGGCGAGCAACAGCGCCTCGCCGCCGCGCGCGTGTTGCTGCACAAGCCGGACTATCTGTTCCTCGACGAAGCGACCAGCGCGCTCGACGCGGACAACGAGGCGCGCCTGTATCGCCTGTTCACGGAACGGCTGCCGAAGGCGGCGATTGTCAGTGTCGCGCATCGCGAGTCGCTCGCTGCGTTCCACGACGAGACGCTCGACGTCGAGCGCTCGGACGAAGCGATCGCCGCATGAGCGACATAAGCGCCATCGCCGACCTGAACGACGCGGGCAGCGCCGGATTCGAGCGTGTCGCGCTGATCACCGGCGCCGGCTCCGGCATTGGCGCCGCACTGGCCCGACGCATCGCCGCGCCGCGCTCGGCCCTGATGCTGCACGCACGCGGCGCCGATCACGAAGCGCGCCAACGACTCGCGCAAGTCGCCGCCGATTGCAGCGCGAACGGCGCACGCTGCGCGACGGTGTTCGGCGATCTAGCCGAACGCGGCGCCGCGGAACACGTGATCCATCAAACGCTGGCGAACTTCGGCGCGCTCGATCAACTGGTCGCCAACGCCGGACACGCGCAGCGCCAAACGCTGAATGCGCTCGATGCCGACGCGTTGAGCGCAGCCTTCGCGGCCATGCCGGCCGCGTTCGCGGCACTCGTCAAACGTGCGACACCCGCACTGGAGACGTCGAAGCGCGGCCGCGTGGTCGCGCTCAGCTCGTTCGTCGCGCATCGCTACCGCGCGGACGCGCCGTTTGCCGCAACGGCCGCCGCGAAAGCGGCGCTCGAATCGCTGGCGAAAACCGCGGCTGCGGAACTCGCGCCGCACGGCGTGACAGTCAATTGCGTGGCACCCGGCTTTACCCGTAAAGATCGCGGACCGAGTGCCGATAATGCATCGGTGTGGACTCGCGCCGCCGAAGCGACGCCGCTCGGCCATGTCGCCGAGCCCACGGATATCGCCGCGCTGATCGCATTCCTGCTCTCCGACGAAGCGCGCCACATCACCGGCCAGGTAATCCACGTCGACGGCGGCCTGACTCTCGGCTGAGCGACGCACCGCACGCCACGCCGCGCAAAGCAACGCAACGCAACGCGGCGCAACATTCCGAAACACGCGAGAAGAGTTCGAAAGCATTTGCGAAGCGGGCAAGCTGTTCCGCGCTTTGAAAATGCCCTCCGGCGGCGACGATAGTCGTGCGGGCCGTACCACGTCCTGCCCCACGTCATTCACCGCTACTGGATTCCCGACATGTCATTCGATCGCCGCTCCCATCCTTTGACCCCGCGTCTCGCGCTTGCTCTTGGCGCGCTGCTCGTCACGAGCGCCGCTTATGCGGCACAAGCGAACCAGGCTAACCCGGCTAACGAGCCCGCCGACGTTTGCCCCGCGCTCAAGCACATCGTCGACGCCGCTGATTTCCGGCAGTTGCAGACCCAAGCCGCCGCACAACTGCCGGGCACAGAAAGCGCCGACGACTGCCGCGCCAACTCGCATGCCTACGACTGCCACTGGCGCGCGCACTGGCAAGCGGACGGCGTCGTCTCCGATCCGCTGGAAGAATTCGGCGCCGACATCGCTGCCTGCTTCCCGAACGTCGTGCACGACATCAATACGCCAACGCGCCAGCATTTCATCGTGACCACCCCCGCGCGGCGCGTCAGCGTCACGGCAAGCGTGCAAGGGCAAAACGAATTGCGCCTGCGCGTCACGCGCTGAACGTGAGCCTGATCGCCGTTGTCCACTGTGATTTACGGAATTCACCGACCGTCACCTGGCGCCGCCTCATGACCTTCATGCCGAGCATGCCCGCCCACGCATTCACGCGAGCCCCGCGGGCTGCGTGGCGCATGTTGAAGCGTCCCTGCGCGTGGCTCGCCGTCTCCGCCACGCTGGCGGTCGGCCTGAACGGCTGCGCGTGGACGCTGATTCAGGCCGCCGACGCCACCGGTTCGGTGATTCAGGCGGGCTACGCGATCGCGGCGAACTATTCATCGCCGACCTTCGTCAACGGCCGGCCGGCTGACTTGCGCAACGTCTGCATCGAAGTGAATCAGAACGTGTCGGTCGGCGATTTCGTGCCGGCGCTGCAACTCGCGCTCGACCGGCGAGGCATTCGTTCGGAAGTCTACAATCCGGGCACGTCGCCCGCCGGTTGCGAGGCGCGGCTCGTCTACAACGCCGCGATCGATTACGGCCGCCGTTCGTTCAGCGACGAAACGATCCAGTATCTGTCGATCATCGACCTGACGCTGATTCAGAACGGCCGTATTCTCGTCACCGCCCGCTATCAGACCGGGGGCCTGAACACCGACCGCTTCTCTTCGGCATCGACCAAGCTCAATGGCCTGATCGAGCGAATGGTCGTCGATCGAACCGACTTCTCTCGCCAGCCGCCACAGACCATTCAGACTTCCCAGGCGAACTAGGCGCACAGATCGCTTGCTTTCTCTTACAGGGGAAAGGATTCGAAAGCGTGACGCGCTTTGCTGCGCACGCGCGGTTCTCTAAGATGACCTGAATGAACCCATCCATTCTGGTCGTCGACGACGATCCCGTGATACGTGAACTCGTCAGCGGATATCTGCAAGGGCGCGGCTTCAAGGTCGACACGCTCGAACATGGCCTCGGCCTGCAGCGCAAATTGCAGGACGAGCGGCCCGACCTGATCGTCCTCGACATCATGATGCCGCAACTCGACGGCATCAGCGCGTTGCGCGCGTTGCGCGTGGCCGGCGACGACATTCCCGTGATTCTGCTGACCGCGCGTGCCGATCCGATCGATCGCGTGATCGGCCTAGAACTCGGCGCGGACGACTATCTCGGCAAGCCCTTCGAACCAAGCGAACTGGTTGCGCGGATTCGCACCGTGCTGCGCCGTCGCAGCGTGATTGCTCCGAGCGCGCCGGAGCAGCGCGCGCCGTATCGCTTCGGCCGTTTCGAAGTGAATTTCCCGGCGCGCGAATTGCGTCACGAAGGCGAGCGCATTGCGCTGCGTTCGAGCGAATTCGCCATGCTCAAGATATTCGTCACCCACGCGATGACCGTGCTCACGCGCGCGCAGTTGCTGGAGAAACTGCACGGCAACAGCGAGATACATCGCAATCGCAGCCTTGATGTGTCGATCTGGCGTCTGCGCCGGCTGATCGAAGTCGATCCGTCCGAGCCACGCTATGTGCAAACCGTGTGGGGACGCGGCTACGTGTTCGTGCCGGACGGTGAAATCGGTGCGGCCGAACGCGGTGCGCCGCCGGCCTAGCATGTGACGCGAGGTGCGATGGCTATCGCACCTCCTGGCTGGCAGGTTCGCAATGCGTCGACGGCTCAGAACGTGCTCAGAACGTCAGCACGCTCATGAACATTCTTTGCAGCCAGCCCATGGTCGTGGCGTCGGACACCATCCCCACACCGGCCTGTTCGATACGCGCGTTCGCAACCTTGCTCGACGCCACGTAGTTGCCCGCTTCGATATCCTTAGGATTGACGATGCCCGACAGGCGCAACCTGTCGCGGTTGCCGCTCATCGCAATGACCTTCTCGCCCGACACCACGAGGTTGCCGGTCGACATCGTGCCGATCACGGTGACAGCGAGCGTGCCGCTCATGCCGCTCGCATCGGTGAGACTGCCCTGCCCTTTGTATTCGGTGCTCGCCGAGCCGATGTTGAACAGTCGCGCAAGGCGCGCGGCAGCGTTGGTGGAATGGTCGGCGGCGTCGGCGGTAATGCTGCTCGAGCGACTCGCCGCCGCGGTCGCGCTGTTATTGCCGCTATACGATTCCGAGAGACGGATCGTCAATACATCGCCGATATGTTGGGCACGCGGCGTCTCGTACAGGAGCAGCGGACTGCCGGCCTGATAGATCGCGCCTTGCGTGTTGACGTTCAGTGGCGCCGAGGCAAGCGGCGGCGCCATCGGCGTATCGACGATCGAGCTTTGCTGCGTGCTCCCGCAAGCCGCAACGCAGATCGCCGCGCCTAGCGCGACAGTGAGACGTAGCGCAGTCATGCCCGCAGTCATACCTACTCCTTGGCCGGGTCGGCCGGGTTCGAAACGGGCCTTGCGGCCCCACTCAATGCCGCTCATCAACCAGCCTCCGCGCCGCTCGCCTGCCACTGCCGCACCACAGACTTCACCCACGCATCCGAGCCCTTCAGCAAATAGGTGAGCGTGCCGTTGCGTGTGCCCGGCAGAAAGCACAACGTGATCGAACTCACGGCGTTTTCCCAGACATACGTGGGCATCGCGCCCGACGACGCCGACACGGTCCGCGTCGCGAGACGCGGCGGCCCGTATCGGTCCGCGAGCGCTTCGCGCAAGTCGTCGGCGGTGATCTCGTCGATCACGAAAGAAATCTCGTACAGACGCAGCGCGCTTTGTCCGTCCACACGCGCGAAACGCAGCACATGCTCCAGCGCGGGCGCGCCGTCGACCACCGCTTGCGACACCTCCCAGCCGTTGTCCGCGCGATGCGCCCAGCGGCACGCCACCGTCAGGCTGTCGTGCGACTTGAGCCGCATGCCGAGCGCGCCTGCCTGCACGTCCGTCTCGCAGACCGGCACGCTGCCGAGCGGCGTGGCCCGCACGGTCGAGCCGGCGCGGAATTCGTCGAGCGTGATGCCGAGCGCCACGCCTCGAAACGCGAATGGCGCGTCTGGCGAGCGCCGCCGCGCGTCGGCGGGAGGCTCTTTCGTTGCGGCACTCGCCGCACTCGCCTCCCGCACGAGCGGCTGCGCTTGCGCAGTCAACGAGAACACGCCGCCCAGTAACGCTAGCGCGCAGGCAATCCGTTTGAGTGTCATGATTCAGTCGATGGCGGATGAACACATGTCGAACGGCGAGGCCGCGGCATGGCCAACCACCGGGATGATTTTCAGCGTGGCCGAAGTCAGCCGGCACGGCAGCGCGGCGACGGCGCAGCCACCCAGGGGCAGCAGCGCCGCGCCGAGCGTCAACCACGCGGCGACACGCATGAAGCGATGAAGGATTCTCGGGGTCGACACACGGGCCTCAGGAGGTCAGGCTGTCGTATTGACATGGTGGCCGACGAGCCCGGCGGGCAGCGACGGCTGCGCCTGGCCGGCGGACTCCCGCGGCTGCGCAGCGGAGCCCGAGTTGTTGGCGGCTGCGGGCCTGCCTGCTGGCGGCGTCGCCGCCAGGGACGAAAAGCGGGTGGATGAGAGATTGCTGGGAACGGTCATGATGAGCCTCGCGTGGCGCTAGGTTTCGATTTCACGCCGCCTGCCGTGGGCCCAAGGCGTTAGGCTGTTTTCAGCATGCGGCGCAACGTACTGCACGACGAATCATCCCGCCGGGCGGCCAGCGCCGATGCATGAAGGAAAGCGCGCTTTCCGGCGGTTCTTACGAGCCGTTGCGCGCCGTTGCGGTCGCTTTCAAATAGGCACAGAGTCTTTCTTCGGAGGAATGTTGGCTATGCGAAGGGAGTGGCAGCATGGCTGCGCGCATTGCCGAACATGGCCGCGCTGAAATATGCCGCGAGCCTTGTGTGGCGGGCCTGACAAGCGCATCGCCCGCAGCGGCGCGGCGTGACGTAAGCATTGGTAAGAAAAGAGTCGGACGCGCGTTGCACGCGCCAGTCTAAAATTTCGCCATGAATCCACAGGTCCTCATCGTCGACGACGATCCGGTCGTACGCGATCTGCTTTGCAAGTTTCTGCAATCGAACGGCTTCGACGCGTCCGTGCTGCACGACGGCACCCATCTCCAGCGCCGGCTCGAGCGTGAACGGCCGTCGGTCGTCGTGCTCGACATCATGATGCCGAACACCGACGGCCTGCGCGCGCTCACCGCGCTGCGCGCCGCCGGCGACGACATTCCGGTGATCTTCGTGACGGCGCGCGGCACGGTGGCCGACCGCATTGTCGGGCTCTCGCTCGGCGCGGACGACTACCTGACCAAGCCGTTCGATCCACGCGAATTGCTCGCGCGCATCCACACCGTGTTGCGCCGGCGTGGGCCGTCCACCACGAGCGCGCCGGAAGCCCGCAAGCCGTATCGCTTCGGCCCGTTCGAACTCGATTTCGCAACCCGTTCGCTGTGCCGGGACAATTCGAAGCTGCCGCTGCGCGACAGTGAGTTCGCGCTCCTGAAGATCTTCGTCAACAATCCGTACAAGGTGCTCTCGCGCGTGCTGATTCACGATCTCGTGCATCGCGACAACCTCGCTTTCCGCGACCGCAGCCTCGACGTGCCGATCTGGCGCCTGCGCCGCGTGATCGAAGACGATCCGTCCAATCCCTGCTACGTGCAAACGGTGCGCGGCAAAGGCTATGTGTTCGTGCCCGACGCCGACGGCACGCCGTTCGCCGACGAGGCTGCCGCAAGCGCATGAAAAACCCGCTGAACACGCTGTTCGGCAGGATGGCGTTACTCTCGGCAGCGGTCTTGTTCGCGATTCAGGCCGGCTGGTTCGTGCTGGTGGTGATGCAGCCGCCGCGTCATGAAATCGACGGCTTCGCGCGCGGCATTCTGCTCGTGTTGCAGGCCGTCAACGGCGAGCCGATGAAAGGCGCCGCGCTAGCGCCCGCCATGCGCGTGCACCTCGTGCCCACCTGGAACATGCCGGCTAGCGTGCATCTGCAAGAGCCGACGCATCATCCGCTGGTCGAACTGAGCCGGCATCTGCGCGAGAATCTGCCGCCCGGCACCCGTATCGCCGTCGACGACCTGCGCCCGCCGCAGTTGTGGGTGCTGTTTCCCGGCAAATCGAACTGGGTCGTCGTGCCGGTCGACGTACCGCCGCGCCCGCGCTTTCTGATCGAATCGATTTCGATGCTGCTCGCCGCGTTGATCCTTTCCGTGTTCGTCGCGTGGCAGATGCAGCGGCCGCTGTCGCGCGTCGCCGACGCCGCGCGTGCGTTCGGCTCGGGCGGCCGCCCGGAACCCGTAACAGTGCAAGGCCCACGCGAATTGCGCGACCTGATCGGTTCGTTCAACGACATGATGCGGCGCTTGAACGAAGCCGGCGACGACCAGGCCGTGATGCTGGCCGGCGTCGCGCACGATCTGAAAGCGCCGCTCACGCGCCTGAAGCTGCGCGCGAGCGTATTGGTGGCGGAAAACGAACGCGCCGGTTTGATCCGCGATGTCGACTCGCTGACCAACATCGTCCAGCAGTTTCTCGAATTCGCGGGCCAGTCCGCCGAAGCCGGGCCGCCGGTCGAAGTCGACGACTTTCTGCAGGAACAGTTCTCCGCCAGCGACAGCACCGAAACGCCGCTGTTCACGCTCGATCTGCGCGCCGGTTCGTCGTTTACGCTGCCGCGCACATTGCTCGACCGGCTGGTCACGAATCTGGTCGATAACGCGCTCGAACATGGCACTCCGCCCGTCGATATCGGCACCGCGCGCCACGATGGCCATTGGGTGATCAGCGTGCGCGACCACGGCCCCGGCATTCCCGACGACCGCATCGCGGCCGCCATGAAGCCGTTCGTGCGACTCGACGCCGCGCGTGGCGGCGAAGGCCATTGCGGCCTCGGCCTCGCGATCGTCGCGCGGCTCGCGCACGATCGCGGCGGACGCTGTCATGTGCGCAATCACGCGCAGGGCGGTCTGGAAGTGCGGATCGAATTGCCCGTGGTGCAGGCGCTGGCGTGAGCACGGCCGGACGCGCTTACGCGCCCTTACTGGAGGCTCTTTCACAGGCGCGGCGGCTTTATAGTCGCCCCCGGCAACCTCGATGCCGCCCTTCTCTATCCGCCCTGTCGTTTGGGGCGGTTTTTTTTGCCTTCGGTGAACGCAAGGCTCTTGTGGTTCAGATCACGAGGCGGCGCTGCAAGGTATCGATCGTCCTCTGCGAGAGGCCGAGGCCTCGTGTCAGATAGCTCGACATCGTCCCGTAGCTCGCCTGCACCTGATCGAACCCGGCCTGCAGATAATTTTCCTGAACACTCAACAACGGCGCCTGGACGGAAGCGACAGCGTCGCCGGCCTGCGCGCGCAGCGCGTCGGTTTGCGCCTTGATCCACGGCGCCAGATAGACGTTGCTCAACAGATAGTCCCGCATGATCACGTCGAGCGGCACGTTCGCGATGCTGAGCAGGAGCGCGGCGACCCAACCCGCGCGATCCTTGCCCGCGCTGGAGTGAAGCAGTTGCGCGCCGGGACCGTCGGCCAGACTTGTTAGGAGCCCACCGTAAGCGGCGCGCTGGGCGGCGCCGGTGACGTAGCCGCGCGCCTGCGCTTCCATGAACGCGACCGCGGCCGCCGCCGTGTCGAAGGCCGGCGCGACGAAGTCGGCGGTGCCCAGCACGTTGAGCGTCTGGGCTGTCGCACCGCCCGGCAGAATATCGGCGGTTCGCGCGATTTCCGCCGGCGTGCGCAGATCGTAGACCGATGCAATGCTGAGCCGGTCGATCGTGGCCTGGTCGGCGGCGTCGAGCGTCAATACGTTCGCGCGATAGAACACGCCGCGGCGCATCTGCCTGCCGTCGACGGTCGGATACGGTACCGCTCCGGCGACGTCGCGGAAGTTGCTGACCGACGCAAGGCGCGGCGTTGCCGGCGAATCATCGCTGAGGTTGCCGCCGCCGCACGCGGACAGCAGCGAGCCGCCCACGCCGGAGATCAGCAGGACGCCGGCTGAGCGCTTCAGAAAGCACCGGCGCGATGCCATGGTCTCGTGGGCCGATATCTGCGGCGGCCGCACAAACGTGCTCGCGGAGAGACGGGACGGCGAGCAGGTTTTTGCGGTGGCGGGCATTAGGCGTGGCTGGCGCGGAGGTGAGAGGCGGAGAAGGCGAATCGCAGCATCGGCGCTGCGCACGCAGTGTAACCACGCTCGATATATTTTGGGTTACACGGTAGTAGTTGGTAAGGAACGCGGGCCATTTTTGAGCATGACTGGCCCCACTATCCTCCGCCCCGTAGAATACAAACACCCCACCTTCGTGCCCACGGCCGGCCGACAAGTCCTGGAGACCACAACAAAAATGCCTTCTCTCCAATGGTTCACCGAACTGACCCAGCGCGAGCGCCGCACCCTGTACGCCGGATTCGGCGGCTACGCAGTCGATGCCTTCGACTTCATGATTTACTCCTTCCTCATTCCGACGCTGATCGCGACATGGGGCATGACCAAGAGCGAAGCCGGCATGATCGCCACCAGTTCGCTGATCTCGTCGGCGGTGGGCGGCTGGCTCGCCGGCATTCTCGCCGACCGCTATGGCCGCATCCGCGTGCTGCAGTGGACCATCGCCACCTTCGCGCTGTTCACCTTTCTGTCCGGCTTCACCCATTCGTTCTGGCAACTGCTCACCACGCGCACGTTACAGGGCATCGGCTTCGGCGGTGAATGGTCGGTCGTGACGATCATGATGGCCGAAACCATTCGCTCGCCTCAGCATCGCGCGAAAGCCGTGGGCACCGTGCAAAGCAGCTGGTCGTTCGGCTGGGCGGCTGCGGCGATCATTTACTGGGCCTTCTTCGCGCTGCTGCCGGAACAGTACGCCTGGCGCGCATGCTTCTGGATCGGCCTGCTTCCCGCTGCGTGGATCATCTACATTCGCCGCAACGTGAGCGATCCGGATATCTTTCTCGAAACGCGCCGGGCCCGCGAAAGTGGTTTCGACACCTCGCACTTCCTGCAAATCTTCTCGGCCGCTCACCTCAGAACCACCCTGCTCGGCAGCGCGCTGTGCACCGGCATGCTCGGCGGCTATTACGCAATTACCACCTGGCTGCCGACCTATCTGAAGACCGTGCGCCATCTGTCGGTGTTCAACACGAGTGGCTATCTGATCGTGCTGATCGTCGGCTCGTTCACGGGGTATATCGTCGGCGCCATTCTGTGCGACAAGATCGGCCGGCGCGCGTCGTTCGTGCTGTTCGCCATCGGCTCGTTCGTGCTCGGCATGGTCTACACCATGCTGCCCATTACCGACGGCATGATGCTCGCGCTCGGCTTTCCGCTCGGCATCGTGGTGCAAGGGATTTTCGCGGGCGTGGGTGCGTATCTGTCGGAGCTCTATCCGAATGCGATACGCGGCTCGGGACAAGGCTTCTGCTACAACCTCGGGCGCGGACTCGGCTCATTCTTTCCGATTCTGGTCGGTACACTGTCCCAAACCATGACACTGGTGAAGGCAATGGGCATCGTGGCGGGCTCCGGTTATCTGCTCGTGATCGTCGCCGCGGTGTGTCTGCCTGAGACCAAGGGCAAGGTGCTCGGGGCTACCCGCCCTGCCGCCTGAATCCGCCCTACACACACATGAAAACGATTGTTCTCGGCGGCGGCGTGATCGGCGTCGCCACCGCTTTTTACCTGCGCCAGCAGGGCTGCGAAGTCACCGTGATCGAGCGCGAGCCGGACGTCGCGCTCTCCACCAGTTTCGGCAATGCGGGCGTGATCGCGCCGGGCTATGTGACGCCTTGGGCCGCGCCCGGCATGCCGGCGAAGATTCTCAAATACCTGTTCAAGCCGGCCTCGCCGCTGATCTTCCGCCCGACCTTCGACCCGGCCCAGTGGCGCTGGATTGCGCGCTGGCTGCGTGAATGCGATCTCGAACGGTTTCGCGTCAACAAGCAGCGCATGCAGCGTATTGCCTACTACAGCCGCGAGTCTCTACACGAATTCCGCAGCCGCCATCCGTTCGACTATGGCCGCAGCCAGGGCTATCTGCAGTTGTTCCGCAGCGAGTACGACGTCGAACTCGCGCAGCCGGCGCTCGCCGTGCTGCGTGACGCCGGCATTGCGCACCGGGAAGTCAGCGCGGCGCAGTGTGTCGAGATCGAGCCGGGCTTGCGCTGGGCGCGTCAGGCGCCGCTCGCGGGCCTCTATCTGCCCGACGACGAAGCCGGCGATTGCGCCCGCTTCACCCGTGAACTGCGCGCAATCTGCGAGCGCAACGACGTGCGCTTTCGTTTTGACACGCGCGTCACGTCGCTCGATGTGCAAGGCGGTGCGGTGCGCGCGGTGCGTATCGAGAGCGAGCGCGGCGCCGAGATGCTGCATGCGGATGCGGTAGTGGTGGCGCTGGGCGTCGACAGTGCCACGCTGCTCGCGCGGCTCGGCGTGAAGGTGCCGCTTTATCCCGTGAAAGGCTATTCGGCGACGCTGCCCGTCACCGATGACGAGAAAGCCCCGCACGCCGCGCTGATGGACGAATCGCTGAAGACGGCGAATACTCGCTTCGGCGACAACCTGCGGGTGGCCGGCACCGCCGAACTCGGCAATCGTGAAACCACCTTGCGCGAACAGGCCCTGCAAACGCTGATGAAAGTGCTCAGCGACTGGTTCCCGCACGCGGCCAATCCCACGTCCGCACATTTCTGGGTGGGCCGCCGTCCAATGACGCCCGATGGCGCGCCGCTACTCGGCCCGTCCGGCATCGAGAAACTGTGGTTGAACCTCGGGCACGGCTCGACGGGCTGGGCGATGTCGATGGGTTCGGGGCGCGTGGTCGCGGATCTGATCACGCACCGCAAGCCGGAGATCGATCTGGACGGACTGACGTTGGCGCGCTATCGCAAGTCAGGCACGTAGCGTCGTTGCGCGCCGAAATAGAAAAGCCGGGTCACCCTCTCAGGTGCCCGGTTTTGTTTTTTCACCGCTCGATGCGCCGCTGACGCGGCACAGTGTCGTCTCCACCTCTTCCTGCAAGCAGTGGCCGGTTCTGGCGCCAAGGCGCGAAAACCGGCCGGAGACGTTTAGCGCGGCAGTTCCGAATGACCCATCAGGAACGCGTCGACGGAACGCGCGCACTGGCGGCCTTCGCGAATCGCCCACACCACCAGCGACTGGCCGCGACGCATGTCGCCCGCGGTGAACACCTTGTCCACCGACGTGTAATACGCCTTGTCGCCTTCGGTCGACGAACGCACGTTGCCACGCGCATCCTTGTCGACGCCGAACGCTTCCAGCACCGGCGACACCGGCTGCGTAAAGCCCATGGCGAGCAACACCAGATCGGCCTTCATTTCGAATTCCGAGTTCGGCACTTCCTGCATCTTGCCGTCCTTCCACTCGACGCGCGCCGCGATCAGCTTCTCGACCTTGCCGTTCTTGCCTTCGAGACGCTTGGTCGCGACCGCCCAATCGCGCGAGCAGCCTTCGTCATGCGACGACGACGTGCGCAGCTTGATCGGCCAGTAAGGCCACACGAGCGGCTTGTTCTCTTCTTCCGGCGGCTGCGGCAGCAGTTCGAATTGCGTGACGCTCTTCGCGCCATGACGATTCGACGTGCCCACGCAGTCCGAACCCGTATCGCCGCCGCCGATCACGACCACATGCTTGCCTTTCGCGAGCAACTGGTTCGCGACCTTGTCACCGGCATTGACCTTGTTCTGTTGCGGCAGGAATTCCATCGCGTAGTGGATGCCTTCCAGCTCACGGCCCGGCACCGGCAGATCGCGCGGCGTTTCCGAACCGCCCGCGATCACGACCGCGTCGAACTCTTCCTTCAACTGATCCGGCGTGATGGTTTCCTTCGCCGTGTTGCCGATATAGGCCGGCAGCGAATCCGCTTTACCGATGAACACGTTGGCGCGGAACGTCACGCCTTCGGCTTCCATCTGACGCATGCGGCGATCGATCAGCCACTTCTCCAGCTTGAAGTCGGGAATGCCGTAACGCAGCAACCCGCCGATGCGGTCGTTCTTTTCGAACACGGTGACATCGTGCCCCGCGCGCGCGAGTTGCTGCGCGACGGCCAACCCAGCGGGGCCGGATCCGACCACGGCGACCTTCTTGCCGGTCTTGTGCTTCGGCGGCAACGGAGCGACCCAGCCTTCGGTCCATGCCTTGTCGATGATCGCGTGTTCGATCGACTTGATGCCGACCGGGTCGTTGTTAATGCCGAGCGTGCACGCCGCTTCGCACGGTGCCGGGCAGATGCGGCCCGTGAACTCGGGGAAGTTGTTGGTGGAGTGCAGCACTTCAATCGCGTTCTTCCAATCCTGATGGAACACCAGGTCGTTGAAGTCCGGAATGATGTTGTTCACCGGGCAGCCGTTGTTGCAAAACGGAATGCCGCAGTCCATGCAACGTGCGCCTTGAATCTTGGCTTCGTCGTCGGTCAATGCGGCGACGAATTCCTTGTAGTGCTTCACACGCGTGAGCGGAGCTTCGTACGCCTCGTGGCGGCGTTCGAACTCGAGAAAACCGGTTGCCTTGCCCATGTGGTTCTCTTCTCTATCTAATCAGGTGGGGTGATCTACACCCGCCGCGCGGCACCGTGGATCGGTCGCACGCGGCGGGTACGGCTAAAGGTGACGTCTTGCTGATGAACAGCGTTGCGAATCAGGCGGCCAGCACTTCCTTGTTCGCCTTCTTCGCGGCCATTTCGCCCAGCGCGCGCTTGTATTCGGTCGGGAACACCTTCACGAATTGACGGCGCGACGCGTCCCAGTTTTCGAGCAGCGCTTTCGCACGCGGCGAGCCCGTGAACTGGAAGTGACGCTCGATGAGTCCCTTGAGCAGCGCTTCGTCGGTCGTGCCGGTGTGCCACAGGCCCTTGTCGACCGTGCGTTCCTGTTCGGCCGTTTGCAAGACCGGATCGAGCGCGACCATCGACTTGTTGCATTTGCCCGCGAACGAGTTGTCCGGGTCGTACACGTAGGCGATGCCGCCCGACATGCCGGCCGCGAAGTTACGGCCCGTTTCGCCGAGCACGACCACCGTGCCGCCCGTCATGTATTCGCAACCGTGGTCGCCCGTGCCTTCGACAACCGCCGTCGCGCCCGAGTTACGCACGCAGAAACGCTCGCCTGCCACGCCGCGGAAGAACGACTCGCCTTCGATCGCGCCGTACATCACCGTGTTGCCGCAGATGATGTTCTCTTCCGACTTGCCGCGGAAATCGTTGGTCGGACGGATGATGATGCGGCCGCCCGACAGGCCCTTGCCGACATAGTCGTTGCCGTCGCCGACCAGATCCAGCGTGATGCCCTTCGCGAGGAACGCGCCGAAGCTCTGACCCGCGGTGCCCTTCAACTGGATGTGAATCGTGTCGTCGGGCAGGCCGTCGTGGCCGTACTTCTTCGCGATCGTGCCGGACAGCATCGCGCCGACCGTACGGTTCACGTTACGCACCGGCTGGATGAACGAGACGTGCTCGCCCTTCTCGATCGCCGCCTTCGCCTTTTCGATCAGCGTGTGGTCGAGTGCCTTGTCCAGACCATGGTCCTGCACGTCGACATGCTTGCGCGCCACTTCCGCCGAGACTTGCGGCTGATAGAACACGCGCGAAAAGTCGAGACCCTTCGCCTTCCAGTGTTCGATGCCCTTCTTCGTATCGAGCAGTTCGGCGTGGCCGACCAGGTCTTCGAACTTGCGAATGCCCAGTTGCGCCATGATTTCGCGCGCTTCTTCTGCAACGAAGAAGAAGAAGTTCACGACGTGTTCCGGCTGGCCCTGGAACTTCGCACGCAGCACCGGATCTTGCGTCGCGACGCCGACCGGGCAGGTGTTCAGATGGCACTTGCGCATCATGATGCAGCCTTCGACGACGAGCGGCGCCGTCGCGAAACCGAACTCGTCCGCGCCGAGCAGCGCGCCGATCACGACGTCGCGGCCGGTCTTCATCTGACCGTCGGCCTGCACGCGGATACGGCCGCGCAACTGGTTCAGCACCAGCGTTTGCTGCGTTTCTGCCAGACCCAGTTCCCACGGCGTGCCGGCATGCTTCACCGACGACAGCGGCGACGCTCCCGTGCCGCCATCATGACCGGCGATCACGACGTGATCGGCCTTGGCCTTGGCCACACCTGCGGCAACCGTGCCGACGCCCGATTCGGACACCAGCTTCACCGAGACGCTGGCCGCCGAGTTGGCGTTCTTCAGATCGTGAATCAGCTGCGCCAGATCTTCGATCGAGTAGATGTCATGGTGCGGCGGCGGCGAAATCAGGCCGACGCCCGGCACCGAGTAACGCAGCTTGCCGATGTATTCCGACACCTTGTGGCCCGGCAGCTGACCGCCTTCACCCGGCTTTGCGCCCTGCGCCATCTTGATCTGGATCTGATCAGCGGACGCGAGGTATTCCGCCGTCACGCCGAAACGGCCCGACGCCACCTGCTTGATCTTCGAGCGCAGCGAATCGCCCGCCTTCAGCGGAATGTCCACGATCACTTCGTCGCCGATCACGGACTTCATCGTGTCGCCGTTCTTGATCGGAATGCCGCGCAACTCGTTGCGGTAACGGTTCACGTCCTCGCCGCCTTCACCCGTGTTCGACTTGCCGCCGATACGGTTCATGGCGATTGCCAGCGTGGCGTGAGCCTCCGTGCTGATCGAGCCCAGCGACATTGCACCGGTGGCGAAACGCTTGACGATTTCCTTCGCCGGTTCGACTTCGTCGAGCGGGATGGCCTTGGTCGGATCGAACTTGAATTCGAACAGGCCGCGGAACGTCATGTGGCGCTTGGTCTGATCGTTGATCAGATGCGCGTATTCCTTGTACGTCTGGTACGAGTTGCTGCGCGCCGAGTGTTGCAGCTTGGCGATCGCGTCCGGCGTCCACATATGTTCTTCGCCGCGCACGCGGTATGCGTATTCGCCGCCTGCGTCGAGCATGTTGGCGAGAATCGGGTTGTCGCCGAACGCTTCGCGGTGCAGACGGATAGCTTCTTCCGCCACGTCGAACAGACCGATGCCGCCCACCTTCGACGAGGTGCCCTTGAAGTACTTCACCACCAGGTCTTCAGCCAGGCCGACCGCTTCGAAAATCTGCGCGCCGGTGTACGACATGTAGGTCGAAATGCCCATCTTCGACATGACCTTCATCAGGCCCTTGCCGACTGCCTTGGTGAAGTTGTAGACCGCCTTTTCCGGCGACAGGTCGCCCTTCAGGCCGGCTGCGAGCTGGCCGAGCGTTTCCATTGCGAGGTACGGGTGCACGGCTTCCGCGCCGTAGCCCGCGAGCAGCGCGAAGTGGTGCGTTTCACGCGCCGAGCCGGTTTCGACGACCAGACCCGTGCTCGTGCGCAGACCTTGCTGCACGAGGTGCGTGTGAATCGCGGCGGTGGCCAGCAGCGCCGGAATCGCCACGTTGTCGCGATCGGTCTTGCGGTCCGACACGATCAGCATGTTGTAGCCGGACTTGACCGCGTCCACGGCTTCCGCGCACAGCGAGGCGAGGCGCGCTTCGATGCCTTCCTTGCCCCACGCCACCGGATAGCAGATGTTCAGTTCATACGAGCTGAACTTGCCGCCCGTGTACTGATCGATCTCGCGGATCTTCGCGATGTCCTTGAAGTCGAGCACCGGTTGCGACACTTCGAGACGCATCGGCGGGTTGATGTTGTTCGTGTCCAGCAGGTTCGGCTTCGGACCGACGAACGACACCAGCGACATCACCATGTTTTCGCGGATCGGGTCGATCGGCGGGTTCGTCACTTGCGCGAACAGCTGCTTGAAGTAGTGGTAGAGCGTCTTGTTCTTGTTGGACATGACCGCCAGCGGCGAGTCGTTGCCCATCGAACCGACCGCTTCTTCGCCGGCTTGCGCCATCGGCGCCATCAGGAACTTGAGGTCTTCCTGCGTGTAGCCGAACGCCTGCTGGCGATCCAGCAACGCGGCGGGCTCGCGGCGTTCCGTCGCGACGTCTTCGGCCTTCGCCTCGATTTCGTCGAGCTTGATGCGCACGGCATCGATCCAGCTCTTGTACGGCTTGGCGTTCGCGAGGTTGTCCTTGAGTTCCTTGTCGTCGATGATGCGGCCGTGCTCCATGTCGATCAGGAACATCTTGCCCGGCTGCAGACGCCACTTCTTGACGATCTTCGACTCGGGAATGGGCAGCGTGCCGGCTTCCGACGCCATGATGACGAGGTCGTCGTCCGTAATGATGTAGCGCGCCGGACGCAGACCGTTACGGTCGAGCGTCGCGCCGATCTGGCGGCCGTCGGTGAAGGCGATCGCAGCGGGGCCATCCCACGGCTCCATCATCGCGGCGTGGTATTCGTAGAACGCGCGGCGGTTGTCGTCCATCAGCGTGTGTTGTTCCCAGGCTTCCGGGATCATCATCATCATTGCGTGGACGAGCGGGTAGCCGGCCATCACCAGCAGTTCGAGACAGTTGTCGAACGAGGCGGTGTCCGATTGGCCCGGGTAGATCAGCGGCCAGAGCTTCGGCAGGTCGTCGCCGAGCACGTGCGATGCGATCGCGCCGGTACGGGCGTTGAGCCAGTTCACGTTGCCCTTGACCGTGTTGATTTCGCCGTTGTGGGCGATCATGCGGTACGGGTGAGCCAGTTCCCACGCCGGGAACGTGTTGGTCGAGAAGCGTTGGTGCACCAGCGCCAGCGCCGACACCGTGCGCTCGTCCTGCAGGTCGCGGTAGTACACGCCGACCTGGCCGGCCAGCAGCAGGCCCTTATAGACGACCGTGCGCGCCGAGCACGACGGCACGAAATACTCCTTGCCGTGCTTGAGCTTGAGCGCCTGGATGCGGTGGCTCGCGGTCTTGCGGATGATATACAGCTTCCGCTCGAGCGCGTCGGTCACCATGATGTCCTTGCCGCGGCCGATGAAGATCTGGCGGATCAGCGGCTCGCTCGCCTTGACGGTAGGCGAAATCGGCATGGTGTGGTCGACCGGCACATCGCGCCAGCCCAGCACGACCTGGCCTTCCGCCTTCACCGTGCGTTCCAGTTCCTGCTCACAGGCGAGACGCGACGCGTGTTCCTTCGGCAGGAACACCATGCCGACACCGTATTCGCCGTGCGGCGGCAGCACCACGCCCTGCTTGGCCATTTCCTCGCGATAGAAGCCGTCCGGGATCTGGATCAGGATGCCCGCGCCGTCGCCCATCAGCGGATCCGCGCCGACGGCGCCCCGGTGGTCGAGGTTCTCGAGAATCTTCAGGCCCTGCTCGATGATCTCGTGGCTTTTCTTGCCCTTGATGTGAGCGACAAAGCCGACGCCGCAGGCGTCATGCTCGTTTTGCGGGTCGTACAGACCTTGCGCGGCGGGAACCGGGTGAATCGGTTGCTGGTGGTCGTTCATGGGGACACCGTCTGTAAGGGGCCGGACAGGCCGTTAAACCGTTTTTCTATTGCCGCAGTGCGATTCACAACCGAGTTCGCAACCGCGACGGCGCGCTCAACGCTCGATGCTACGCGTGTCAAAAAGCGCCGGAATTCGGAATATACGCGACGAATCAATGGAATAGCAAATAAAATGTGATGATTGAACCCCAATTATCAAGTTGGTGCATTGCGGCTATTTTTTATTGGTGCCACATCAAAAACGTGCAAAAGAAAACGGCATGCGGAGATGCCGTTTCGATGCAGCCCTTTGATGCGAAACGTTTTATTGCTGTTGCGGCGTCTCACGGACTTTCCGCGGCCGCCCGCGCGGCAGCGGCGATACACGCCGGTTGGCGGCCCGCGCCGCCCACTCGCGGTAGGTGTCGCTGCCCAGAACCCAGCCTTTCAGGGTGGCCTGCTGAAGCTGGCTGGCTTCCCGTTCATCGAGCGGCTGCTCGCACAGTTCCCGGTACGCGCGCTGCCGTTCGAATGGCGTATTGCCGAGCGACCAGTACAGCGGATGATCGGTAATCAGGCTGTCGAGTGTCAGGCCGATGTGATGGCGGTAACTCGACCAGCGGTAATCTTCCGGCGCGCCGACGAGCCCGGCGCGCACCGGGCACATCTCTACGACACGGCTCGCCAGCAGAAAGTAGCGCTCGCCTTCGATCACCGTCGCTCTGTAGCGCCCTTCCCACAATGTGCCCCGGCGCGCATAGCGCCTGTTAAAGTGCGCCACGTATCGGCGCCCGACCGCCTGCATTGCCTTCGGCAGACTCGACTCCTCGGTCGGCGTGACGAGCAGTTGCACCGCGCCTGGCATCAACGCATACGCGTGGATGGACAGATGGTGGTCGCGTGAAGCCGCTTTCAAACAATCGATGAAAAGCTCGTAGTCCTGGTCGTCGACGAATGCGGGCTGCTGATCGAGCCCGCGGAGGATGACGTGCTGCGGCTGGTCAGGGACATAGAGACGTGCAAGCCGTGCCATGCTGGAGTATCCAATAGTCGCGTTGGTACATACCCGAAGGTCCGAAGAACCGCATCCGCGCAAGGTTAGACGCGGCGCGGCAGAGCCAGAAACCGCGCGGAGCTTAGGGAGAAAGCTCTAACCGCCGCGTATGGTTTGTTTCAAACGTTCTCGTCATAATGAGCGGGCCTTTTTTGGAGGAGCACTTATGAAATTAAAACAGGCCGTAACGGGGATCGCGGCGCTAGCCTGCATGACAACGGCAGCTCACGCGCAATCGGCCGGAAGCTTTTTCGTCACGACGGGCTGGTTCCATCTTGCGCCTCAATCGAGCAGCGAGCCGCTCAAAGTAACAAGCATTGGTGGTAGCCCGACCAACATCACTGAAACCAATACCGGTGCAACACTCAGTTCAGCCGACACCCTTGGTTTCACTGCCGGCTACTTCGTCACCGACCACATCGCAGCAGAGTTCGTGATCGGCATCCCGCCCTCGTTCGACCTGGAAGGTTCGGGCAGCCTCGCACAATTCGGCAAGCTGGGTCAGGCAAAACAGTGGAGCCCGACTCTGCTGTTCAAGTACTACTTCAATGCCCCGACCGCCACGTTCCGGCCGTATCTCGGCGTTGGCGTGAGCCGCATCTGGTTCACCGACGAAAAGATCACCAACAGCGCATTCGAGGCAAACGTTCTGCATGGTCCGACCAGCGTCACTACGGATAGTTCGTGGGAGCCGGTGTTTAATGCCGGCTTCACCTACGCCTTCAACCAGCACTGGTTCGCGGGCGTATCGATTTCCTACCTGCCGCTCAGCACGACCGCGAAGCTCAACACTGCTGCGAACACGCCCGTCGGCACGCTGAATGTGCAATCGCAAACCAAGATCAAACTGAACCCGATCGTTTCCTACGTCAATATCGGTTACCGTTTCTAACGCTTCGGAAAAATTAGGGGCCGTTGAGTTAGGGTAGTCGAATTTTCGTGGCTTGGACAACGCCGTCATGCATCCTATGGCGGCGTTTTACTTTTTGGCGCGCGCCGAACGCGTCTCCTTTGCCACCTTTGCAGGCAAAGCCGTGGCGAGGCGCAAGCGTTTGTAAATTTGACCCGCAATCGCGCCAGCCAGTGCAATATGTGCTGACGAATATGCGCCCGCGCCACGGCGGATGGGGCCTCCGGGTTTGGCACCAAAGTTGCGTTCACCGGGTGTTTCCCGCGTTCGGACGTGAGAGTGCGTCTTCGTGACAACGCGCGGGACCCTTTCACCTCATCGACGGAGCGACCATGACTGCACTTCCGAATACGCGAGACGCCCTCGGCGAATCCTGGACCAGCACCAGCCGCCGTGCGCGGCGTATCGCTCGCCATAGCCGCCATGCGGCCGAAGATATCGCAGGCGAACTGCGCACGCTAATGTCGGAACTCGAATCGACGCTGGCGGACGGCACCCAGGCCGATGCAGTGGCGCTGCGCAGCAAACTTCGCAAGCAACTCGAAGTAGCGCGCGCCCGCTTGAGCGACACGCGCGAAGCCGTGCGCGAACGCGCCGAAGTCGCCATCTCGGATGCCGACGACTACGTGCATGAAAATCCGTGGCAGACGATTGCGATCGTCGGCGGCGTGGCGTTGATTGCCGGCGCGCTGTTCGCTTCGCGGTTGCGCTAAAGCGCGAGCAGACGACGAGCGGGGTCGCCTCCAACGGGCGATTCCTGCTGAGGCTGGCTGTCGCCGGACGGCGGTGCTGGCTCGGGTGCGTAGGTCGGTAGCTTGGGGGCGTGCGGTCAGCAAGTCGCATGCGTGCGGGTAGCAGTTCGCGTAGGTGCGATCAGCGGCCTGCGTGCGTGCGGTCAGCGGCTTGCGTGCATATGGCCAGCGGCTCGCATGCGTACCGATCATCAACTCGGGTACGTGCGGCCAGCGGCTCGCGTGCGTACGGTCATCAGCTTGGGCGCGCGCGGTCAGCAGCTCGCGTGCGCGGTCATCAGCTCGTGTACGTGTGGTCAGCCGCTCCATCGTTGCGGAGAGCCGCTCCGTGCGTGCTGTCGACGTCAAGGCAATGTGCGGCGGACGCGAACATCAAAGAAGACAGCCCAGCCGCACGCAAACCTCAAACGACGCCTGATCAGTTATCGTCAATCACGAACAGGCGCTGGTACTCCTTGACCGCATAGCGATCCGTCATACCCGCGATGTAATGGGCGATCAGCCGCGGTTGCAGCGATGCGTCCGTTGACTGATAGCTCGGCGGTAACAGCCGCGGATCGTCGGTGAATGCGTCGAACAGACCCGCGACGACGCGGCGCGCCTTGTTGGCCATGCGCATCACGCGATAATGGCGATACAGATTTTTGAACAGAAAGCGCTTGAGCGCGGCCGCCTGCGCGGCAATCGCTTCGCTATGCGCGACGAGCGCGGGCGATGAACGCACGGCATCCAGCGACGCCGGCGCATGCCGTTCGAGATTCACCTTGGTCGTATCGATCAGATCGACGATCAGCGTATTGATGATGCGGCGAACCGTCTCGTGAATGAGCCGCCGGCCCTCGATCTGAGGAAAGTCGTTGCGCGCCGCCTCGTAGTGCACCTGCCATAACTCCACTTCAGCGAGCTGCTCCACGGTGAGCAGGCCCGAACGCAAGCCGTCGTCGACATCATGGTTGTTGTACGCGATCTCGTCGGCAACGTTCGCGATCTGCGCCTCGACGGACGGCTGCCGCCCCTCGAGAAAGCGCTCGCCCAATGCACCCAGCCGCCGCGCATTCTCGCGCGAGCAATGCTTGAGAATACCCTCACGCGTTTCGAAGCACAGGTTCAGGCCGTTGAACGCGCCGTAGTGCTCCTCAAGATCGTCGACCACCGCCAGGCTCTGCAAATTGTGCTCAAAGCCGCCATGTTCGCGCATGCATTCGTTGAGCGCGTCCTGACCCGCGTGGCCAAACGGTGTGTGGCCAAGATCATGGGCGAGCGAAATGGCTTCGACGAGGTCCTCGTTCACACGCAGATTGCGTGCAACCGAACGCGCGATCTGCGCCACTTCCAGGCTATGAGTCAGACGCGTGCGAAACAGGTCGCCCTCGTGATTGACGAAGACCTGCGTTTTGTACTCGAGCCGGCGAAATGCCGTCGAATGGACGATACGATCGCGGTCCCGCTGGAATTCGGTGCGCGCGCTGGGCGCGGCTTCCGGATAGCGACGGCCGCGCGATTGCGCGGAATGCGCCGCGTACGGCGCAAGATGGGCTTCGAGTGCTTCCTGCGTCGGCGCGCCGCCTGTCGCCGCGCGTGCCGCCGGGTCATGCTTTACAACGTCGCTGCGCCTGTCAGTCACCGGGTTCTCCGAAACATGGGCGGCGCCTCGTGACGCTGGTGCGTGATGCGTTGCTGGATGCCTCGCGCGATTCAGACGGCGGCGGCCAACGTGGCATGCACCTCGGCATCGGGCGCCTGGGTGATCAGCGTCTCACCGAAACGCTTCAACAGAATGAATTTGATCGCGCCGGCTTCCGCCTTCTTGTCGACCCGCATGAGTTCGACATAGCGCGCGTCGCCGAGCGCCGGCGCCCGGATCGGCAAATGCGCGGCGACGATCACGTCGACCAGACGCTTGCGCGCCGCTTCGTCGAGATAGCCCATCCGCACGGACAGATCTGCCGCCATCACCATTCCGCAGCCGACCGCCTCGCCATGAAGCCACTCGCCGTAACCAAGACCGGCTTCGATCGCATGGCCGAAGGTATGGCCGAAATTGAGGATGGCGCGCAGTCCGCCTTCGCGTTCGTCCTGCGCGACCACCGACGCCTTGATCTCGCACGAGCGCTTGACCGCCTCGGCGAGCGCCGCGGGTTCGCAGCGATTCAATGCTTCGATATTGGCTTCGATCCAGCTGAAGAAACCCGCGTCGGCGATAGCGCCGGTCTTGATCACTTCAGCGACGCCCGCCGCCAGTTCACGCGCCGGCAGCGTACGCAACACGCCGATGTCGGCGATCACGGCCTGCGGCTGATAGAACGCGCCGATCATGTTCTTGCCGAGCGGGTGATTGATGCCGGTTTTGCCGCCCACCGACGAGTCCACCTGCGAAAGCAACGTGGTCGGCACCTGGATGAAGGGCACGCCGCGCATGTAGCAGGCCGCCGCAAAACCCGTCATGTCGCCGATCACGCCGCCGCCCAACGCGATCAGCGTGGTCTTGCGATCGGCCCGGGCGCCAAGCAGCGCGTCGAAAATCAGGTTCAGGGTTTCGAGGTTCTTGTATGCCTCGCCGTCCGGCAAAACTACCGTGGAGACCTGCTTGCCAAGCGGCGCCAGCGCGGCGCGCAGCGTGTCGCCATAAAGCGGGTCGACGGTGGTATTGGTGACGATGGTGACCGAACTGCCGGCGATATGCGGCGCGAACAACGCAGTCTGGCCGATCAGATCGGCACCGATATGGATGGGGTAGGCGCGCTCGCCCAGTTCGACATTGACGGTAATCATACGATCCATTATGACGCAGGAAGTTTGGCGACGCCGGCCATCTCGAGCTGCATCAGAACCATGTTGACGAGTCCGTTGACCGAAGGCCGGCCGGTTTCGATCACGAAATGCGCGCATTCCCGATATAACGGGTCGCGCACTTCGTAGAGTGCTTCGAGACGCGCTTTGGGGTCTTCGGTCTGCAAAAGCGGGCGATTCTTGTCGCGCCGGGTGCGCAGCCACAGGTCGTGAGGATTGGCGCGCAGATAGATCACCAGACCGCGATTTCGCAGCGCCTCGCGGTTTTCCGGCCGCAGCACGGCGCCGCCGCCGGTCGCGAGCACGATATTGTCGCGCGCGGTAAGGTCGGAAATCACGCTCGCTTCGCGCTCGCGGAAGCCCGCTTCGCCCTCCATCTCGAAGATCACCGGGATGCGCGCGCCCGTGCGTGCCTCGATTTCATGGTCGGAATCGAAGAAGGGGCGATCGAGACGGCGCGCAATGGCCCGGCCCACGGTGGTTTTTCCTGCCCCCATGAGCCCTACGAAAAATACATTGGCGTGTGCGTCCCGCGCTTGCAACGGTGTCCTCTGGCTAATCCGGTATGGTTCGTGCCGCAGCTTACTGGCAAAGCGGCTGCCTTGTCGAGCCTGCGCGCCGCCTGGGAACGCCACCCGCCCTGTCGCTTCGCGCCAGCCGCCGCAACGGGGAATCCCCAAAGCGAACGTCCGGCGGAGCAAAAAACCCAGGGCGGCCCAGCATTTTCCCGGTAGCGGCGGGAGCGTGCCCTAATTTGTCTGAACGACGCGCGGCGTGATGAAAACAGCCAGTTCGCTGCGGTGGTCGCGGTGAGCCCGATGGCGGAAAAGCGCACCTAAAAACGGTATTTTGCCCAGAACCGGCACTCGAGTCACATCGTCCCGGTCATCGGTCGCGTAAATACCGCCGATCGACACCGTACCACCATCCTCCACTTCGACGCGCGTTTGCACGTGTTTGGTGTTGATCGCGGGCCCGGCGTCGGTCTGTTCGCCAACGCTGTCTTTGGCGACGTCGAGGTCCAGAACCACCCGGCCGTCCGGCATGATTTGCGGCTCGACCTCCAGTTTGAGGGTAGCGCGGCGAAACTGCACGCCCGACACGCCCTGCCCCACTTTCGCCTGATACGGCAATTCGGTGCCCTGCTCGACGACTGCCTTCATCCGGTCCGCCGTGACCACGCGCGGGCTCGAGACGATTTCGCCGCGCCCCTGCGCGTCAAGCGCGCTCAGCTCGATGTTCAGCAGCCGCGTCGCGCCCGCGGCGAATAACGTCAGACCAGCGGTCGCCGCGTCGAAGCCTGCAATCGGCCGGGCCGACAGATCGTAGACGGCGTCGGTGAAACCTCTCGCGGTGCCGTCGGTATTGCTGGCCGCCATCGAGAGTTTCACGCCGAGGTTGCGCGAAAACCCATGTTCGCCCTCGACAATGCGCGCTTCGATCAACACCTGGCGCGTCGGCCGGTCGATCGAGGCGAGCAGTGCCGCAATCTGCGCGAGGCGCGCTTCGAGATCGGTCACGAACAGTAGATTGGTGCGCGGATCGGCAGTGGCGGCACCGCGTTTGGACAGGACCCGCTGGGCGCCGGAACCGGTCAGCAGCCGCCTGACGTCCTCGGCGTGCGCGTAGTGCAGCTCGAACGTGCGGCTCGCGAGCGGCTCGAGATCGGCGGCCCGGGCGTGCGCTTCGAAGCGCTGCCGCTCGCGCGCGGCCAGATCGGCAATCGGCGCGACCCAGATCACGTTGCCATGGCGCTCCATCGCGAGGCCGTTGACGTCGAGCAAGGTATCGAACGCGGTGCGCCACGGCACCTTGTCGAGCCGCAGCGAGACAGCGCCGCGCACTCTTTCGCTCGCGACGATGTTCAATCCTGTGAACCGGGCAAACGCATTGAGCACGGCGCCGAGTTCTGCACGCTGAAAATTCATCGAGATCGGTTTGTCGTCGGGGGCGAGGCCTGCGTCGGCGGCACTGCGCAGCTCGCCGCTCAGACGCGCGAGCGGCGGCAGCGGCACCGGAGGCCCTTCGAGCGCGGCGGAGCCGGTGGCATTGTCGCGAGCCGCGGCATTGGATTGCCGTCGCTGCGGCACCGGGCCGTCGGTGGCGGTGGTGGCGTCGCTGGCGATGGTGTCGCTGGCGGAGGCGGAGGCATTGCTGGCGTCGGTGGCGTCGGCGTTGGTGGCGTCGGCGTTGGTGGCGTCGGCAGCGCGCGCGTCGGAGGACGGCGCATCCGCGTGAGCATCGCCGGCCGCCGCGCTCGCACGCGATGCGTCAGCATCGCCGGCGGCGTCCTGTCGGAACGGATTGGGCACCGCGGCGGAAGCGTCGCCTGGCAGCGGCGGTAAGTCGTACGAGACATCGAGCGGCGTCACCGCGCCATCGAGCGGCATCTCGGGAGGCAACGGCGGCAGCGGTTGAGTCGACGCCCGTGCAACGCCGACAGCCAGCGCCGCGCTGACCCATAGACCGACGCACACTTGCCGGCCTGCCGACGCACACGTATCGACGCCCGAAGACGCAAAGGGAAACGGCTTCGCCAGTCTCATCACGAAGTCTCCGTCAGTGCCAGCGTGCGTGTCGCGCCGCCCTTCACGAGGGTAATGCCGAACGCGTCCAGCCTCGTGACACGTTCGGCGCCGATCTGCTCTCCGGATTCGACGACCGTGACGCCGTCCGGTGTATCGAGCAATGCCAGCCCTCGCGCGCGATCGCGCAGCAATCCGACCAGACGCAGTTGCGAAACGTCGGGCAGTTCGCCCGCCGCCTGCATCTGTGGTTGCGAAAACGGATCGAAGAAGACGACGTTTTCTTCGTCATCCGAATCGAGGCTGTCTTCGACGAACGCATCTACGGAGGCTGCCGATGGCGCGGGCCGCAGCGCATTGAACACGCGCAGCGTGGCGCTGACCGACAGTGCGGCGGCCTCGCGCTTGACGGTCACATCGACAGGCACGATCAGCACCGGCAGGTCCGACAGCCCGCGCATAAACGCCATGAGATGGACGAAGTCAGTGCGCGCAGTCAGTTGCAGCGGCCGCATGCGCTCAGCACCCGCTCCGCTCGCGGCGCCAGGCTCCACCGAGAGCAACGCGACGCTATTCTGCGCAGCCAGTTCGGAGACGATGCTTACGTCGTCGGCGGAACTCCACGGCCCCGATGACCGCGCGATCGAAGTGCCGAGCGAAGAGACAAGCGAAGCGCCAATCGGACCCGCGGCGGCTTCGCGGCGCAGCGCTGGCAATTGCGCAAGCGCGCGCCTTGCGTTCGCGAGACGCAGGCTGCCCGCTTCCAACGCCGCCCGGCTCGCTTCGACACCGCCGAGGTCCGCGACAATCCAGCCGTGTGTACCAAGGCCGAACACCAGCACGGCAATCAGCAAAGCGACCGCCCAGCGGCGGCGCCCGCTCCATGCGTCGAGCGGCAAACGCGCGCGCGCCATCCAATGAGAAAGTGAAAAGCGCGCGCGCGCCACGCCGCCAAATTCGACAAAGGCCGTACTCATTTCGCACCTCTTGATTGTTCAGACTTCACAGAACGCTGTGCGGCAGACCCGCCCGTGCGGGTCGTTTTTTGCGCCGTCTCGTTCCACCGCAGACGCGCGCCGAATTCGACCGGACCGGTCATGCTTGCCTGCGAAGCGGCCCCGCCGCGCGAAGCCGAGCTATGCAGGTCGCTTACCTCCACCCCTTTCACGCCGTGAATCGCACTCAGGCGTTTGAGCCACTCGGCCGAAGCGATATGGCCGCGCGAGCTCGCCAGCAACTCGGTCTCATCTTCACGGTGGCGCAACTGCTGCAACAGCACGCCGTCACCCGGCTCGAAACTCAGCGCATCAAAGAGATCGCGTAAATGCGTGAGTGGATCGGACAAACTCTTTGCGCGTGCCACGTTCTGGCGTTGTTCGTCACGCGTGCGGAGCAATGCCGCGTGCTCCGCGAGCGGCGCTGATAATTGCGCGAGCGATTGCTCGATCGACTCACGCCGTGCATCGAGGCGCGCTCGCTCGACCGCCTGCCAGCCGGCCAATGCGAAGACAGCGGCACAACCGGCGAAAGCGGCGGCAATCCATTCGAGCAGACACCGCCGACGCGCGAGCCGTGCGTTGCGTTGCCGGTAAGGCAGCAAGTTGAAACCGCCGAGCCACCCTCGTGCGAAGCGCTCGCCACGTAACGGAGTCCCCGAGTTCGAGACTGCCGCGTGCAACACGCCGCCCGTCATTCGAGCACCCCGCGCAACGCAAGCCCGAACGCGACCGCACCGGACGGCTCGTGCAACAACGGGTCGCTCAACGGCCGCTCGTGGCCGCCCAGCACCGCGCATTCGAACGGCAGCACCGAGCAGCCCAGCACGTCCGCGATATCCGCGGTCGAGAAACCCACGCCGTCGAGCAGATCGACCTCACCGCTCAACAACGCGCAGTCGAGTTCGGGACCGTGCGCCAGGTCGCGTAACGCATCGGCGAGATCGGCGTGTTCCGGTGCCGGGTAGCGCATTTCGCCGGCGATGCCGTCGTCGGCGATCCGCCAGCCATACACGCCGTCCGTGCCGATCCACAACGCGACATAGGGCTCGTGCGGATCGAGTTCATAACTCGCCGCATAGCGCATGGCGCGCAACGCGGCATGCGGCTCACCGTCGATGGCGGTAAGCGAGATGCCGGCGATCGCCGCACATTCGATTCGCGCTTCGAGATGTTGCCGCGCGGTCGCGGCGATAGTCACGCAGCGCACTGGCGAAGGCGTTTCGTCGACATACCAGTCGACTGCAAGGGCATGCCGTTCGAGGCCGGCAATGCGCTCGACTTCACTCATCACCGCCGGCTCGAGTTCAGCCAACTGATGCCCGCCGTCTTCCGCGCAACCGCTCTGCGCGGCAAGTCGCGCGAGCGGCACCGTGGCGGTCACGGTAGCCGACGCGGGCAGCGCCATCGCGCATCGCAAGGCGCGCGTCGCACACGCGTGCGGCAGTCCGGCAAACGCGTCGCGCAAGGCACGCGCCACCGCATGCCGGTCGGCGATTTCGGCGCCGGCCATGGCACCGGCGGGAAGCGGCACGGTGCTCACGTATTCGATATGCAGTGCTGCAGGCGGGCGCGCCCGATGACTGAGCACGACAAGGCGCACGGCCTGCGAACCCACATCGATCCCCGCGGCATAACGATGCGCACCGGGTTGCACTGCCTGAAGCCAGGATCTTTTTAATGCCATGACGCCCTCCCTCTGACTCACGCGACGAACCATTCGAACGCGAGTGATGAGGAGGAATTGTGCGTAGACGCGGCGCCGCGCGACACTCAGCCAAATGGCTAACGTTGAGTCATGCGCGTCCTGCAGGCGATCAAAGGGACTACAGTGAGGTCATTCCCGCGCGGCGCGCAGACTTGTGAAGACGTGTCAGTAAGCATGCCGAAAGCTGAAAAGCCTGGCGGCTATAATCGCGGGACTGTTTTTTGGTGCCCATATGCAATCCACGTCTCCTACGTCCCCGCCGCCCGCGCCGCAGAAGCGCAAACGCCCGCTGTGGCTGAAGCTCATCATCGGCTTCGTGGGTCTGATCGTCGCAGGCATTCTGTGCGTGCTGCTGGTGCTCGGCTATGCGCTCGTCGTCGCCACGCCCAATCTGCCGTCGCTCGATGCGTTGACCGACTACCGTCCCAAGGTGCCGTTGCGTATCTACACAGCCGACCACGTGCTGATCGGCGAGTTCGGCGAGGAACGGCGCGACATCGTCCATATTCAGGACGTGCCCGATAGTCTGAAGAAGGCAATCCTCGCCATTGAAGACGCGCGCTTCTACGATCACGGCGGCGTCGACCTCACCGGCATTGCGCGCGCGGGCATCGTCGCGCTGACCAATGGCCACGCCACCCAGGGCGCGAGCACGATCACCATGCAGGTGGCGCGCAACTTCTTCCTCTCCAGCGAGAAGACCTACACGCGCAAGATCTACGAGATGCTGCTCGCGTACAAGATCGAGTCGAAGCTGTCCAAAGATCAGATTCTCGAGGTGTACATGAATCAGATCTATCTCGGTCAGCGCGCCTACGGTTTCGCAAGCGCGGCGCGCGTCTATTTCGGCAAAGACCTGAAGGATCTGACGCTGGCCGAATCCGCCATGCTGGCCGGGCTGCCGAAGGCGCCGTCCGCGTATAACCCGGTGGTCAACCCGAAGCGCGCCAAGGTGCGGCAGGAGTACATCCTGCAGCGCATGTACGAGTTGCACTACATCACGCAGCAACAGTACGACGAAGCGAGCAGGCAGCCGCTCGTGGTCAAGGGCGCGGGCAAGGAATTCAGCGTGCACGCGGAATACGTCGCGGAAATGGTGCGTCAGATGATGTACGCGCAGTATCGGGAAGAAGCCTATACGCGCGGACTGAACGTGGTGACCACGATCGATTCGGCCGATCAGGACGTCGCTTACCGAGCGCTGCGCAAAGGTCTGATGGACTACGAACGGCGCCACGGTTATCGCGGCCCGGAAGCCTTCATCGAGCTGCCTTCCGACGCCGACGACCGTGAGCAGGCCATCGACGACGCGCTGCTCGAGCACCCGGACAACGGCGAGATCATTGCCGCCGTGGTCACCGCCGCGAGTCCGAAGCAGGTGCAGGTCACGTTCATCGACGGCAATGTCGCGACGATCCAGGGTGACGGCCTGCGCTATGTGCAATTCGCTCTCGGGCCGCGCGCGCAGCCGAATCAACGTGTGCGGCCGGGCGCGATCATCCGGCTCATCAAGAACGACGACGGCAACTGGTCGATCACGCAATTGCCGCAGGTGGAAGGCGCGTTCGTTTCCGTGGTCCCGCAAGACGGCGCGATCCGCGCGCTGGTCGGCGGTTTCGACTTCAACAAGAACAAGTTCAATCACGTAACTCAGGCGTGGCGTCAGCCGGGTTCGAGCTTCAAGCCGTTCATCTATTCGGCGTCGCTCGAAAAGGGGCTCGGGCCGGCAACCGTGATCAACGACGCGCCGCTCTTCTTCAGCGCGGCTGAAACCGGCGGCCAGGCGTGGGAGCCGAAGAACTACGGCGGCGGCTTCGACGGCCCGATGACCATGCGCACCGCGTTGCAGCGGTCGAGAAACCTGGTGTCGATCCGCATTCTGAACCAGATCGGTACGAAGTACGCGCAGCAGTACATCACGCGCTTCGGCTTCGACGCGGATCGTCATCCGGCTTATCTGCCAATGGCGCTGGGCGCAGGTCTCGTCACGCCGCTGCAGATGGCGGGCGCGTATTCGGTGTTCGCCAACGGCGGCTATCGGATCAACCCGTATCTGATCGCCGAAGTCACCGATCAGCGAGGCATCGTAGTCGCGCACGCGCAACCGCTGGTGGCCGCGCAAAGCGCGCCGCACGCCATCGAACCGCGTAATGCGTATGTGATGAACAGCCTGCTGCAAAGCGTCGCGCAACGCGGCACGGGCGCCAAGACCAATGCGCTCAAGCGCACCGACCTCGCCGGCAAGACGGGTACGACCAACGATTCGCGCGACGCGTGGTTCGCGGGTTATCAGCACACGCTCACGGCCATTGCGTGGATCGGCTACGACAACCCGCGCAGCCTCGGCGACAAGGAGACTGGCGGCGGCCTGTCGTTGCCCGTGTGGGTCGAATACATGGGGCGGGCGCTCAAAGGCGTGCCGGAGTACAAGATGCCGATGCCCGACGGCCTGACCGAACTCGGCGCGGAGTTGTATTTCGACGACTTCACGCCGGGGCATGGTTTCGTCGCCACGGTCGGCATCAGTCAGGCGGCGCTGGATGCCGAAGCGAGCGGCGCGTCGGCGGCAGCGCCCGAGCAGGTCGGCGAGCAGGAGAAGCAGGACATCATGAATCTGTTCCGCGGACACTGACGCATCCGCTCGAAGTCGCTCAAAAAGCAAAACGGCCGCGCGAATCATGCGCGGCCGTTTTGCTTGTGCGGTCTGGGCGATCGATTCGGCCGCTTGAGCGGCGCACTTCGTCCCGCGGTTTCTACGCTTCGAAGTGAACCGGTTCGCCGGCTTGCTGCGTCGCGTACTCCGACAGTGCGGCGAAAAACTCCGTGCCGCTACGCGTGTCGCGCCACTCGCCGTCGATGAATCGGAAGTGGAAACCGCCCGCCTTCGCGGCGATCCAGATCTCGCTCATGGGCGGCTGAAGGTTCACGATAATCTTCGAGCGGTTCTCGAATTCGAGGGTCAGGACGTTGCCGCTGCGCTCGAGTTCGATGTCGGCATCGGTGTCGTCGAGCGCACGTTCGATGGCGGCTAGCGCGGCTTCCGCGCGGGTCAGGTATTCACTATCGGACATGCTAAACTCCATCGATTATTTATTCAGGGACAGTCATGCGAGTCGTATCTCGGATGCGCGCGGCGGCGCCCGACCGCGCGATTGTAGCGGTTTTAGCCATTCTCGCAGGTTGTGCACTCGCTGGCTGCGGACAACGCGGTTCGCTCTATTTGCCCACCGTGCCGCCGCTACCGGCCAAGCCGATCGATCGCACGCAAACGCCGCCGGACGTCGCACATTCAGCCCCGGCAACATCCACCGACATGAGCACCGTTCCGGATACCTCCGGCACACCGCTTTCGTTGGCGCCGGAAAACGAACTCGCCGCGCCGCCCACCTCCGCCGCATCCGCTCCGTCGGCGCCGCTGCCTGCTTCTGTCGTCACCCCCGCTCAATAAGACTTTCGCATGACTCGATCCGCATTTGACTACGTCGACGGCGTGCTGCACGCCGAAGGCGTGTCCGCCGTCTCTCTCGCCGAGCAGTTCGGCACGCCGCTCTACGTGTATTCGCGCGCCGCGCTCACCGCTGCGTGGAACGCCTACGCAGGTGCTTGCGCCGGCCGCCGCGCGAGCGTGCACGTCGCCGTCAAGGCCAATAGCAATCTCGCGGTGTTAAACGTGTTCGCGCGCCTCGGCGCCGGCTTCGACATCGTTTCGGGCGGCGAACTGGCACGCGTGCTCGCCGCCGGCGGCAAAGCGGAAAACACGGTGTTTTCCGGCGTCGGCAAGAACGCGGACGAAATGCGCGACGCACTCGCAGCCGGCGTGAAATGCTTCAACGTCGAATCGATCCCTGAGTTGGACCGCCTGAATGCGGTCGCCGCCGAAATGGGCAAGAAGGCGCCCGTCTCGCTGCGTGTGAATCCGGACGTCGACGCTAAGACGCATCCCTATATTTCCACCGGACTGAAGTCGAACAAGTTCGGCGTCGCCTTCGAAGACGCGCGCGCCACGTACCAGGCAGCCGCGGCGATGGCGAATCTCGAGGTGGTCGGTATCGACTGCCATATCGGCTCGCAGATCACGGAGGTCGCGCCGTATCTGGACGCGGTCGACAAGGTTCTGGAACTGGTCGAGCAGATCGAGCAGGACGGCGTGAAGATTCGCCATATCGACGTGGGCGGCGGTCTTGGCATCACGTACGACGACGAAACGCCGCCGGAAATCGGCGAGTTCGTGCGCACTGTGCTGGATCGCATCGAAGCGCGCGGTCACGGCCATCGCGAAGTGTATTTCGAACCAGGTCGCTCGCTGGTCGGCAACGCCGGCGTGCTGCTTACGCGCGTCGAGTTTCTGAAGCCGGGCGCGGAAAAGAATTTCGCGATCGTCGACGCGGCCATGACCGATCTGGCGCGCCCTGCCATGTACGAGGCGTATCACGCAATCGACCCGGTCGTGAAGCGCGATGTGCCGGCTCACGTGTACGACGTGGTCGGTCCGGTTTGCGAGAGCGGCGACTGGCTCGGCCGCGAACGCCTGCTCGCGGTCGAACCGGGCGATCTGCTGGCGATCCGCTCGGCCGGCGCATACGGCTTTGTGATGAGCTCGAACTACAACACCCGTCCGCGCGCGGCCGAGGTGATGGTTGATGGTACACAGGTACATGTGGTTCGCGCGCGCGAAGAGGTCCAACAGCTGTTTGCGGGCGAAAAGATTTTGCCGGCGTAAACGTCATACTTCGCGTCAATCGTTGCGCAACGTAAAAGAGGCGATGCCACTGCGGCATCGCCTCTTTTTTGTTTGCGTGATCGACCGCTGCGCCCGTGGCGAGTCAACGCGCCTTTGACATCCTGTCACGCAACCAGACAAGCAAACGCCAGCCGAGCAACGCCACCATGATCGCACCGTAAATCTTCGGCAAGATCAGATCGTGTTTGCCCGCCTTCATCCACCAGAAGTGCAGGATCGCGAGCGCACCGATCGCATAGATGAACCGATGCAGCATCTGCCAGCGGCGCCCGAGTTTGCGCACCATCGCGCGCGGTGACGTCACGGCCAACACGATCAGCAACACGAATGCCGCGAAGCCCACCGTGATGAACGGCCGCTTGCCGATGTCCTTGATAATCTCGGCGACATCGAACCACTTGTCGAACCACAGGTAAGTGGTGAAATGCAGCGTCGCGTAAAAGAACGCGTAGAGCCCGAGCATCCGGCGAAAGCGCACGAATGCGGCGACGCCGGTGAGCCGCCGCAACGGCGTCACGGCCAGCGTGATGCAGAGAAAGACGAGCGTCCACAGACCCGTCGAACGCGTGATGAACTCGATCGGATTCGCACCGAGCCGGTCAGTCAAGCCGAACAGCACGATGCGCGCAAGCGGATACCACGCCGCGATGAATACGACGACTTTGGCCGGCACGATCCAGCGCGCCCCGGTTGCGGCCCGCTTCGCGTTCGACGCGGACGCCTGCGCACGTGGCGCTATGCGTTCGGTCTGGGTAACAGGTTGCGTATCCGTATCGGAAGCCATGCTCGCGTCGCTCAGAAATTTTTCTTCAGGTCCATGCCCTGATAAAGCGATGCGACCTGATCGCCGTAACCGTTGAACATCAACGTCTTACGCTTGGGTGTGAAGAAACCGTCCTCGCCGATACGCCGCTCGGTCGCCTGACTCCAGCGCGGGTGATCGACATTCGGATTCACGTTCGAATAAAAGCCGTATTCGTTCGACGCATACGTGTTCCAACTGGTCGGCGGCTGCTTGTCGAGGAAACGGATTTTCACCAGCGATTTCGCGCTCTTGAACCCATATTTCCACGGCACCACGACGCGCACCGGCGCGCCGTTCTGATTGGGCAACACCTGGCCGTAGAGGCCCATGGTGAGGAACGTCAGCGGATTCATCGCCTCGTCCATGCGCAGACCTTCGGAGTACGGCCAATCGAGCACGGGGGTCGACAGCCCGGGCATTTGCGACGGATCGGCCAACGTGATGAACTGCACGTATTTGGCGTTGCCAGTCGGCTGCACACGCTTGATCAACTCCGAGAGCGGCACGCCGATCCACGGAATCACCATCGACCAGCCTTCCACGCAGCGCAACCTGTACACGCGCTCCTCGAGCGGCGCGACCTTGAGCAATTCGTCTATGTCGTAGACCTTCGGATTCTTGATCTCGCCCTCGACGCTCACCTTCCACGGATGCGGCCGCAGCGTCCCGGCGTTGTGCGCGGGATCGGCCTTGTCGGTGCCGAATTCGTAGTAGTTGTTATACGTGGTGATGTCTTTGTACGGCGTGATCTTGTCGAGCGCGACGAATCGGGTGTTGGTTTTCGCCGCCAGCTTTTGCGCCTTCGGGTCCGGCGACGTGTAAGCCGCCAGCGCCTCGCCGTTCACGCCGATCAAACTGCCGAGCGCCGCCGCGCCGGCCGCCTGCAACACGCGCCGCCGGTTCTGAAAAACACGCTGCGGCGTGATTTCGCTGCGCGCAATGTCGTCGCCGTTGAGTTGAATTCTGTCGCTACGCTTGATCCACATCGTGGTGCTCCTTGCCGGCCCATCGGGCTATACATCTTACGGGGCCATAGTGATGATCGCTCGTCCGGGCGTCCGTCCCGTCATCCATAGGTACTGTCAGAGCGAACACTCTGGATGCAGCGAATATTCCGCCAGCCATAAAAAAACCGCCGGTGCGCAGCGCACGGCGGTTTTCAGTCGGGTCAGAGCGGCAAATCTTACAGCTTGCCGTAGCTATGCAAGCCCGACAGGAACATGTTGACGCCCAGGAAGGCGAAGGTCGTCACTAGCAGCCCGGTCAACGCCCACCATGCCGCGACCGTACCGCGCAGCCCCTTCATGAGGCGCATATGCAGCCACGCTGCATAGTTCAGCCAGACGATCAGCGCCCACGTTTCCTTCGGGTCCCAGCTCCAGTAGCCGCCCCAGGCTTCAGCGGCCCACAGCGCGCCGAGAATCGTCGCGATCGTGAAGAATGCAAAACCGACGGCGATCGACTTGTACATCACGTCGTCGAGCACTTCGAGCGCCGGCAGGCGGTCAGCCAGCACGCCGCGCTCTTTGGCCAGGTACGCGACGCCCACCATGGCCGACAGCGCGAAGCTGCCATAACCGATAAAGTTGGCCGGCACGTGAATCTTCATCCACCAGCTTTGCAGCGCAGGAACCAGCGGCTGAATCTGCTGCGCGTCGCGCGCCACCGAGTACCACATCAGGAAGCCGACCGCGGCGCTGATCACCAGCAGCACGAACGCGCCAAGCGCCCGCGTGTTGTAGTGCTGCTCGTAGTACAGGTAGAAAAGCGCCGTGATCAGGCTGAACAGCACGAACACTTCGTACAGGTTCGAGATAGGAATATGACCCACATCCGCGCCGATCAGGTACGACTCGTACCAGCGCACCATCAGGCCGACAAAGCCCATCAGCACGGCCGCCCACGTCATCTTCGAGCCGATCGCCGCGCCGGTCGGCGAACGTGACAGCAGGCCGATCCAGTAGAACACGGTGGCGAACACGAAGAGCGCGCTCATCCACAGAATCGCGGACTGGCTCGACAGGAAGTACTTGAGGAAGAACGCGTTGTCCGCGCGGCTCAGATCACCGTGATAGATCTGGATGGCCAGCAGCGACAGCGCCGCGATCCCCACCATCAGCGGGCGCACCGGTTTCCAGCGCCAGCCGAGCACCACGAACACCGGCACGGCGCAGCAGAGCACCAGCTTGTCGTAGTAATTCATGAACGGGTGGTAGCGCGACAGCGCAAACCCGGCGCCCGCGACCATCGCGAGGGCAAACAGCCAGTCGACGATACCGAGCCGTTTCAGAAATGGCCGCTCGTCGTACTGGGCGAGGTTGGGCGCTTCACTCGCGGGCGCCTTCTTGGGCCGCGAGGGTGAAGAGGAGGAGGAAACCTGAGTCAAGTCCATGATCTTACCGGGTCGAATCTTGTGAGCTTGCGGACGGCGCGCCGGCGTTGCCGGATTTGTCGGAAGCGCTGGCGGCGTCGGATGCTTCAGTGAGTTTGGCGCCCAGTGCGGCGCCTACGGCGTCCCGCGTCTGAACGAACTCTTTCTCGAAATCGAGCGTCTTGCGCGCGCTCGACATCGCCATCACGACGTTCGTGCCGTGATCGGTGTCTTTGAGCCAGAACCACAGGCGCCGTTCGCGGACGTAGAACATCGAGAAGATGCCCAACACGAGGAGCAGGCTGCCAAGATACACGACTTTTTTGCCCGGCGCGCGCGTCAACTGAAATACCGAAGCTTGCACCTGCTTGAAGGAGTCAAGTTGCAAGTAGACCGGCGATCCATACAAAAAGCTGTCGGATATCGCGTTGATCGAGCTCTGGATGAAGCGGCTGGCGTCTGCATTGGCCACCGCTTCGGGCTCGCCGAGTTGCTGGCGGGACAGTTGGTACAGATCCCACGTGGAGCCTTCCAGCATGCGCAGCAGCAACCCGGCCGCCTTTTCCTGCTCGCCCTTCGGCACCGAATGGTCGATAAAGCCGGCAATCGCCTGGAAGCCGCCGACCGGCTGGCCGTTCGGCATCTTGATACTGTTATCCGCGCCAGCAAAAAGGGTCAGCACGCGCAACGCGCTTTCTTCAAGATGCTGCTGCAATTCGGTGTTCGAACCGGGCACCGAGCGCAGCGCGAAACGGTGAGCGGCCGAGGCGCGCATGGCCGGATCCTCCAGCGTGGCGCGCAGATTCATCCAGTCCTTGACCGTGCCGCCGCTGTCGGCGGGAATGCGCAGGTAGCGGAACGGATCGTCCGGATTCACGCGCATGCCGGCGAGAAACATCTTTTCGCCCGAGACGTCCACCGGCAGCATGTAGTTGTTGTATTCGCGCGCCTGGCCGTCCTTGTCGCGCACCTTGTATTGCACCGACGGGCCGACATTGTGCAGATCGAGCGGCTTCGAGGTCTTGGCGCCGGAGCCGAGACGCTCGTCGAACGCTTCTTTCAACGTGCGGTGCGCCGCGACGCCGCGCGCATCGGTCTGGCCGCTGCCGTTCTGGATGTTTTCGACGTTGATCGCGCGGAAATCGGTGAATTCCACCGTCTGGCCGTCCGCAAGCGGCGTGGCCGTGCTCAACGGCGCATTGCCGCCGATCGTGCCGCCGAACGGCGCGCTCTTCGCGCTGGCGCCGCTCATCGGGTAGGCCGTCATCTGCATTTGCGAGCCGCCGTCCTGGAAGCTCGACTGATAGATCGACACGCCGTCGTAGGTGAACGGCTGGTTCACTTCGACGCGGGCCGGCACGCGCGCGCCGGTCTTGTGATCCACCACCACGATGTCGCTCGCGAACAGCTTCGGCATGCCCGTCGAGTAATAGTCGACGATGAATTTGTTCAGCTCGATCGAAAACGGCAGATCCTGGATCAGCGAGCCGTCCGGCTGGTTCAGAATCGCCGTGGAAACGTGCTGCCCTTCCGGAACCCATGCGTAGCCGCGGAACGTGGGGTTCGATTGCGACAAACGGTGTTCCGGCGGAATGTCGTTGATCACCGTGTTGGCGCGGATCGGCGACTTGTCGAACAGCCACATTTGCAGCTTGATCGGCAGATTGCTGTCGAGCAAACCGCCCAGACAGATCACCACGATCGCAAGGTGAGCCGAGATGTAGCCGAACTTGGTCAGCGCGCCACGTTTGGCGGCGATCAGGGTCGCGCCTTCGGACTCACGCGTGACGAACTTGTAGCCGAGCCTGCCCGAGAGTTTGGCGAGCGCGGCCGAGGTCTCTGCACGCGTGCCCTGCACCGCGAACTCGCCCTTGTGATGGAACGCGCGCAAGCTGCCTTCGCGGACTTTGTCCTTCCAGCTCTTCGCGTCGGCGACCATTTTCGGCGCGTTGCGGATCACGCACAGCGACACCGACACCATCAGGAAGCCGAGAATCAGCATGAACCACCACGAGCTGTACACCGTGTACAGGCTCAGCGAGCGGAAGATGTCCGCCCAGAACGGGCCGAACTGATTGACGTAGTTGGGATACGGATCGTCCTGCGTGAGGACGGTGCCGATAATGCTGGCGATCGACAGAATCACGAGCAACGAAATGGCAAAACGCATCGAGCTCAAGACTTCGATGACGCTACGCGTAATGCGATTGCCCGACTTCGACTGCAAACCCGACGTGGTGACGCTCATTCATACTCCGACTGAACAGCAAAAAAGGGTGAAGGGCTGTCGTAGGCACGACGCCCCCACCCTTTTCTTGTTTTGTACCGGCCTCGCCGGGCCGGTTGCACTTGCGTGCGGGCTTCCTATTCCTAGTGCAAGCCCGCGATGTAATCGGCTACAGCCTTGATCTCGCTGTCCGACAGACGCGTTGCAATGGCATGCATCGCCTCGTTGTTGTTACGTGCGCCAGGACCTTGCGTGAACGCCAGCAACTGCGCCACCGTGTATTCCGACCACTGTCCCGACAGCCGCGGATACTGCGACGGAATTCCCTGACCGGTCGGCCCGTGGCAGCTTGCGCATGCCGGTACGCCCTTGTCGGCAATCCCGCCGCGATAAATCTTCTGTCCTAGCGGAACAGTGTCTTTGTTGTGCGCGTAACCAGGCTTCGGGGTCTGCGCCGCGAAATAAGCCGCGACATTGACCATGTCCTGATCGGAGAGCGCCGCCGCCATGCCCGCCATGATCGCATTGTTGCGCGCCGGCTGCTTGGCGCCCGGCTGCGTTTTGAAATCCTTGAGCTGCTTGACGAGATACTCAGGGTGTTGGCCCGCCAGCTTCGGATACGCGCCGCCGGCACTGTTGCCGTCCGCGCCGTGACACGACGCGCAAACCTGCACCGCGATTGCCTGCCCCCGATTGACGTCCGGCTTTGCCGGATCTGCTGCTCGTGCCTGAATTGCCAAACCTGAAAGACCTGCCGCTACATGAAGCACCATCAGAGTCTTGCTCAGTCGATTCATTCGCACACCCTGTCTCGTCTTGTGGGATTTTTAGAGAGCCCCCAAACCTGCCGCATCGCGCCAGGCCCGGCGTTTTTCTTGAAGGTTTTGCAAAATACGACGGCGACCGAGTGACCGCCGGGAGCCGCCAAGGCACGTGGGCTGGCCCCCTCAGGTTTTCAGTAAACCATCGTATTGTACAATAACTCGCTAATCGCTAAGACGCCAGTCGGGCTTGACCCGTCCCCACTCCGGGTTCCCCGGCGTCTCGAATCCTGGCCTGATCATGTCCTTCCTGCTCCACCAATCCCGCTTTTTCACGACCGTCAATCACTTGCGTGATCTGCCGGCCACTTCGCAACCCGAGATCGCCTTCGCGGGGCGCTCGAACGCAGGCAAGTCGACGGCCATCAATATTCTGTGCAATCAGAAGCGGCTGGCCTTCGCCAGCAAGACGCCGGGCCGTACGCAGCACATCAATTACTTTTCGGTGGGCAAGGCGGACGAGCCGACCGCGCATCTGGTCGATCTGCCGGGCTACGGCTACGCGGAAGTGCCGGGCGCGGCCAAAGCGCATTGGGAAGCGCTGCTGTCCACTTATCTGCAGTCGCGCTCGCAATTGCGCGGCATGATCCTGATGATGGACTCGCGCCGCCCGCTGACGGATCTGGATCGCCGCATGATCGAGTGGTTCGCGCCGACCGGCAAGCCGATCCACACGCTGCTCACCAAGTGCGACAAATTGACCCGTCAGGAAAGCGTGAATGCGCTGCGCGCGACTCAGAAAGGTCTGGCTGAATATCGCGCCGCCGGCTATCGCGGAGAATTGACTGCCCAGTTGTTCTCGGCGCTCAAACGCGTCGGTATCGACGAGGCGCACGAGTTGATCGAAAGCTGGCTGATCCCCGACGCGAAGGGCGAAGCAGACGCGCCTCAGTAAGCGAGGAGAGCGCTGCCGGATAGGAGAAAACGCTATTGCGGCCGTCCATAAAAAAACCCGCCGCTTTAACGGCGGGTCAAACAGCCTAATCGAAAAAACGACAGGCACCCGCTCAGGGAGGAGAAGCGGGGAGGTCAGCGCAAGGCGCCTTGCTCGATCGGTATGATATACCATTGTCTCGAAAAGTTTCCGGCAGCGGAGACAGGCGTTACTTGGCCACTCCACACATCCACGTTTCTTCGATTCGTCTATGAGCTTCTATCCCCACCACCGTCCGCGCCGCATGCGCCGCGACGACTTCTCGCGTCGTCTGATGCGGGAAAATATCCTCACCACCAACGATCTGATCTACCCGGTCTTTATCGTCGAAGGCACGAACGTGCGGCAAGCCGTTCCGTCGATGCCGGGCGTCGAGCGCGTCTCGGTGGATCTGTTGATGGGCGTGGCCGAGCAATGCGTCGAACTGGGCGTGCCGGTGCTGTCGCTGTTTCCCGCCATCGAACCTGCACTGAAAACGCCTGACGGCCGCGAAGCAACCAACCCGGCCGGTCTGATTCCGCGCGCGGTTCGCGAACTCAAAAAGAACTTCCCCGAACTGGGCGTGCTGACCGATGTCGCACTCGATCCGTACACGAGCCACGGCCAGGACGGCGTGCTCGACGAAGCCGGCTACGTCATCAACGACGAGACAGTCGAGATTCTGGTCGAGCAGGCACGTGCACAGGCTGAAGCGGGCGTCGATATCGTCGCGCCGTCGGACATGATGGACGGCCGCATCGGCGCCATTCGCGAGATGCTCGAGAGCGAAGATCACGTCCATACTCGCATCATGGCTTATGCCGCCAAGTTCGCGTCGGCGTTTTACGGCCCGTTCCGCGATGCCGTAGGGTCCGCCACGAACCTCGGCAAAAGCAACAAGATGACCTACCAGATGGACCCGGCCAATTCGAATGAAGCGCTGCGCGAAGTGCAAGCGGACATCAACGAAGGTGCGGACATGGTGATGGTCAAGCCAGGCATGCCGTATCTGGATATCGTGCGCCGCGTGAAAGACGAGTTCCAGTTCCCGACCTACGTGTACCAAGTGAGCGGCGAGTACGCCATGCTGAAAGCGGCCGCGCAGAACGGCTGGCTCGATCATGACAAGGCGATGATGGAATCGCTACTGGCGTTCAAGCGGGCCGGCGCGGATGGTGTGCTGACCTATTTCGCATTGGATGCCGCGCGGATTTTGCGTTCGCAGAAGTAACCCGACACGCCGCCTTTCGCGGCGGCTCTGGCGTTGGGATAAACGGAGGGCGGCCGGTGAGTCGAGCCTCCGTTTTTTGTTTGGCGCTTGAGTCGGCGCGCGCCGTCAGTCTCTGCGAAGTCGTGGTTAGTTCGCGTCTCATGGTGCACGGGCACTCGCTAATCGAATTCGACGGCGATCGTCTTGCCCTCGACATTCAGCTCGACACGCTGCGTTGCGCGCTCAATTCCCCGTTTCAGGGAAGTCTCCAGCCGGCCGCGAATCAGAACCGAGATCCGATTGAGCGACACGCCGGCTCTCGACGAGCCGGCGATCGTGGTGATCCGCTTCGGCTTTTCGCCGCGGCTGCAAGACGCGCCCTACGGTCACCGCGTGCCGCTGACTACCGCAGACACGCCAGGCGCCTTAGCGGGCCCCTCATAAACCGTCATGCCCCGGACTCACGCGCCCGGTCCAGACTGCGCAAGAACTTATCCGCTGACTCATATCCGACGACGCGCAGCACTTCCTTGCCACTCCGATCGAAGAAGATGATCCCCGGCGGCCCGAACAGGCTGAAACGCTTGAGCAACGTCTGATCGTCGGCGTTATTGGCGGTGACGTCGGCGCGCAGCAGATTCATCTGCTTCAATTTCGCCTGGACACGCGCGTCGCTGAAGGTGAATTTCTCCATTTCTTTGCAGCTGACGCACCAGTCGGCGTAAAAATCGAGCATAGCGGGCTGTGCAGCCGTTTTGACAGCCTCGTCGAGTTCATTCGATGACCGAACCTGGGCGAACGTCAGATCGCTCTGCGGCGCGCTGCCCGGCTTATTCGAAGCGCCCGCGACGCCCGCCTCGCCGCCGCGCGCCGCCAGGACGGCAAGCGGGCGCAGAGGATCCGATGAACCCGCCGCCAGCCCGACCAGCAGGACCGCTGCCCAGACGGCCAGCGCGACGCCGATACCGCGGCCGAGCCGGCGCCACACGGAAGCCTGCGCGGCCGGTGCCGCGAACAAACCGAGGGAGACAGCGGCGACCAGCAACCAGAGCGCGCTCAAGAGCATGGTCGCCGCCGCGCCCAGCACCGGCCAGACGATCCACAGCGCCGCCGCGAGCAGCACCACGCCGAAGAACACCTTGACGCCGTCCATCCATGCGCCGGCGCGCGGCAACAGCGTGCCCGCGCCAAGACCGAGAATCAGCAGCGGCACGCCCAAGCCAAGTCCCATCGAAAATAGTGCCGCGCCGCCGAGCAGCGCGTCGCCTGTATGCGCAATGAACGCCAGCACTGCGAAGAGCGGAGCGGTCATGCAGGCGCCGACCACCAGCGCGGACAGCGCGCCCATCACGGCAACCGCTGCAAACTTGCCTCCGGAACGTCCCGCCGATGCGCGCGAGACGCCGTCCTGCCAACGCTGCGGAAGCGCGATATCAAAGCCGGCGATCAGGGTTAGCGCGAAAACCGTCAGCAGCACGGCAAAAGCACCCAGCACCCACGGATTCTGCAACCACGCGCCGAGGCTTTGCCCGATCAGTGCCGCGCCAATGCCAAGCGCCGTGTACACGAGCGCCATACCGATCACGTAGGCCGCCGACAGCGAAAATCCGCGAGCACGTGTCACTCGCGCACCTTCTCCGATAATGATCGCCGAAAGAATCGGAATCATCGGATACGAACAAGGGAGCAGACTCAGCACTGCGCCGGCGATGAAATAAAGTCCGACGATCGCGAAGAAGCCGCCGCCTTGCAGCAGCGACTGCGCGTAGTCCGCGCTGGTGGCGCGCTCATACCATGAGGTGCTTGCGGCGGCCGATTGTTGCGCACCATTGGCGTTCGGGCCTTGCGCGCTGCCAGCCGGTTGCAGAGCCGCGCCGCTGACGTGGTACACGCGCTCCATAGGCGGGTAGCAGATGCCGGCATCGGCACAACCCTGCGACGTCACCGCCAGATCAAATGGTCCGGCCGCTTGCTTAACGGGAATCCGGATCGTCAATTCGTTCCGATACGTCTCGACGTCCTTGTTAAAGGTCTGATCGAACTTGACGTGCCCGGCGGGCAATTGCGGCTCACCGATCGTGGTCGTTCCGTTGCGGGTCGCGAAGGCGAAGCGCTCGCGGTACATGTAGTAGCCATCCGCGATTTTGTAGGTCACCTCGACTTCGCCGGGCCTCTCCTTCGCGCTGAATTTGAAGGCGACCGCCGGATCAAGGAAGTCATCCGCAGCACGAGCCAGCGTGCCGAACTGCGCAAAAAACACGCAACCAACTAGGAAAAATAGCGTACGCAGCGCATTGCGCGCGCGTCGGTCGAGACCGTTAAACATGGAGGGTACGTTGAGTTTCAGCAGTGATCCACTGGCCGTACGCGGCCGATGCCGTCGCTTGCCACGAGAGGATCTCCGGCGTGTCGTAGGGATGGTGAGCCTGAATGAACTGCTCGAGTTCAAGCGCACGCGCCGCGCTAGTCTTGAACAGCAACTGGATCTCGTGCGCCGTTTCGATCGCGCCCTGCCAGTGATAGCTGGACTGCACGGCACCTAGCTGCGTGACGCAGGCGCATAGCCGTGTGGCCAAGGCATCCGCAGCAAGCTTCTGAGCCACGGCCGCGTCAGGCACCGTCGTCAGAATCAAGGTCACATTCACGCTCACAGATGGCTCCGGCCAGGCACGATTCAAGTGCCGATATCGTATCACCTAGCCTTGCCCTACCGCAGACGGCGCCGCGGCGGCGATGCGGCAGATGGCCGCGCGCACCGCATTCTGGCGCGCGCGTTATGGCGCTGGAAACAAAAAAGCCAGGCTTGGCGCCTGGCTTTCTTTTGATGCTAAAAAGCTTACTCAGCTTCTTGCACTTCGACTTCTTCAACTTCCGGACGGTCGAGCAGTTCGACCAGTGCCATCGGAGCGTTGTCACCAACGCGGAAGCCGAACTTCAGCACGCGCAGGTAGCCGCCCGGGCGGGTAGCGTAACGCGGGCCCAGAACTTCGAACAGCTTCGTGACCGAGTCACGATCGCGCAGGCGGTTGAATGCCAGACGACGATTTGCCAGCGACGGCTTCTTGCCGAGCGTGATCAGCGGCTCGACGACTTTACGGAGTTCTTTCGCCTTCGGCAGCGTGGTCTTGATGACTTCGTGCTCGATCAGCGAGTTGGACATATTACGGAGCATTGCCAGACGGTGGCTGCTCGTGCGGTTCAGTTTCCGCAAACCATGACGGTGACGCATGTTAATTCCTTCGATTCAAAGTTTTGGTCCAGCTCTTCTATCGCTCTCGAACTTCCCGCGGTTTCCCAACGGTAGCGAGTGCACGGGCCGGTAGTGAAAAAAGACAAGACGCGGATTTTAAAGGAAAATCCGCGTCTTTGCCAGTGCAGCGACGGGGTTCTGCCCCGGGATTACTTGTCCAGACCAGCCGGCGGCCAGTTCTCGAGTTTCATGCCGAGCGTCAAACCACGCGACGCCAGTACTTCCTTGATTTCGTTCAGCGACTTGCGGCCCAGATTCGGCGTCTTGAGCAGCTCGTTTTCCGTGCGCTGGATCAGGTCGCCGATGTAGTAAATGTTCTCGGCCTTCAGGCAGTTCGCGGAACGAACCGTCAGCTCGAGATCATCAACCGGGCGCAGCAGGATCGGATCGATCTGCGGCGCGCGCGACGGCGCCTCAGCCGTTGCTTCGGTGCCTTCCAGAGCAGCGAAGACCGACAGTTGATCGACCAGAATGCGCGCCGATTGACGGATCGCTTCTTCCGGCGAAATCACACCGTTGGTTTCGATGTTCATCACGAGCTTGTCGAGGTCGGTACGCTGTTCGACGCGGGCGCTTTCCACGGCATAGCTCACGCGGCGAACCGGCGAGAACGACGCATCCAGCACGATACGGCCGATGATCTTGGCCGACTCTTCGCCATAACGACGCACATTGCCCGGCACATAGCCGCGGCCCTTTTCGACCTTGATCTGCACGTCGAGCTTGCCGCCCTTCGACAGATGCGCAATCACGTGATCCGGGTTGATCACTTCGCAATCGTGCGCAAGTTCGATGTCGCCAGCGGTGACAACGCCTTCGCCTTCCTTGCGCAGCGTAACCGTCACTTCGTCACGATTATGCAGCTTGAAGACCACGCCCTTCAGGTTCAACAACAGGTTGACCACATCCTCTTGCACACCGTCGAGCGTCGAATACTCATGCACGACGCCTGCGATCGTCACCTCGGTCGGCGCATAGCCCACCATCGACGACAGCAGCACGCGCCGGAGCGCGTTACCCAAGGTGTGGCCGTAACCGCGTTCAAACGGTTCCATGACCACTTTCGCGTGGCTCTCACCAAGCGATTCAACAGCGATGATCTTGGGCTTCAACAAACTGGTTTGCATAGGTTTTCCTTTTCAATACCCTCGGCTCGTTACACCGATAAGGCTGACCGGTAACAACCTGAAAATAAACAGCCGAGACGCCCCCTTGCTTAGCGCAATCGAGGTGCCCCGGCCGTTAATCCGATTACCGCGAATACAATTCGACGATCAGGCTTTCGTTGATATCGCCAGCGATGTCGCTGCGTTCCGGCTTCTGCTTGAACGTGCCTTCGAACTTCTTCGAATCAACAGCGACCCAGCTCGGCAGACCGCCTTGCTCAGCCAGCGACAGCGCTTCGAGAATACGCGCCTGCTTCTTCTTCTGTTCGCGGACAGCAACGACGTCGCCAGCCTTCACTTGCATCGACGGGATGTTCGACACAACGCCGTTCACCGTGATCGCCTTGTGGCTCACCAGCTGACGCGCTTCAGCGCGCGTCGAGCCGAAGCCCATGCGATACACGACGTTATCCAGACGCGATTCGAGCAGTTGCAGCAGGTTTTCACCCGTGTTGCCCTTCAGGCGGTCAGCTTCAGCGAAGTAACGGCGGAATTGGCGCTCGAGGACACCGTAGATGCGCTTCACTTTTTGCTTTTCGCGCAACTGCGTGCCGTAGTCGGACGTACGTGCACCCGAGGTGCGGCCGTGCTGGCCGGGCTTGCTGTCAAGCTTGCACTTGTCAGCGAGCGAACGACGGGCGCTCTTCAGGAAAAGGTCAGTGCCTTCACGGCGGGACAGCTTGGCCTTAGGGCCGATATAACGTGCCACGTTGATTCCTTCTATGATTAATCACGCAAATGCATGCATTCGCGCTAGTCCGAACCCTTTGGGTCGAACGGTGGGCTTAGTCAATTCAATAGCGCAAGCAGCCTGCCGCCGCGCAGGGCGGCAACAGGCGCTGGCAAAACAAGCGTCTTAGATACGACGACGCTTCGGCGGACGGCAGCCGTTGTGCGGGACGGGAGTCACGTCGGAGATCGCGGTGATCTTGATGCCAAGACCATGCAACGCGCGCACCGCCGACTCACGGCCAGGACCGGGGCCCTTGATCCGCACTTCGAGGTTCTTCACGCCGTATTCCATCGCCACGCGGCCAGCCGATTCGGCTGCCACCTGGGCTGCAAACGGGGTCGACTTACGCGAACCCTTGAAGCCCTGACCACCCGACGTTGCCCAAGCAAGTGCATTGCCTTGACGATCAGTGATCGTGATGATGGTGTTATTGAACGACGCGTGAACGTGAACCACGCCCTCGGCGACGTTCTTCTTGACCTTCTTGCGAACGCGTTGCGCCGCGGAGTTGTTCGAAGCCTTAGCCATTACGTTTTCCTGTAACTGTCAGTTCCGCTTACTTCTTCAGCGATTGCGCTGCACGACGCGGACCCTTGCGCGTACGGGCATTCGTACGCGTACGTTGGCCGCGCAGGGGCAAGCCCTTACGATGCCGAACGCCACGGTAGCAGCCGAGATCCATCAGGCGCTTGATGTTCATCGTCGTTTCACGGCGCAGATCGCCTTCAACGATGAACTTGCCGACTTCTTCACGCAGCTTTTCGAGGTCTGCGTCGTTCAGGTCTTTGACCTTCTTCGAAAATGCCACACCAGCAGCGACGCAAATGTCGCGCGAGCGCGTGCGGCCGATACCGTAGATAGCCGTGAGGCCGATTTCGGTATGCTGGTGATTCGGGATGTTAACCCCTGCGATACGAGCCATTGTTTTTCCTCAAACAAAAAGCGCAAGCAAAAGCGCGGCGTTCAGCCTTGACGCTGTTTGTGGCGCGGATCAGAGCTGCAAATCACGCGCACAACGCCTTTGCGCTTGATGATCTTGCAATTGCGGCAAATGCGCTTAACCGATGCCATCACTTTCATGATATTACCCTTTTTTCAAATCACTTCGCCCGGAACACGATCCGCGCACGCGACAGATCGTAAGGCGTCAATTCAACCGTCACCTTGTCGCCCGGCAAGATCCGGATGTAGTGCATCCGCATCTTCCCAGATATGTGTCCCAATACGACATGGCCGTTTTCCAGCTTCACCTTGAAGGTAGCATTAGGCAGGTTTTCGATGACTTCACCCTGCATCTGGATCACATCGTCTTTGGCCATAAGTCCTTTCAACGCATCGGGACGCCGCCGCCTTTGAAATTAGCTTTCTTCAGCAGCGATTCATACTGTTGCGACATAACGTACGACTGCACCTGCGCCATGAAATCCATTGTGACGACGACAATGATCAGCAGCGACGTTCCACCAAAATAAAACGGCACGTTCCAGCGCAGCACCAGAAACTCGGGCAGCAGACAAACGAACACGATGTAGATCGCACCGGCCAGCGTCAGACGCGTGAGGATGCGGTCAATGTATCGGGCCGTTTGATCGCCCGGGCGGATGCCTGGGACGAAAGCGCCACTCTTTTTCAGGTTGTCGGCCGTCTCTCTGCTGTTGAACACCAGTGCGGTGTAGAAGAAACAGAAGAAAACGATCGCCAACGCGTACAGCAACACGTACACGGGTTGACCGGGCTTAAGGGCTTCGGCCACGTTGTGCAACGTGTCTGCGAACCAGCTGGTACGCGACCCCGAACTAAACCAGTTCAGGATGGTTGCCGGGAAGAGAATGATCGACGATGCAAAGATCGGCGGAATCACGCCCGACATGTTCAATTTCAGCGGCAAATGCGAAGACTGACCGCCGTAAATCTTGTTACCGACTTGCCGCTTTGCGTAGTTCACAAGAATCTTGCGCTGGCCGCGTTCGATGAACACCACCAGATACGTCACAGCAGCAATCAGCGCGACGACGATAATCGCGGATATCGGACTCATCGAACCGGTTTGCACCAGCGAAACAAGACCACCGATTGCATTCGGGAAGCCCGCTGCAATCCCGCCGAAAATAATGATCGAGATACCGTTGCCAAGCCCGCGCTCCGTGATCTGCTCACCCAGCCACATCAGGAACATCGTGCCGGTCACCAGCGTCACGACCGTCGTCAACCGAAAAACCATTCCCGGATCAATCACCAGGCCAGGCTGATTTTCCAACGCCACGGCAATGCCGAACGCCTGGAACGTCGCCAGCAGGACCGTGAAGATACGCGTGTACTGCGTAATCTTCCGTTGACCCGCTTGCCCTTCCTTTTTCAGCGCTTCGAGCTGCGGCGAGACAATCGCCAGCAACTGCATGATGATCGACGCCGAAATATACGGCATGATCCCCAGCGCAAAAATCGTGAACCGCGAAAGTGCGCCACCCGAAAACATGTTGAACATGCCAAGGATGCCGCCCGACTGGCTTTGGAAAAGCTTTGCCAGCTGGTCCGGGTCAATACCCGGCACCGGAATATGCGCGCCGATACGGTAGACGATCAGCGCCAGCAGCAGGAACACTGCCCGCCGACGCAGATCGCCGAACTTCGCCGCGCCGCGACCGGGTTTTGCGAGACTCGGGCTGTTAGCCAAGTACCTTCTCCGATGCAAATGCTAGTGACGGCAATTAGCTTGCGCGTTACTCGGCAAAAGAGCCGCCGGCTGCTTCGATAGCAGCGCGCGCACCCTTCGTCGCACCCAGACCCTTCACAACGACCTTGCGCTTGAGCTCGCCCGTCGCGATGATCTTGGCGCTCTTGATCAACTCGCCGACCAAGCCGGCCTGCTTCAGAGCCAGCAGATCGATTTCATCGACCGGCAGCTTTTCCAGATCCGAGAGACGCACCTCACCAACGAATTCCTTCGTCAGCGAAGTAAAGCCACGCTTCGGCAGGCGACGTTGCAGCGGCATTTGACCGCCTTCGAAGCCAACCTTGTGAAAGCCGCCTGAGCGCGACTTCTGACCCTTGTGACCGCGGCCAGCCGTCTTGCCCAGACCGGAGCCGATACCACGGCCGACGCGACGCTTAGCGTGCTTCGAGCCTTCAGCCGGCTTCAGGTTATTCAATTCCATTATCAACTCCTTGAGTCCTGGTCAGCCGCTTAGCTGATGACCTTAACGAGGTACGAAACCTTGTTGATCATGCCGCGCACAGCCGGCGTGTCCTGCAACTCGCTGACCGAGTTGAGTCGGCGCAGGCCCAAGCCACGCACCGTTGCACGGTGCGTCTCACGGGTGCCGATCAGGCTCTTGACGAGCTGGACCTTGACAGTTTTATCAGACATGGTGTCCACCTTAGCCCAGAATATCTTCGACGGACTTGCCGCGCTTCGCCGCGATGTCGCCCGGCGTGGACTGCTTGCGCAGACCGTCGAGCGTTGCACGAACGAGGTTGTACGGGTTCGTCGAACCGTGGCTCTTAGCAACCACGTTTTGCACGCCCATTACGTCGAACACTGCGCGCATCGGGCCACCAGCGATCACGCCCGTACCGTCCTTCGCCGGAGCGAGGAGAACTGCGGATGCGCCGTGCTTACCATGCACTTCGTGTTGCAACGTACCGTTCTTCAGCGGCACCTTGAACATGTTACGGCGAGCTTGTTCCATTGCCTTTTGAACAGCAACCGGAACTTCCTTCGCTTTGCCCTTGCCCATGCCGATGCGGCCATCGCCGTCGCCAACCACGGTCAGTGCGGCGAAACCGAGAATCCGGCCGCCCTTCACAACCTTGGTCACGCGGTTGACCGAAATCATCTTTTCGCGCAGGCCGTCGTCGCGTTCGTCAGCCTGAACTTTCGCTTGCATCTTTGCCATGACGAATTCTTCCCTTAGAACTTGAGTCCGGCTTCGCGCGCCGCATCAGCCAGCGCTTTCACGCGGCCGTGGTAACGGAAACCCGAACGGTCGAAGGCGACGGATTCGATGCCGGCAGCCTTAGCCTTTTCTGCGATGCGCTTACCGATCAGCGTGGCAGCAGCGACGTTGCCGCCCTTGCCCGTTTGATCAGCCAGTTGCGCACGCACTTCGGCTTCGAGCGTCGACGCGCTGGCGAGCACCTTGGTGCCGCACGGCGAGAACACTTGCGCATAGATGTGCGTGTTCGTGCGATGCACGGCGAGACGCGCGACCTGCAGCTCAGAGATCTTGATACGCGTCTGACGAGCGCGGCGCAGGCGAGATTGAGTCTTATCCATGATTGCGCACCCTTACTTCTTCTTCGTTTCTTTGAGGATCACAACCTCATTGGCGTAACGCACACCCTTGCCCTTATAGGGCTCCGGCGGGCGATAGCCGCGCACTTCTGCAGCGACCTGGCCAACTTGTTGTTTGTTGATCCCCTTGATCACGATTTCGGTTTGCGTCGGGGTCTCAGCCTTGACGCCTTCCGGCATCTGGTGCACCACAGGGTGCGAGAAACCCAGCGACAGGTTCAGCTTGTCGCCTTGCGCCTGTGCGCGGTAGCCAACGCCAACCAGCGTCAGCTTGCGCTCGAAACCCTTCGTCACGCCGTTCACCATGTTCGCAACCAGTGCGCGCATCGTGCCCGACATCGCATTCGCTTCGCGGCTTTCGTCAACCGGCTCGAAATTCAGCGTGCCGTTGTCGTTCACCACTTTCACGAGGCGGTTTGCCGCCTGCGTAATCGTACCCAGCGGGCCCTTGACGGTGATGCGATCGTCGCTCAGGGCCACTTCTGCGCCTTGCAGCGCGACCGGGCTTTTACCTACTCGAGACATGTTTCTCTCCTTTCGGCCTTAAGCGACGTAGCAGATGACTTCGCCGCCAACGCCCGTTGCACGCGCCTTGCGGTCCGTCATCACGCCCTTCGGCGTCGACACGATTGCCACGCCGAGGCCATTCATGACCACGGGGATGTCGTTACGGCCGCGGTACACACGCAGACCAGGCTTCGAAACGCGTTCAATGCGTTCGATGACCGGACGGCCAGCGTAGTACTTCAACACGATGTTCAATTCAGACTTCGCACCTTCGGACTTCACTGCGAAATCATCGATATAGCCTTCGTCCTTCAGGACCTGCGCAATCGCAACCTTGACTTTCGACGAGGGCATAGTCACCGAGACTTTCTCAACCATCTGCGCATTGCGGATGCGAGTCAGCATATCGGCGATAGGATCACTCATGCTCATTTACGTTTCTCCTATTACCAGCTCGCCTTGGTCAGGCCAGGGATCTCGCCGCGAAACGCGATTTCGCGAATCTTGTTACGCGCCAGCCCGAATTTACGGAACGTGCCACGCGGGCGACCGGTAATTGCGCAACGATTGCGCTTACGGGTCGGATTAGAGTTGCGCGGCAGTTGTTGCAGTTCCAGACGTGCTGCGTAATGCTCTTCGTCCGACTTGCTCATATCGCCGATGATCGCTTTCAGCTCTGCACGCTTGGGAGCGTACTTAGCGGCCAGGCGAGCACGCTTCTTTTCACGTTCGATCAGTGCCAGTTTAGCCACGGTAACCTCAGTTTCTGAACGGGAACTTGAAGCTGGCGAGCAGAGCCTTTGCTTCGTCGTCGGTCTTCGCAGTCGTCGTGATGCTGATGTTCAGCCCACGCAGTGCGTCGATCTTGTCGTAGTCGATTTCGGGGAAAATGATCTGCTCTTTCACACCGATGTTGTAGTTGCCGCGACCATCGAATGCACGACCCGACACGCCACGGAAGTCACGCACACGGGGGAGCGCGACCGTCACGAAACGGTCCAGAAATTCGTACATTGCTTGACCACGCAACGTGACCATTGCACCGATCGGATAGCCTTGACGGATCTTGAAGCCAGCGATTGCCTTGCGTGCCTTCGTGATCACCGGCTTCTGGCCTGCGATCTTCGTCAGGTCGCCAACGGCGTTTTCGATGATCTTCTTGTCAGCAACGGCTTCGCCAAGACCCATGTTCAGGGTGATCTTGGTGATGCGCGGCACTTCCATCACGGACTTGTAACCGAACTTCTCGATGAGGCCGGGTACAACCTTTTCTTTGTAAAACTCTTGCAAACGAGCCATTTTTTTACTCCGCAGCGTCAGGCGCTCAGCTCGGCACCGGTCGTTTTAAGGAAACGGACTTTCTTGTCTCCCTCGACCTTGATGCCTACACGCGACGCCTTGCCATTCGCGTCGACCAATGCGACGTTCGAAATTTGCAGCGGCATCGTCTTGGCTTCCACACCGCCCGTCGTACCCTTCATCGGGTTCGGCTTGACGTGCTTCTTGACGAGGTTAATACCCTCGACAATCACTTTGCCTTCGCCAACGGACAGCACGACGCCGCGCTTGCCTTTATCTTTGCCGGTGATGACGATAACTTCGTCACCTTTGCGAATCTTGTTCATCGCGACTCCTTACAGCACTTCAGGTGCCAACGAAACGATCTTCATGAATCGTTCGCTGCGCAACTCGCGCGTGACAGGCCCGAAAATACGGGTGCCAATAGGTTCGAGCTTGGCATTCAACAACACAGCGGCGTTGCCATCGAACTTGATCAGCGAGCCGTCCTGACGGCGCACGCCCTTGGCGGTGCGAACCACCACGGCGTTATAAATTTCGCCTTTCTTCACGCGCCCGCGCGGCGTTGCTTCTTTGACGGTCACCTTGATGATGTCGCCAATGCTGGCATAACGACGCTTCGAGCCGCCGAGCACCTTGATGCACATGACTTCACGTGCACCCGTGTTGTCGGCCACTTCAAGCCGAGTTTCGGTCTGGATCATGGTTTATCTTTCCCAACTTAATCCGGCCACACCACCATGGCGTACCCGGTCAGTCTTGGTCCCGTCAGCCAATCGGCTGCTTGGGTATGAACAGCAGCGACGGCAAACGAAACCCGCCATCGCAATCCGGTGAATCCTTCGGAACAGACTGGCGCCCGATCCGCTTCCCCCACCAACTTCGCCCGCGACGGGGCTCCCATAAAAGAGGGAAGACCGAGATTATAACAAATAATCTCGGTCTTGCAAGCGAAACTTACTGCGATTTCAATTACTTCTACAACATTGCGGCGTCAGATGACGCGAGCAGCCTCGACCAGGCGAGCCACAACCCAAGCTTTCGTCTTCGAAATCGGACGCGTTTCCTGGATTTCAACGAGGTCGCCCTCGTTGTACGTGTTCGCATCGTCGTGCGCGTGGTACTTCTTCGAACGCACAACGTACTTGCCGTAGATCGGGTGCTTCACGCGGTGCTCAACCAGCACGGTGACCGTCTTGTCCATCTTGTTGCTGACGACCTTGCCGACCAGCGTCCGCTTGAGCGAGGTTTTTACGCTATCGTTCATTTCTGGTTCGCCTTCTCAGTCAGGACGGTCCGCACACGTGCGATGTCGCGACGAACCTTCTTCAGCTGGCTCGTGTTCGTGAGCTGCTGGGTCGCGAGTTGCATGCGCAGGCCGAATTGCGCCTTCAACAGGTCCGACAGCTCCTTGTTGAGCGCGGCCTGATCTTTCTGGTGAAGTTCGGAAGCCTTCATCATTTGCTCCTTAGGCGCCGAGCTGACGCACGATAAACGTCGTCTTGAGCGGCAGCTTAGCTGCAGCCAGACGGAACGCTTCGCGTGCCAGCTCTTCGGTTACGCCGTCCATTTCGTACAGCATCTTGCCCGGTTGAATCTCTGCGACGTAGTACTCAGGGTTACCTTTACCGTTACCCATCCGTACTTCAGCCGGCTTGTGCGAGATCGGCTTGTCCGGGAAGATGCGGATCCAGATGCGGCCACCACGCTTGATGTGACGCGTCATTGCACGACGTGCCGCTTCAATCTGGCGCGCGGTCAAGCGACCACGACCGATAGCCTTCAGGCCGAACTCACCGAACGACACCGCGTTGCCGCGGGTAGCGATACCGGTGTTACGACCCTTCTGCTCTTTGCGATACTTTCTGCGTTTCGGTTGCAGCATCGTTATTCTCCAGTCTTCCCGCCGTCGCCGGCACCGCCAGCACGACGGGGAGCGCCACGGCGTGCACCTGCCGGGCCACCACCTTCACCATCGCGACGCGGACGGCGATCGCCACCCGGACGTGCGTTGCGGCGCGGACGCTTTTCTTCGGCGACTTCTTCAACCACCGGTGCGTCGTTGCGGCCGAGCGTGTCGCCCTTGTAGACCCACACCTTCACGCCGATGATGCCGTACGTCGTCTTTGCTTCCGACGTTGCGTAGTCGATATCAGCACGCAGCGTATGAAGCGGCACGCGACCTTCGCGATACCATTCCGTACGAGCGATTTCGATACCGTTCAGGCGGCCAGCGCTCATGATCTTGATGCCTTGAGCACCCAGACGCATCGCGTTTTGCATCGCACGCTTCATCGCGCGGCGGAACATAATCCGGCGCTCGAGCTGTTGCGTGATCGAATCCGCGATCAGTTGCGCATCGGTTTCCGGCTTACGGATTTCTTCGATGTTGACGTGAACCGGAACGCCCATGCGCTTTTGCAGCTCGGACTTCAGCAGTTCAATGTCTTCACCCTTCTTACCGATCACGACACCCGGACGCGAGCTGAAAATCGTGATACGGGCGTTCTTTGCAGGACGCTCGATCACAACGCGCCCGACGGACGCGTTCTTCAGCTTTTTCTTCAGGTATTCACGAACACCGATGTCTTCCTGCAACATCGCCGCGAAATTGTTGTTGTTCGCGTACCAACGCGACGCCCAATTGCGGCTGACGGCCAAACGGAAGCCAGTCGGATGAATTTTCTGTCCCATCGTATGACCCCTTAATTCCCGACCGTCACAGTGATGTGACAGGATTGCTTCTCGATGCGGTTACCGCGGCCTTTAGCGCGCGCGGTAAAACGCTTGAGCGACGCAGCCTTGTCGATGTAGATGCTCGTGATCTTGAGCTCATCGATATCGGCGCCTTCGTTATGCTCCGCATTCGCGATCGCCGACAGCACGACCTTTTTCACGATTCCCGCAGCCTTCTTCGGCGAAAACGTCAGAACGTTCAGCGCCTTGTCGACCGGCAAACCGCGGATCTGGTCAGCCACAAGGCGCGTTTTCTGCGCCGAGATGCGGGCACCGCGATGAATTGCTTTCACTTCCATCATGAGCCCCTTATTTCTTAGCCTTCTTGTCGGCTGCGTGACCCTTGAACGTACGGGTCAGTGCGAACTCGCCAAGCTTGTGGCCGACCATGTTTTCCGAGATGTACACCGGAACGTGTTGACGGCCGTTATGAACGGCGATCGTCAGACCGATGAAATCCGGGAGGATCGTCGAGCGACGCGACCAGGTTTTGATCGGCTTCTTATCCCGCGAAGCTGCTGCCGCCTCAACTTTCTTCAGCAAATGGGCGTCGCAGAACGGACCTTTTTTTACAGAACGTGCCATTGCCTACTCCTTAACGCTTGTGACGGCGCTGGACGATCATGCTCGTCGTGCGCTTGTTGCTGCGGGTGCGATAACCCTTAGCAGGTGTGCCCCACGGGCTCACCGGATCGCGACCTGCAGCCGTCTTGCCTTCACCACCACCGTGCGGGTGATCGACCGGGTTCATTGCAACGCCACGCACCGTCGGGCGGATACCGCGCCAGCGGTTCGCGCCAGCCTTACCGATTTGACGGAGGCTATGCTCTTCGTTGCCAACTTCACCAATCGTCGCGCGGCACTCAACGTGGACGCGGCGGATTTCACCCGAGCGCAGGCGGACCTGTGCGTAGATGCCTTCACGAGCCAGCAGCATCGCCGACGTACCAGCCGAACGCGCCATTTGCGCGCCCTTGCCAGGCAGCATTTCGATGCAGTGAATCGTCGTACCGACCGGAATGTTGCGGATCGGCAGCGTGTTGCCTGCACGAATCGGCGCTTCCGAACCTGACATCAGTTGCTGACCGACGGTGATACCCTTCGGAGCGATGATGTAGCGGCGTTCGCCGTCTGCGTACAGAACCAGCGCAATGTTCGCGCTACGGTTCGGATCGTACTCAAGGCGTTCGACCTTCGCTGCGATACCGTCCTTGTTGCGACGGAAATCGACGACACGATAGTGATGCTTGTGACCACCACCCTTATGACGGGTCGTGATGTGGCCGTTGTTGTTACGGCCGGCGGTCGTGGATTGCGAGTCGAGCAGCGGTGCGAACGGCTTGCCTTTATGCAGATCCTTGTTGACCACCTTGACCATCGCACGGCGGCCCGGCGAAGTCGGCTTAACTTTAACGATTGCCATGATTACTTGGCCTCCGCTTCAAAGTTGATTTCCTGGCCGGGCTTCAGGCAGACATACGCCTTCTTCACGTCCTTGCGCTTGCCCATGAAGCGGCCAAAGCGCTTGGCTTTGCCCTTCGAGACCAGCACGTTGACGGAATTGACTTCCACCTTGAACAGCAGCTCGACTGCAGCTTTCACTTCCTGCTTCGTGGCATCGGGCGCGACTTCGAACACGACTTGCTCGTTCTTGTCGGCCACCAGCGTCGCCTTTTCGGAGATCACCGGCGCGAGCAGGACCTGCATCAAACGATGATCGTTCTTGCGAATCTCGCTCATGACAGCAACTCCTCGATCTGGGCGACCGCAGCCTTCGTGATCAGGATCTTCTTGAAGTAGATCAGCGACAGCGGGTCGGCGTAACGCGGCTCGACAACTGCCACATGGGCGAGGTTGCGCGACGCGAGGTACAGGTTTTCGTCAACCGTGTCGGTAATCACCAGCACGGAGTCGAGACCCATCGCCTTGAATTTTTCGGCCAGCAGCTTCGTCTTCGGCGCTTCGAGCGTCAGCTCGTCGACTACCGAGATACGGCCTTCGCGGGCCAGCTGCGAGAAGATCGAGCAGAGACCTGCGCGATGCATCTTCTTGTTGACCTTGTGCGAAAAGTTTTCTTCCGGCGAATTCGGGAAGATCCGGCCACCGCCGCGCCACAACGGGCTCGACGACATACCGGCACGGGCGCGACCCGTACCCTTCTGGCGCCACGGCTTCTTGGTCGTGTGCTTGACTTGCTCACGGTCCTTCTGCGCGCGGTTACCGCTACGGGCATTCGCTTGATACGCCACCACCACCTGGTGAATCAGGGCTTCGTTGTAATCGCGGCCGAACACGACGTCCGACGCGCTAACGCCTGCACCTTCCTGACCATTGGCATTCAGGAGCTTAAGTTCCATTATTTCGCTCCTTTCACGGCACGCGTCTTCACGGCCGGCGTAACGAATACCTTGCCACCCTTCGCACCCGGAACGGCGCCCTTGACCAGCAACAGCTTGCGGTCAGCGTCGATACGAGCGATTTCGAGGTTTTGCACGGTTACCGTATCGTCACCCATGTGACCGGTCATGCGCTTACCCGGGAAAACACGACCCGGATCCTGCGCCATACCGATCGAACCCGGCACGTTGTGCGAGCGCGAATTACCGTGCGATGCACGGCCGGATGCGAAGTTGTAACGCTTGATGGTACCGGCGTAGCCCTTACCGATCGACACGCCTTGCACGTCGACCTTCTGGCCTACTTCGAACAGGTCGGGACCGACCACGGTGCCGTTCGACAACTCGGCAGCCTTGGCAGCATCGATCTGGAATTCTTTGAGGATTTCACCGGCTTGAACACCGGCTTTGGCGAGATGACCGGCCAACGGCTTCGTCACGCGCGATGCACGGCGCGTACCGAATGCAACCTGCACGGCCGTGTAGCCGTCGGTTTCAACAGTCTTGATCTGCGTCACGCGGTTGTCGGACACGTCCAGCACGGTAACGGGAATCGAATCCCCTTCTGCCGTGAAGATACGGGTCATGCCAACCTTGCGACCTACGAGTCCAAGGCTCATCGTTTTCTCCATTCCCGACTGCGATTGGTCGGGGCTAATTTACAAAATGCCGGTGCCGTTTCGGGCATGAATTCATGCTGCAGCACACCGACTTTTTTGCGCAAATGCGCGAAAAGCCCACTATTATAGCGAGGCCTCTCGTTTTCCGCAAGCAATCAATGACTTAGCGTTGCCAGGTACGCCAGGCAACGCTTTGAAGCCTTATTGCAGCTTGATTTCCACGTCCACGCCAGCCGGCAGGTCCAGCTTCATCAATGCGTCAACGGTCTTATCCGTCGGATCGACGATGTCCATCAGACGTTGGTGCGTACGGATTTCGAGCTGGTCGCGCGACGTCTTGTTGACGTGCGGCGAACGCAGGATGTCGAAGCGTTGAATACGGGTCGGCAGGGGAACCGGACCACGAACGATTGCGCCAGTCCGCTTTGCCGTGTCGACGATTTCAGCAGCCGATTGATCGATCAGGCGATAGTCGAAAGCCTTCAGGCGAATACGGATTTTCTGGTTCTGCATGACAATTCCTTGGAAAGAGCGAGGCGATATTGCACCGCCAGACAGTAAAAGAACGTAGAGCCGGATGCCCGCTGAGGGCGGGCGCCCGGCTCCGGGCACCACTTACAGCAAATACGTCAATCTGCGATTTTACTCGAGAATCTTGGCAACCACACCTGCGCCAACCGTACGGCCGCCTTCGCGGATTGCGAAGCGCAGACCTTCTTCCATCGCGATCGGGTTGATCAGCTTCACCGTGATCGACACGTTGTCGCCCGGCATCACCATTTCCTTGTCCTTCGGCAACTCGATCGAGCCCGTCACGTCCGTCGTACGGAAGTAGAACTGCGGACGGTAGTTGTTGAAGAACGGCGTGTGACGACCGCCTTCATCCTTGCTCAGCACGTACACTTCAGCCGTGAAGTGCGTGTGCGGGTTGATCGAACCCGGCTTGGCCAGAACCTGGCCACGCTCCACGTCTTCACGCTTCGTGCCGCGCAGCAGGATACCGACGTTGTCGCCTGCCTGACCCTGGTCGAGCAGCTTGCGGAACATTTCCACGCCCGTGCAGGTCGTCTTCACCGTCGGCTTGATACCGACGATTTCGATTTCCTCGCCAACCTTCACAACGCCGCGCTCAACGCGACCCGTCACCACCGTGCCGCGACCCGAGATCGAGAACACGTCTTCCACCGGCATCAGGAATGCACCGTCAACTGCGCGCTCCGGCGTCGGGATGTACGTGTCCAGCGCGTCGGCCAGATTCATGATCGCCACTTCGCCCAGCTCGCCCTTGTCGCCTTCCAGCGCCAGTTTGGCCGAACCCTTGATGATCGGCGTTTCGTCGCCCGGGAAGTCGTACTTCGACAGAAGTTCGCGAACTTCCATCTCGACCAGCTCCAGCAGCTCAGCGTCGTCCACCATGTCGCACTTGTTCAGGAACACGATGATGTACGGAACGCCAACCTGACGCGCCAGCAGGATGTGCTCACGCGTTTGCGGCATCGGGCCGTCAGCGGCCGAGCACACCAGGATCGCGCCGTCCATCTGCGCTGCGCCCGTGATCATGTTCTTCACATAGTCAGCGTGGCCCGGGCAGTCGACGTGTGCGTAGTGGCGGTTAGCCGTTTCGTACTCGACGTGTGCCGTGTTGATCGTGATACCACGTGCCTTTTCTTCCGGCGCCGCGTCGATCTGGTCGTATGCCTTCGCTTCGCCGCCAAACTTCTGCGTCAGAACCGTCGTGATCGCTGCCGTCAGCGTGGTCTTGCCGTGGTCAACGTGACCGATCGTGCCGACGTTCACGTGCGGCTTGGTCCGTTCGAATTTACCTTTAGCCATGTTTCTCTTCTTTCAAAAAGTTAATCGTTGAATGACTTGCCGCGCGATTACTTCGACTTCGCGTTGATGATCGCTTCGGACACGTTACGCGGTGCTTCGGAGTAGTGCTTGAACTCCATCGTGTACGTTGCACGACCTTGGGTCAGCGAACGCAGCGACGTCGAGTAGCCGAACATTTCCGACAGCGGGACTTCGGCGCGAACGATCTTGCCGCCGCCAACCATGTCGTCCATGCCCTGCACGATGCCGCGACGACCCGACAGGTCGCCCATCACGTTGCCCATGTAATCTTCAGGCGTTTCGACTTCCACAGCCATCATCGGTTCGAGGATGACCGGTTGAGCCTTGCGCATTGCTTCCTTGAACGCCATCGAGCCGGCCATGCGGAACGCATTTTCGTTCGAGTCAACGTCGTGGTACGAACCGAACGTCAGGTGAACCTTGACGTCGACGACCGGGAAGCCTGCCAGCACGCCTGCCTTCAGCGTTTCCTGGATACCCTTGTCCACCGCCGGGATGTATTCGCGCGGAATCACACCGCCCTTGATCTCGTCGAGGAACTCGTAGCCCTTGCCTTGCTCATTCGGCTCGAGCGTGATGACCGCGTGACCATACTGGCCACGACCACCCGACTGCTTGACGAACTTGCCGTCAACGTCTTCCGCCTTACCGCGAATCGTTTCGCGGTAAGCAACTTGCGGCTTGCCGACAGTCGCTTCCACGCCGAATTCGCGCTTCATACGGTCAACCAGAATTTCCAGGTGGAGCTCGCCCATGCCCGAAATAATGGTTTGGCCCGATTCTTCGTCCGTTTGAACGCGGAACGACGGATCTTCTTGTGCCAGACGGTTCAGCGCCAGACCCATCTTTTCCTGGTCAGGCTTCGTCTTCGGCTCAACAGCCTGCGAAATCACCGGCTCCGGGAAAATCATGCGTTCGAGCACGATCGGGCTTTGCGGATCGCACAGCGTGTCGCCGGTCGTCGCGTCTTTCAGGCCGACTGCTGCTGCGATGTCGCCTGCGCGGACTTCCTTGATTTCTTCGCGCTGGTTCGCGTGCATCTGCAGAATACGACCCAAACGTTCCTTCTTGTCTTTGGTCGCGTTCAGCACGGTGTCGCCGGAATTCACGACGCCCGAGTACACGCGGAAGAAGATCAGCTGGCCGACGAACGGGTCGGTCATGATCTTGAACGCCAGTGCCGAGAACTTTTCGTCGTCGGCAGCGCGGCGCTCGCCCTTTTCACCGTTTTCCAGCTCGCCGGTAACCGGCGGGATGTCGATCGGCGAAGGCAGGAAGTCGAGCACGGCGTCCAGCATGCGTTGCACGCCCTTGTTCTTGAACGCGGTGCCGCACAGCATCGGCTGGATTTCGCAAGCGATCGTACGGTCGCGCAGACCCTTGATGATTTCCGCTTCAGAGAGCTCGCCCTCTTCCAGGTACTTGTTCATCAATTCTTCGCTCGACTCGGCAGCCGCTTCGACCATTTTCTCGCGCCATTCCGTGCACGAGTCAGCCAGTTCCGCCGGAATTTCTTCGTACGAGAACTTCGTGCCTTGGGACGCTTCGTCCCAAATGATCGCTTTCATCTTCAGCAGATCGACGACGCCCGTGAAGTTCTCTTCCGCGCCGATAGGCACCACGACCGGAACCGGGTTCGCCTTCAGACGCAGCTTGAGCTGGTCGTAAACCTTGAAGAAGTTCGCGCCGGTGCGGTCCATCTTGTTGATGAACGCGAGACGGGGAACCTTGTACTTATTAGCCTGACGCCACACGGTTTCCGACTGGGGCTGAACGCCACCCACAGCACAGTAAACCATGCACGCGCCGTCGAGCACGCGCATCGAGCGCTCAACTTCAATCGTGAAGTCAACGTGGCCCGGGGTGTCGATGATGTTGATGCGGTGCTCAGCGCGGTCGCCGGCCATGCCTTTCCAGAACGCCGTGGTAGCAGCGGACGTGATCGTGATGCCGCGTTCCTGCTCCTGCTCCATCCAGTCCATGGTGGCAGCGCCGTCGTGAACTTCACCAATCTTGTGGTTCACGCCGGTGTAGAACAGGATGCGCTCGGTCGTCGTCGTTTTGCCGGCGTCGATGTGAGCGCTAATACCGATGTTACGGTAGCGCTCGATAGGTGTCTTGCGAGCCACTTTGATCCTCTATTGGGATGACGCGATGCGAGAAAATACCCATCGCGCTGTAACACAAACGGGCGAGGCGCTTTGTAAGCGCACCCGCCCGGAATTTCTTTCCGTTTTTTCTGCTAATCCCGGGTTCGGGAAGCTTAGAAACGGAAGTGCGAGAACGCCTTGTTGGCTTCTGCCATCCGGTGAACTTCGTCGCGCTTCTTCATTGCGCCGCCACGGCCTTCGGCCGCTTCGGAGAGTTCACCTGCCAGACGCAGGGCCATCGACTTCTCGCTGCGCTTCTTCGCGGCTTCACGCAGCCAACGCATCGCCAATGCCATACGACGCGACGGGCGCACTTCGACCGGAACCTGATAGTTCGCACCACCAACGCGGCGGCTCTTCACTTCGACCACCGGCTTAACGTTGTTGAGCGCTACCGTGAACACTTCCAGCGGGTCCTTGCCACCCTTGGTCTGGATCTGTTCGAAAGCGCCGTACACGATACGCTCGGCAACCGACTTCTTGCCGGAGAGCATCAGCACGTTCATGAACTTAGCTACATCAACGTTACCGAACTTCGGATCCGGCAACACTTCCCGCTTGGGGACTTCGCGACGACGCGGCATGTTTCTTCCTTTAACTTTTCAGTTGGAGCTATTTTTAGCCCCGCGGCCACCAACTAACCCGATTCATCTCTGACGACTTACCAGCCTGGTCGGGTGACCACTTACTCGACAGCACCGGCGATTCCGGCACCACCGCTATTACCGCCTATGCAGGCGACCTGAAACTACTGACCGGCTAATTACTTGCCAGCTTATTTACCAGCTTTGGCACGCTTCGCACCGTACTTCGAGCGAGCCTGCTTACGATCCTTGACGCCCTGGGTATCCAGCGAGCCGCGAACCATGTGGTAACGCACACCCGGCAAGTCCTTCACACGGCCGCCGCGAATCAGCACGACCGAGTGTTCCTGCAGGTTGTGGCCTTCACCACCGATGTACGAAATGACTTCGAAGCCGTTCGTCAGACGAACCTTGGCAACCTTACGCAGTGCCGAGTTAGGCTTCTTCGGCGTCGTGGTGTACACACGGGTGCACACGCCGCGACGCTGGGGGCAGTCCTGCAAAGCCGGGCTCTTGCTCTTCGTCGTTTCCGACGCGCGGCCTTTGCGAACCAGTTGATTGATGGTTGGCATTGTTTATTCCTGAAATTGAACAAAATCGACGCATCTGTTTCCGGGCAAAGCAGAAACGATTGCGCATCGAACTTCCGGACCCGTCCGCCAGCGCATGATTTGACTTCGCGCGCAGGCATTCCAAGAACCGGAACCTAGCATAATATTCCGAAAATACTAAGGGAGTCAACAGGTTGCGACGTTTCGCACCCCTGCGGACCTGCCCAGGCGCTCGCTGAGCGCTCAGTCAGCGGCAACGACTTCTAGCAACTCGTCGCCGAAACGGTCGAGTTTGCGCGCACCCATACCCGGAATGCCGCGCAAATCTTCGATGGAGTCGGGGCCGTTACGGGCGATTTCAGCCAAAGTCGCGTCGTGGAAGATCACGTACGCCGGCACGCCGTCGCTCTTCGCCGTTTCGGTGCGCCACGCACGCAGCCGTTCCCAGCGCGCACGTTCGCGCGGGCCCATGCCGATTGTCGGGTCGGCGCGCTCACTGGTGCGCCCGGACGATTGACGGGTACGCGTCGGCTTGACGTAGCGGCGCATCGTGACGTTCTGCTCGCCCTTGAGCACCGGTTTGCTTGCCTCGGTTAGAACCAGCGAGCCGAATCCCTCGTGGTCGACGGTCAGATAGCCGAACGCGACAAGCTGGCGAAACACCGCGCGCCACTCTGGTTCGCCGAGCGCCGAACCGATACCGAACGTGGTCAGCTTCTCGTGGCCTCGCTGAAGGATTTTTTCGCTGCTGTTGCCGCGCAGAATATCGATCAGATGGCCGGCGCCGAAATGAAAACCGCTCGCCCGCTGAGCACGGAACACGCACGAGAGCGCCATCTGCGCCTCCCGCGTCGCATCCCATGTAGCCGGTGGCTCAAGACAGTTGTCACAGTTGCCGCATGGCTTGCTCGACTCGCCGAAATACGCGAGAAGTCGCACTCGCCGGCATGTCGCCGCTTCACACAGACCGAGCAGCGCGTCCAGCTTGCCTGTTTGCACGCGCTTGTGTGCGTCGTCGGCGTCGGATTCGTCGATCATTTTGCGCTGCTGGACGACGTCGCCGAGACCGTAGGCCATCCATGCGTTCGCCGGCATGCCGTCGCGCCCCGCGCGACCGGTTTCCTGGTAGTAGCCTTCGACGCTCTTCGGCAAGTCCAGGTGAGCCACGAAGCGCACGTCCGGCTTGTCGATGCCCATGCCGAACGCGATCGTCGCGCACATCACGATTCCTTCTTCACGCTGAAACATCTCCTGATGCTTCTGGCGGATTTCAAACTCCATGCCGGCGTGATACGGCAGCGCGCGCATCCCTTTTTCTTTCAACCACTCCGCAGTCTCTTCGACCTTGCGACGCGAGAGGCAATAGACGACGCCGGCGTCAGTCGTGCCGTCCGGCTTCGAATGCTCCGCGCGGATGAAGTCCAGCAACTGCGTACGCGCGTTGTCCTTTTCGACAATTCGATAGCGGATGTTCGGCCGGTCGAAGCTCGACACGAAAATACGTGCGTCATCCAAGGCGAGACGGTGGATGATCTCGTCCCGCGTGATGGCATCCGCCGTCGCCGTGAGTGCGATTCGCGGCACGTCAGGAAACCGCTCGTGCAACACCGACAACTGGATGTATTCCGGCCGGAAATCGTGCCCCCATTGCGACACGCAATGCGCTTCGTCGATGGCGAACAACCCGATGCGCGTACGCTCCAGTAGCTCCTGGAAACGGGGCGTCATCAAACGCTCCGGCGCCACGTAAAGCAGGTCGATCTCACCGTCGCGCAACGCGCGCTCAGTCGCCATCGCCTCTGCGCTCGACAGCGTCGAATTCAGATACGCCGCCCGCACACCCACTTCCGTAAGCGCGGCCACCTGATCCTGCATCAGCGCGATCAGCGGAGAAACGACGATGCCGGTTCCGAACCCGCCTTCACGGCGCACCAGCGACGGAATCTGATAGCAGAGCGACTTGCCGCCGCCCGTCGGCATCAGCACGAGGCAATCGCCGCCGCCGGCGACGTGCTCGACAATTTCGCCCTGCTGTCCTCTGAACGCGGGGTAACCGAAGACTTCGTTGAGGATTTCGAGCGGACGGGACATGAATTTGAGAGAAGCAGCGTGATGCCGGTGACACGAATTTTACCAACGCATTCGTGCTGCGCCCGCGCTTTACTGCAACGTTAGCCATTCGGGCTAACAAAGCATGGGCAAGCGCACAAAAAGAAAGCGCATAAAAAAAGCCGCTCAGTCGAAACTGAGCGGCTTCGCTGGCTAGAGCTCCAAGCGGCTTGCACCGCCTGGACCTACTGACCTGAGCTTACTCGCCTGAGTGCTGCTGTTCGGCGGCCGGGGTTTCCGGCGTACCGAACTCGAACGACTCTTCCGCTGCGATCTGATCGAAACGCTCGCGGTCGGACAGTTCCTTGCTCTTACGTGCCTTGTGGAACGCGAGACCCGTACCGGCCGGAATCAGACGGCCGACGATCACGTTTTCCTTCAGACCACGCAGGTCGTCGCGCTTGCCCATGATCGCCGCTTCGGTCAGCACGCGGGTCGTTTCCTGGAACGACGCCGCCGAGATGAACGAATCGGTCGACAACGAGGCCTTCGTGATACCGAGCAGCACGTTTTCGTACGTTGCCGGACGCTTGTCTTCCGCGATCATACGGTCGTTCTCATCGAGCATATCCGACCGCTCGACCTGTTCGCCCGGGATGAAACGCGTATCGCCGTTGTCCGTAATCTGCACGCGGCGCAGCATCTGACGAACAATCACTTCAATGTGCTTGTCGTTGATCTTCACGCCTTGCAGACGGTACACGTCCTGCACTTCGTCCACGATGTAACGCGACAGCGCTTCGATACCTTGCAGACGCAAGATGTCGTGCGGATCGGCAGGACCGTCGACAATCATTTCGCCCTTGTTGACGACCTGACCATCGTGCACCAGAACCTGCTTTTCCTTCGCGATCAGGAACTCGTGCTGGTTGCCTTCGAGGTCCGTGATAACGAGACGCTGCTTGCCCTTCGTGTCCTTACCGAACGACGTCGTACCCGTGACTTCCGCCAGGATACCCGCGTCCTTAGGCGAACGTGCTTCGAACAGTTCAGCCACACGCGGCAGACCACCGGTAATGTCACGCGTCTTCTGCGATTCAACCGGGATACGTGCCAGCACTTCACCGACCTGCACTTGCTGACCATCCTTCACGGTGATCAGAGCGCCGACCTGGAAGCCGATCTGCACCGAGTGCTCGGTGTTCGGGATCTTGACTTCTTCGCCGTTCGCGTCGAGCAGCTTGACCTGCGGACGCACCGTCTTCGAAGCTTGCGAACCACGACGCTTCACGTCGATCACGACCAGCGTGGACAGACCCGTCACATCGTCGATCTGCTTGGCAACCGTCACGCCTTCTTCGACGTTTTCGAACTTCACCGTACCGCCCCACTCGGTGATGATCGGACGCGTCATCGGATCCCACGTTGCCAGTTGCGTGCCGGCCTTGATCTGCGCACCGTCCAGTTGCAACAGCGTCGCGCCGTACGGCACCTTGTGACGTTCGCGCTCGCGACCGTGGTCGTCGGTGATCATCGCTTCGCCCGAACGCGAGATGACGATCTGCTCGCCCTTCGCGTTGGTGACGTAACGCATGGTTGCCGTGAAACGCACCGTACCGTTCGACTTCGCTTCAACCGACGAAGCAACCGCCGCACGCGATGCCGCACCACCGATGTGGAACGTACGCATCGTGAGCTGCGTGCCCGGTTCGCCGATCGACTGCGCAGCGATCACGCCAACTGCTTCGCCGACATTGACCGACGAGCCGCGGCCCAGGTCGCGGCCGTAGCAGGCTGCGCACAGACCGTAACGCGTTTCGCAAGTCAGCGGCGTACGCACGCGCACTTCGTCGATGCCGAGGCGTTCGATTTCTTCGACCGCGTCTTCGTCGAGCAGCGTGCCCGTTTCGTACAGCGTTTCCTGCGATTCCGGATTGACGACGTCAGCCACCGTCACGCGACCGAGAATACGGTCACGCAGCGCTTCGACGACTTCACCGCCTTCGACCAACGCCTTCATGGCGACGCCGTTGGACGTACCGCAATCGTCCTCGACCACCACCAGATCCTGCGTCACGTCGACCAGACGACGCGTCAGGTAACCCGAGTTTGCCGTCTTCAGTGCCGTATCAGCCAGACCCTTACGTGCGCCGTGGGTCGAGATGAAGTACTGCAACACGTTCAGGCCTTCACGGAAGTTCGCCGTAATCGGCGTCTCGATGATCGAGCCGTCCGGCTTCGCCATCAGGCCACGCATACCGGCCAGCTGACGAATCTGAACCGCGGAACCACGAGCACCCGAGTCCGCCATCATGTAAATCGAGTTGAACGATTCCTGACGCGTTTCGTTGCCGTCGCGATCCGTGACCGGCTCCGTCGACAGCTGTTCCATCATCGCCTTGCCGACCGCTTCCGACGTTGCCGACCAGATGTCGACCACGTTGTTGTAGCGCTCTTGCGACGTGACGAGACCCGACATGTACTGACGGTCGTATTCCTTCACCTTCTTCGCGGCGTCGCCGACGATGGTTTCCTTCTGCGGCGGCACGAGCATGTCGTCGACGCAGATCGAGATACCAGCGCGCGTTGCCAGACGGAAACCCGACTGCATCAACTGGTCGGCGAAAATCACCGTTTCACGCAGACCGCATTTGCGGAACGCGGTGTTGATCAGGCGCGAGATTTCCTTCTTCTTCAGCGGCTTGTTGAGCACCGAGAACGGCAGGCCCGGCGGAAGAATTTCCGACAGGATTGCACGGCCGACGGTGGTCGGGTAAAGCGTGATCTTCGGCACGAACGCCGGCGCACCTTCCGACTTGTCTTCGTTGTGGACCATTTCGGTGATCCGCACGTTGACGCGCGAGGCGAGCTCGACTTCCTTGTTCTCGTAGGCACGCAGCGCTTCCGAAACGCCGGTGAACGTCAGGCCTTCGCCCTTAGCATTCACGGCTTCACGGGTCGCGTAGTACAAACCGAGCACGATATCCTGCGACGGCACGATCGACGGATCGCCGTTGGCCGGGAACAGGACGTTGTTCGACGCCAGCATCAGCGTGCGCGCTTCCATCTGCGCTTCCAGCGACAGCGGCACGTGAACAGCCATCTGGTCACCGTCGAAGTCGGCGTTGAACGCCGCGCAAACGAGCGGGTGCAGCTGGATTGCCTTACCTTCGATCAGCACCGGCTCGAAAGCCTGAATGCCAAGACGGTGCAGCGTCGGCGCACGGTTCAGCATGACCGGATGTTCGCGAATGACTTCTTCGAGAATGTCCCACACCACCGGCGTCTGGTTCTCGACTTCCTTCTTCGCAGCCTTGATGGTGGTAGCGACACCCATCACTTCGAGCTTGTTGAAGATGAACGGCTTGAACAGTTCGAGCGCCATCAGCTTCGGCAGACCGCACTGATGCAGCTTGAGCGTCGGGCCGACCACGATCACCGAACGGCCTGAGTAGTCAACGCGCTTACCGAGCAAGTTCTGACGGAAACGACCGCCCTTACCCTTGATCATGTCAGCGAGCGACTTCAACGGACGCTTGTTCGCGCCGGTCATGGCCTTACCGCGACGACCGTTGTCGAGCAGCGAATCGACGGCTTCCTGCAGCATCCGCTTTTCGTTGCGGACGATGATTTCAGGCGCCTTCAGTTCGAGCAGACGCTTCAACCGGTTGTTACGGTTGATCACGCGGCGATACAGGTCGTTCAGGTCCGACGTCGCGAAACGGCCGCCGTCCAGCGGCACCAGCGGACGCAGTTCCGGCGGCAGCACCGGCAGCACTTCGAGCACCATCCAGTCAGGCTTGATGCCCGAACGCTGGAAAGCCTCGAGCACCTTCAGGCGCTTCGCGTACTTCTTGATCTTCGCTTCCGAACCCGTGTTCTTGAGTTCGGTGCGCAGCATCTCGACCTGTTCGTCGATGTTGATCGCGCGCAGCAGTTCGCGCACGCCTTCCGCGCCCATCTCGGCACGGAATTCGTCACCGTATTCTTCGACCTTGTTGTAGTAATCCTCTTCGGTCATGATCTGCCGCGCTTTCAGCGGCGTCATGCCCGGATCGATCACCACATATGCTTCGAAATACAGCACGCGTTCGATGTCGCGCAGCGTCATGTCGAGCACCATGCCCAGACGCGACGGCAGCGACTTCAAAAACCAGATGTGTGCAACCGGCGAGGCCAGTTCGATGTGGCCCATGCGTTCGCGACGCACTTTCGCCAGCGTCACTTCAACGCCGCACTTCTCGCAGATCACGCCACGGTGCTTCAGGCGCTTGTACTTGCCGCAAAGGCATTCGTAGTCTTTGATCGGCCCGAAGATCTTCGCGCAGAACAAACCATCGCGTTCCGGCTTGAACGTCCGGTAGTTGATGGTTTCCGGCTTCTTCACTTCACCGAACGACCACGAACGGATCTTGTCCGGCGAAGCCAGACCGATCTTGATCGCGTCAAAAACTTCAGGCTGTTGGACTTGCTTGAATAGATCGAGCAGAGCTTTCATTGCTTTCTCTCCGTAGTCCGATTAGTTGCGGTCGAGGTCGATATCGATACCGAGCGAGCGGATTTCCTTCACCAACACGTTGAAGGATTCCGGCATGCCGGCGTCGATCACGTGATCGCCCTTGACCAGGTTTTCATAAACCTTGGTCCGGCCTGTCACGTCGTCCGACTTCACCGTCAGCATTTCCTGCAGCACGTACGATGCGCCGTACGCTTCGAGCGCCCACACTTCCATTTCACCGAAACGCTGGCCACCGAATTGCGCCTTACCGCCCAACGGCTGCTGCGTCACGAGCGAGTACGGGCCCGTGGAACGCGCGTGCATCTTGTCGTCGACCAAGTGGTGCAGCTTCAGGTAGTGCATGTAGCCGACCGTCACCGTACGTTCGAACATTTCGCCCGTGCGGCCGTCGTACAGACGCACCTGGTTCTTCGACGGCGTCATGCCGAGGTTCTTCGCGATGTCGTCCGGGAATGCCAGATCCAGCGCGCGCGACATTTCTTCTTCCGTCGCACCGTCGAACACCGGCGTAGCGAACGGCACGCCTTCGCGCAGGTTCTTCGCCAGTTCGACGATCTCGTCGTCCGTGAAGCTGTCCAGCTCTTCGGCGCGGCCCGACTCGTTGTAGATCTTGGTCAGGAATTCGCGCAGTTCTTCGATCTTCGCCTGACGCTGCAGCATTTCGCCGATACGCCAGCCGAGACCCTTCGCGGCCCAACCCAGATGCACTTCGAGAACCTGACCCACGTTCATCCGCGACGGCACGCCGAGCGGGTTCAGAACGACGTCAGCCGGACGGCCGTCGGCCATGTACGGCATGTCTTCGATCGGAACGATCTTCGACACCACACCCTTATTACCGTGACGGCCGGCCATCTTGTCGCCAGGCTGCAGGCGGCGCTTGACTGCCAGATACACCTTGACCATCTTCAACACGCCCGGCGGCAATTCGTCGCCTTGCGTGAGCTTCTTGCGCTTTTCTTCGAACGCCAGATCGAACTGGTGACGCTTCTGTTCGATCGAGTCCTTGATCGCTTCGAGCTGTGCCGCTGCTTCTTCGTCCGCGAGGCGGATGTCGAACCAATGGTAGTGATCCAGATCTTCCAGGTAAGCCTGTTCGATCTTCGTGCCCTTCGCGAGCTTCTTCGGACCGCCGTTCGCGACCTTGCCGGTCAGCATACGTGCGAGACGCTGGAACGCGTCGCCTTCCACGATACGCAGCTGGTCGTTCAGGTCGAGGCGATAGCGCTTCAGTTCATCGTCGATGATCTGTTGCGCGCGCTTGTCGCGCTGAATGCCTTCACGCGTGAACACTTGAACGTCGATCACGGTGCCGCTCATGCCCGACGGCACGCGCAGCGACGTGTCCTTCACGTCCGAAGCCTTTTCACCGAAGATCGCGCGCAGCAGCTTTTCTTCCGGCGTCAGCTGGGTTTCGCCCTTCGGCGTGACCTTGCCGACCAGCACGTCGCCTGCTTCGACTTCAGCGCCGATGTAGACGATGCCCGACTCATCGAGACGGCCAAGTTGCACTTCAGCCAGGTTCGAGATGTCGCGCGTGATTTCTTCCGGTCCGAGCTTCGTATCGCGAGCAACGACGTTCAGTTCTTCAATGTGGATCGACGTGTAACGGTCGTCGGCAACCACCTTCTCCGAGATCAAAATCGAGTCTTCGAAGTTGTAGCCGTTCCACGGCATGAACGCGACCAGCATGTTCTGGCCGAGAGCCAGTTCGCCGAGGTCGGTCGATGCGCCGTCAGCCAGCACGTCGCCACGCGACACGATGTCGCCGACCTTCACGATCGGGCGCTGGTTGATGTTCGTGTTCTGGTTCGAACGCGTGTACTTGATCAGGTTGTAGATGTCCACGCCGACGTCGCCAGCAACAGCTTCGTCGTCGTTCACGCGGATCACCATACGGCCTGCGTCGACATAATCGACCACGCCGCCGCGGAATGCCTGAACCGTCGTACCCGAGTCGACGGCCACCGTGCGCTCGATACCCGTACCGACCACGGCCTTTTCAGGACGCAGACACGGCACAGCCTGACGCTGCATGTTCGAACCCATCAATGCGCGGTTCGCGTCATCGTGCTCGAGGAACGGAATCAGCGATGCTGCCACCGACACGATCTGCGACGGCGCCACGTCCATGTACTGGATGCGGTCCGGCGTGACCATCAGCGTTTCGCCTGCTTCACGCGACGACACCAGTTCGTCGGTCAGCGAGCCGTCTTCCGCCACGGCCGCGTTCGCCTGAGCGATCACATAACGGCCTTCTTCGATCGCCGACAGGTAATCGATTTGATCCGTCACCTTGCTGTCCACGACCTTGCGATACGGCGTTTCGAGGAAGCCGTATTCGTTCAGGTGCGCGTACAGAGCGAGCGAGTTGATCAGGCCGATGTTCGGACCTTCCGGCGTTTCAATCGGGCACACGCGACCGTAGTGAGTCGGGTGCACGTCGCGGACTTCAAAGCCAGCGCGCTCACGCGTCAAACCGCCCGGACCAAGTGCCGAAACACGGCGCTTGTGGGTGATTTCCGACAGCGGGTTCGTTTGGTCCATGAACTGCGACAGCTGCGACGAACCGAAGAACTCGCGAATCGCCGACGAAATCGGCTTCGAGTTGATCAGGTCGTGCGGCATCAGGTTTTCGCTTTCGGCCTGGCCGAGGCGTTCCTTCACAGCACGCTCGACACGCACGAGACCCGCGCGGAACTGGTTTTCCGCCAGTTCGCCGACGCAACGCACACGACGATTGCCCAAGTGGTCGATGTCGTCCACTTCGCCCTTGCCGTTACGCAGCTCGACCAGGATCTTGATCGTGGCGAGGATGTCGTCGTCTTGCAGCGTCATCGGTCCGACGATTTCGTCGCGGCCGACACGGCGATTGAACTTCATACGACCCACCTTGGACAGGTCGTATGCGTCTTCGCTGTAGAACAGACGGTTGAACAGCGCCTCGACCGCTTCTTCGGTCGGCGGTTCGCCCGGACGCATCATGCGGTAGATCGCGATGCGCGCGGCCATCTTGTCCGCGGTTTCGTCGATACGCAGCGTCGACGAGATGTACGGACCTTGATCCAGATCGTTCGTGTAGAGCGTCTGGATGTCTTTGATCTTCGACTCGCGCAGCTTCTCGAGCACGGTTTCCGTGATTTCGTCGTTCGCGTTAGCGATGACTTCACCCGTGTCGCCGTCGACGACGTTCTTCGCCAGCACGCGGCCGAGCAAATAGTCTTCCGGAACCGAGATGAACTTGGTCTTGGCGTTGTCGAGGTCGCGAATGTGCTTCGCGTTGATCCGCTTGTCCTTCTGGACGATCACGTTGCCATCACGGTCCGTGATGTCGAAACGCGCGACTTCACCACGCAGACGCTCCGGCACGAATTCCATCTGTGCGCCTTCCGGCATCAGCGTGAAATTGTCGAACACGAAGAAGTTTGCGAGGATCTGTTCCGGCGTGAGGCCGATTGCCTTCAGCAGGATCGTGACCGGCATCTTGCGGCGACGGTCGACGCGGAAGTACAGCACGTCCTTCGGGTCGAACTCGAAATCGAGCCACGAACCGCGGTAAGGAATGATACGTGCCGAAAACAGGAGCTTGCCCGAGCTGTGCGTCTTGCCCTTGTCGTGCTCGAAGAACACGCCCGGCGAACGGTGCAACTGCGAAACGATCACACGTTCCGTGCCGTTGATGACGAACGAACCCGTCGGCGTCATGAGCGGAATTTCGCCCATGTACACTTCCTGTTCTTTCACTTCCTTCACGACCGGTTTGCTCGGCGATTCCTTGTCGAGCAGCACGAGACGCACTTTCGCGCGCAGGGCCGAACAGTACGTCAAACCGCGCTGCTGACATTCCTTGATGTTGAATGCCGGCGGCGACAGCATGTAGCTGACGAACTCTAGACGAGCGAACCCGTTATGCGAAACAATTGGGAAAACGGAGGTAAACGCAGCTTGCAGGCCTTCCGGCTTGCGTTGCGTCGACGACGTGTCTGCTTGCAGAAACGTGCTGAATGATTCAAGCTGGGTAGCCAGCAGGAAAGGTACTTGGTGAACGATGGGGCGCTTCGCAAAACTCTTGCGAATGCGCTTCTTCTCGGTGAAGGAATATTGCATACGATCTCCGAATCACGGCGGGCATTGTTGTCGAGGCAGGATACCTTGATGAGACAACCCGAGTGTTCACCGACTGAGACCCGATGGCCGTCCGATGGCTTGAACGAGCCTAGAAGCTTGGTGGTTGGCCGCTACCAACCGCTGGCTGACGGCAGCGGATGCCTATGTTGCCCGCTACCCGACCAAACTTGCCTTCTGCAGTCGCTTCAGAAGACAAAGAGAATCGCCGGTCAATGTTGCCGAATGGCGATTTTCTTTGGCTTCTGGGGCTTCAGTTTTTGCCGAAATTAGCTGACAAAAACGTGGTCCCCACAAAGCACAAAAAGGCCGGCGGTGGAAAACCGCCAGCCTTCGCACAGCGCGCTGAAACTTACTTGATTTCAGCCTTCGCGCCGGCTTCTTCCAGCTTCTTCTTGGCTTCTTCAGCAGCAGCCTTCGGTACCGATTCCTTAACAGGCTTCGGTGCACCGTCGACCAGGTCCTTCGCTTCCTTCAGGCCGAGACCCGTCAGTTCACGAACAGCCTTAATGACCGAAACCTTGTTCGCGCCGACTTCCGTCAGGTTGACCGTGAATTCGGTTTGCTCTTCAGCAGCAGCAGCAGCGCCGCCGCCTGCCGGGCCTGCCACTGCAACAGCAGCTGCCGACACGCCAAACTTTTCTTCGAACGCCTTAACCAGCTCGTTCAGTTCCAGAACCGACATCGAGCCTACGGCTTCGAGGATGTCTTCTTTTGCGATTGCCATTTGAAATACTCCTAAATTGAATTCGGATACAGCCAGCGATCAATCACGCTCGACTGAAGTGCATTACGCAGCGGTTTCTTCGCCTTGTTTCTTTTCTGCCAGCGCGGCCAGAGCGCGCGCAAAGCCGGAAACAGGTGCTTGCATAACGTACAACAGCTTGGAGAGCAGTTCTTCGCGGCTCGGGATGTTCGCCAGCGCTTGCACGCCAGCCTTGTCCATCACCTTGCCTTCGTAGGAACCAGCCTTGATGACCAACTTGTCATTGCTCTTGCTGAAGTCATTGACGACCTTAGCAGCAGCAATTGCATCTTCCGAGATGCCGTAGATCAGGGGGCCAGTCATCTGCTCTGCCAGCGGAGCAAACGGGGTACCTTCAACAGCGCGACGCGCCAGCGTGTTTTTCAACACGCGAAGGTAAACCTGTTGCTCACGCGCTTTCGCGCGCAGCTTGGTCAGATCGCCAACCGCGATTCCACGATACTCAGCCAGAACCACGGTCTGGGCTTTCGCGACTTGCGCGGCAACCTCAGCGACGACGGCCTGCTTGCTTTCTTTGTTAAGTGGCACGGTTAACCTCCAGATTCGATACACGCAGCGTGCGCCTTGTGTACCGCGTTCAATAACGGCGTCCGACCAGTCAGGAGTATCTCAACCGCCCAATATTCGCATTGCTGCGGACATTGACCGGCTTCATCACTACAAAACCTTTTCGGGTTCGCCATCTGCGTTGGCTTTACATTAAGGACCCGCCTACCCGCTGCGTGCCCGCCAACGGTCTTTGACAACCGGTCGCTCAATGCAGACTGCCACTTTGCGACCGCCCAAAGCCCATAAAACCGCCTCGACTCTCGCCGAGGCGATGAATTCTATTACTGCGCTGCGATCGATGCCTGATCGACGCGAACGCCGACGCCCATCGTGCTCGACAGTGCAACCTTGCGCAGATAAACACCCTTGCTCGTTGCCGGCTTCGCTTTTTGGAGCGCGTCGACGAGAGCGTTCAGGTTGCTACGCAGAGCCGTCGGCTCGAAGGAAGCACGGCCGATCGTGGCATGGATGATACCGGCCTTGTCGACACGGAATTGCACCTGACCAGCCTTGGCGTTCTTCACCGCAGTCGCGACGTCCGGCGTAACCGTACCGACCTTCGGGTTCGGCATCAGGCCGCGCGGGCCGAGGATCTGACCGAGCGTACCGACAACGCGCATCGTGTCCGGCGAAGCGATCACGATGTCGAAGTCCAGCTTGCCGGCCTTGACTTGTTCGGCCAGGTCTTCCATACCGACGACTTCAGCGCCAGCCGCACGAGCCTGTTCAGCCTTTTCGCCTTGTGCGAAAACGGCGACACGGACCGACTTACCGGTACCAGCCGGCAGAACGACCGAACCACGAACCACTTGGTCCGACTTCTTCGCGTCGATGCCGAGTTGCACTGCGACGTCGATCGACTCGTCGAACTTCGCGCTTGCGCATTCCTTCACGAGTGACAGAGCTTCGTCAATCGCGTAGAGCTTTTGACGATCAACCTTGGCTGCAAATGCTTGCAGACGCTTTGAAAGCTTAGCCATTTACACGCCCTCCACGGTGATGCCCATCGAGCGGGCGCTACCAGCGATCGTACGAACCGCTGCGTCCAGATCAGCTGCCGTCAGATCGGGCATCTTGGTCTTGGCGATGTCTTCAGCTTGAGCGCGGGTGATCTTGCCGACCTTGTCGGTATGCGGCTTGCTCGAACCCTTGTCGATCTTCGCTGCCTTCTTGATCAGAACCGTTGCCGGCGGCGTCTTCAGAACGAACGTGAAGCTCTTGTCCGCGAACGCGGTGATCACGACCGGAATCGGAAGACCCGGTTCCAGTGCCTGGGTCTGCGCGTTGAACGCCTTGCAGAACTCCATGATGTTCAGGCCGCGTTGACCCAGTGCCGGACCGACCGGCGGCGACGGATTGGCTTTACCTGCAGGAATCTGCAGCTTGATAAAGCCGATGATTTTCTTTGCCATGTTGAAAACCTCTTTGGAACACCACATGGGCACATGCGGTTGTTCAGTGAGTAGTAGCGCGTGTTCCCCGGAAAATCGGATACTGACGCTCCTCAACGGCCATTACGCGGACCGTAAGCGCGAAATACGGAGCGCACCGACTGGTGCGCTCCGTAGAATTCTGGATTACAGCTTTTCGACTTGGCCGAATTCCAGTTCGACCGGCGTAGCGCGGCCGAAGATTGTAACGGAAACACGGACGCGCGACTTTTCGTAATTCACTTCTTCGACGCTACCGTTGAAGTCCGTGAACGGACCGTCCTTCACTCGCACCATTTCGCCGACTTCGAACAGGGTCTTCGGACGTGGCTTCTCCACGCCCTCCTGCATCTGCGACATGATCTTCTCGACTTCGCGCGGAGAGATCGGACTCGGGCGATTACGCGCACCACCTACGAAACCCGTCACCTTCGCCGTATTTTTCACGAGGTGCCACGTCTCGTCGGTCATTTCCATCTCGACTAACACGTAGCCCGGAAAGAAACGACGCTCGGTCACCGATTTGTGACCACCTTTTACCTCGACCACTTCTTCAGTCGGAACGAGGATTTGACCAAACTGGTCTTGCATGCCGGCACGTTCGATACGCTCCTGAAGCGCACGCTGCACGCTCTTCTCCATACCGGAGTAGGCGTGCACGACGTACCAACGCTTGCCGCTCGGGGATGCCGGAGTATCACTCATATCATTTCCAACCCAGAATCACCGAGAAAATCGCCCATTCAATGGATTTGTCGCTAACCCAGAGAAAGATCGCCATGACGAACACGAAGCCGAACACTACGAGCGTTGTCTGGGTAGCCTCTTTGCGGGTAGGCCAAACAACCTTACGGACTTCCTTATACGAGTCTTTGGCGAAAGCGATGAAACCCTTGCCAGGCGCGGAGAGAAGACCGACTGCAACACCCGCGATCGCACCTACAGCCAAGGCGGCTCCGCGGACGTACCATTCCTGGCCACCAAGCCAGAAGAACCCCACGAACCCGGCCAAGACTAACAATACGCCCGCGACGAGCATCAGCTTATCGCCGGATGTATTTACAGTTTCGACGGAAGGATTCGCCATAACACCTTAACGAAGCGCCACATAAGGCGCGAGAGTTGGCAGGGGCAGAGGGAATCGAACCCCCAACCTTCGGTTTTGGAGACCGACGCTCTGCCAGTTGAGCTATACCCCTAAACCATTTTGGGGTTGACGACACCGCCAACCCCGAAACTACCGATCAACGAGAACTGTCTGGCGTTACTCGAGAATCTTGGCAACCACACCTGCGCCAACCGTACGGCCGCCTTCGCGGATTGCGAAGCGCAGACCTTCTTCCATCGCGATCGGGTTGATCAGCTTCACCGTGATCGACACGTTGTCGCCCGGCATCACCATTTCCTTGTCCTTCGGCAACTCGATCGAGCCCGTCACGTCCGTCGTACGGAAGTAGAACTGCGGACGGTAGTTGTTGAAGAACGGCGTGTGACGACCGCCTTCATCCTTGCTCAGCACGTACACTTCAGCCGTGAAGTGCGTGTGCGGGTTGATCGAACCCGGCTTGGCCAGAACCTGGCCACGCTCCACGTCTTCACGCTTCGTGCCGCGCAGCAGGATACCGACGTTGTCGCCTGCCTGACCCTGGTCGAGCAGCTTGCGGAACATTTCCACGCCCGTGCAGGTCGTCTTCACCGTCGGCTTGATACCGACGATTTCGATTTCCTCGCCAACCTTCACAACGCCGCGCTCAACGCGACCCGTCACCACCGTGCCGCGACCCGAGATCGAGAACACGTCTTCCACCGGCATCAGGAATGCACCGTCAACTGCGCGCTCCGGCGTCGGGATGTACGTGTCCAGCGCGTCGGCCAGATTCATGATCGCCACTTCGCCCAGCTCGCCCTTGTCGCCTTCCAGCGCCAGTTTGGCCGAACCCTTGATGATCGGCGTTTCGTCGCCCGGGAAGTCGTACTTCGACAGAAGTTCGCGAACTTCCATCTCGACCAGCTCCAGCAGCTCAGCGTCGTCCACCATGTCGCACTTGTTCAGGAACACGATGATGTACGGAACGCCAACCTGACGCGCCAGCAGGATGTGCTCACGCGTTTGCGGCATCGGGCCGTCAGCGGCCGAGCACACCAGGATCGCGCCGTCCATCTGCGCTGCGCCCGTGATCATGTTCTTCACATAGTCAGCGTGGCCCGGGCAGTCGACGTGTGCGTAGTGGCGGTTAGCCGTTTCGTACTCGACGTGTGCCGTGTTGATCGTGATACCACGCGCCTTTTCTTCCGGCGCCGCGTCGATCTGGTCGTATGCCTTCGCTTCGCCGCCAAACTTCTGCGTCAGAACCGTCGTGATCGCTGCCGTCAGCGTGGTCTTGCCGTGGTCAACGTGACCGATCGTGCCGACGTTCACGTGCGGCTTGGTCCGCTCAAACTTACCCTTGGCCATTTTCGACTCCTAAGAGGATTTTTCCGTACGTTGCGCCGGGCGCAAACAATCACCGAGTACTTCTGGTGCCCATGGGCAGGATCGAACTGCCGACCTCTCCCTTACCAAGGGAGTGCTCTACCACTGAGCCACATGGGCGCTACTTCTGTGTTGCTGGAGCGGGTGAAGGGAATCGAACCCTCGTCGTAAGCTTGGAAGGCTTCTGCTCTACCATTGAGCTACACCCGCAAGGATCCATGGATTCCCAAACAACTGCTGCAACTTGCATTCTGGTGGAGGAGGTTGGATTCGAACCAACGTAGGCGTAAGCCAACAGATTTACAGTCTGCCCCCTTTAGCCACTCGGGCACCCCTCCGCAGAGAACTGATGATTATGGGGGAACAACCGCTTGTTGTCAAGACTTGCTTGACCGTTCCAAACCCAAGGTTCTCACTTATATAGTGTTTTCAGC
>NZ_JARESR010000015.1:0-172621 GCF_046028015.1 Paraburkholderia sp. RL17-383-BIF-A | reverse complement strand
TTTCCGGCGTTTCTGCGAACTGGTGGGCACGCGCAGCGTCACCGAGTTCAACTATCGCATTGCGGACGCGAATTCCGCCCATATCTTCGTGGGCGTGCAGATCAGGAATCGCAGCGAATCGGCTCAGATCGCGGGTGCGTTCGAAGCGCACGGCTTCGCCACGGTGGACCTCACGTTCGACGAACTGTCCAAGCAGCACATCCGCTATATGGTGGGCGGCCGCTCGCCGTTGGCACATGACGAACGCCTGTTCCGTTTCGAGTTTCCGGAGCGGCCGGGCGCGCTGATGAAATTCCTTTCGTCGATGGCGCCGAACTGGAATATCAGCCTGTTCCACTACCGCAACCAGGGCGCCGACTATAGCTCGATTCTGGTCGGCATCCAGGTGCCGGTGAGCGAGAACGAGGCCTTTGATCGTTTTCTCGCCACGCTCGGCTATCCGAACTGGGAAGAGACGCAAAACCCGGTGTATCGACTGTTTCTCGCATCGTAGAGCGGCTCGGGGTTTACCTTGACGTGGCGCGATGCGGCGCGACGAATGAGTCGCGCAGCGAATGCGCCACGAGCCTTGTCTGGACGGCGATAGCGCCGAATTGTGTCCGCGGTCGCGTGCGGCCAATCAAACCTTTTATCTCCAAACGCGATACGGCCTATCTACCGTATCGCGTTGCGCGATATAACGCGTGGTCGTCAAACTGAGTGCAAATCTAACGCCGCATTCAGGAGACAACTCATGCGCACTCAAGTTGGCATCATCGGTGCCGGGCCTGCGGGACTGCTGCTTTCCCATCTTCTTCATTTGCGTGGTATCGACTCCGTCGTGCTGGAGTCGCGTGCTCGCGATCAGATCGAATCCACCATCCGTGCCGGCGTGCTTGCACAAGGCACGATGGACCTGTTGACCGAAGCCGGCGTCGGCGCCCGCATGAAGGCCGAAGGCGCGCTGCATCACGGCTTCGAACTGGCTTTCGAAGGCAAGCGGCACCGCATCGATCTGACCGGACTCACAGGGCATTCGATTACGGTCTACGCACAGCACGAAGTGATCAAGGATCTCGTCGCGGCACGTATCGCCGACGACGGCAAGCTGCGTTTCAGCGTGTCGGACACGTCGATTCACGGCATCGATACAGACAAGCCGTCGATCCGTTATCGCCACGAGGGCGAAGCGTACGAACTGCAATGCGACTTCGTGATCGGCTGCGACGGTTCGCAGGGCGTGTCGCGCGCGTCGATTCCGCAGGCATTGCGCAAGGATTTCGAACGTGTGTACCCGTTCGGTTGGTTCGGTATCCTGTGTGAAGCGCCGCCGTCATCGGATGAATTGATCTACGCGCGTCACGAACGCGGCTTCGCGCTGATCAGCACGCGCTCGCCGAACGTGCAGCGCATGTACTTCCAGTGCGACCCGAAAGACTCGGTGGAGAATTGGTCCGACGACCGGATCTGGGCGGAACTGCATGCACGAGTCGATTCGCACGATGGCCGACAAATCGTCGACGGCAAGATCTTTCAGAAGAACATCGTCGCCATGCGCAGTTTCGTGTCGAACACCATGCAACACGGCAGGCTCTTTCTGGCGGGCGACGCGGCGCATATCGTGCCGCCCACCGGCGCGAAGGGTATGAATCTGGCGGTGGCGCGCGCACAAAGCATCCGGCCGTCGCACACTCACGCATAGATGAAATCTTCCCCGGCGAATGCAGCGGGACGAAACGACAGCGGCTTATGTCCGCGTTGTCATTTTGCCGGGGTATGCTCTCCCTTTAGTGCGTTCTTCGAAAAAAGGGGCAGAGGCAAATGCGGCGTGTCATATTCAACCAGAAGGGCGGGGTGGGCAAATCGACCATCGTGTGCAACCTGGCGGCCATCAACGCCAGCGAGAACCTGCGTACGCTGGTTATCGATCTCGACCCGCAAGGTAACTCCAGCCAGTATCTGCTTGGCAAAGAGGCCAGCGATCTCAAGCCCAACGTCGCGGACTTCTTCGAAACGGCCTTGAGTTTCAGCTTCAGACCGACGCCGGTCTCGACGTTCATTCACCGCACGCCGTTCGAAAATCTCGACGTGATGCCCTCTCATCCGGATCTCGACACACTTCACGGCAAGCTGGAGTCGCGCTACAAGATCTACAAGCTGCGTGACGCGTTGAACGAACTGGACGAGTACGACGCGATTTACATCGATACGCCTCCGGCATTGAATTTCTATACCCGCTCCGCGCTGATTGCGGTCGAGCGCTGCCTGATTCCTTTCGACTGCGACGATTTTTCCCGCCGCGCCCTGTATACGCTGCTCGACAACGTCAAGGAGATTCAGCAGGACCATAACGCCGGTCTGGAAGTCGAAGGTATCGTGATCAACCAGTTTCAGCCGCGCGCGAGCCTTCCCCTTCAACTGGTCGAGGAGTTGATCAGCGAAGGCTTGCCTGTGCTGGAGTCGCGATTGTCGACTTCGGTGAAGATTCGCGAGTCGCATCAGTACGCCAAGCCGATGATTCACTTCGATCCGCGTCACAAACTCGCCCATGAATTCATGGCATTGCATCGGGAACTGATTGGATAGACTCAGGCATGCGTTGCTAGTCAGGCGTGTCCGGATCGCTTTCGCCACTGAAGAATGAACCCGTTGATCATTCCGTTCGGCGGGCTCGTGAATGTGATAATCGGGCACGTTCACTCGCTAACGAGGTAATGCAATGCAGGTCTATGGCAGACGCAGTTCGATCAACGTACAAAAAGTGCTGTGGTGTCTCGCTGAACTGGGTTTCGCAGAAGGGCGGGAATTTTCGCGGATCGATGCCGGGCTCGAGTTCGGCGTGATCGACACGCCGCCGTATCGTGCGCTCAATCCGAACGGGTTGGTGCCCACGCTCGTGGATGGTGAGTGCGTGCTGTGGGAGTCGAATACGATCGTGCGCTATCTGGCCGCGAAATACGACGCGCAAACCTTGTTGCCGTCCGAACCCGCTGCGCGTGCCGATGTCGAGCGCTGGATGGACTGGCAACTCGGCACGCTCTGGGCAACGTTGCGCGTCGCGTTCCTCGGTCTGACGCGAGTGCCGGAGGAGCAACGCGACTATGACGCCATCAAGCGTTCATATCGCGAAGCAACGCGACTTCTGGGCATTGCCGACGCGGCCCTCGCGAAACACGACTATCTCGCGCAGGATCGCTTTACCGTGGCCGATATCGGAGTCGGCCTCGCGGCGCACCGCTGGGTGCATCTCGCGGAACGGTTTGCCGACGTGCTCCAGGCGCCGCAGCCCTTGCCTTCGCTGGACCGCTGGCTTCAGGCGGTCAAAGGCAGGCCGGCTTTTTCCGTGGCGGTCGCTCCCTGATTTGGCGTGAGGCGTGGCGCATATGCGCCTCACTCGGTCAAAGTGTCGCGAAAAGGCGCGACCATAATCGCGCCGAACAGAATCCATTTGAATATGTAACCGGCATGATATAGCCGGTGCCTCACGGTCCCGCGCCGCGCGGTTCTGGCGTATGGTGTGACCATCCGGGACAAGGGGCACCGGGGAGCACTTCGGGTGGGCAGGCCGTTCTTATACGATGAGCCGCGAGCTCGTTTTAGTAGTTGGCCGCCCCTGCGACCCGCCCGGTTGCGCTGCGAGCGCGAATCCGTAGTTGTCGTGCTGTCCCACCGGCTCCCAACATTCATCTGAATGGGAGACGATCATGCGAATCGTAGGGTTGGATGTTTCGCGCTCCGCGGCCGAGATCGCGTATCTCGAGGACGGTGTGCTGCAGGCCGGCGGTCGTGCCGGGCTCAGACGCGACGAACTGGAGCGCTTTGCCGCAAGGTTGCGCAGTACCGATCATGTGGTGCTCGAAGCGACGGGCAATACCGCTGCCATCGTCAACGTGCTGCGCCCCCACGTCGCGCGCGTCGCGATTGCGAATCCACTGCTGGTCCGGCTCATCGCCGAAGCACGCGTCAAGACAGACAGGATTGATGCGGCGGTGCTGGCACAGCTGTACGCGAGCCATTTTCTGCCGGAAGTCTGGATGCCCGACGAGAGCACCCTGGCGCTACGCCGACAGGTCTCGCGCCGGTCACAACTCGTGCGGCAACGCACCAGGCTGAAGAACGAAGTGCATGCGGTGCTGGCTGCGCATCTGATCGAGCGGTGCCCCGCTACTGATCTGTTCGGCAGGAAGGGACGCGTATGGCTCACGGCCCAACCGCTGCCGATGGACGAGCGTCTGGGCGTCGAGCAACGCCTGCGGGAGCTGGACCGTCTTGGGGAGGATCTGCACGAGGTCGACAAGGCCCTGGCGCAAGCCAGTATCGGCGACGAGCGGTTGCGCAGGCTGCTGACCATCACCGGCGTCAATAGCACTGTGGCAATCGGCCTGCTGTCGGCAATCGGCGCCGTTGAACGGTTTCCCAATCCGGAGAAGCTGGTGAGCTACTTCGGGCTGAACCCATCGGTCTATCAGTCGGGCCCAACGCCCGCCAGGCACGGTCACATCACCAAGCGGGGACGTTCGTACGCACGGGGATTGCTCGTCGAGGCAGCCTGGGGCGCAGCACAGGCGCCTGGCCCTCTGCGCGCTTTCTTCCTGCGCGTACGCGACCGTCGCGGCCAGCAGGTCGCCATTGTCGCGACGGCGCGCAAACTGGCGGTCATCGTGTGGTACGTGCTCACGCGCAATGAGCCGTTCGCATGGGATCGTCCAGCCCTGACCGCCCACAAGCTGCGCGCCCTGGAGTTGCAATCCGGCATGCCGGCACAACACGGCTCGCGCAAAGGATCGGCTGCCGCTTACAGCCTGAAGAGCGTACGCGACCAGGAACGGGCCATAGCCGAGCAGGCAGAGCGCACCTATCAACGCCTGTTCTCACGATGGAAGCAGACGCGTCCCAACAAACGCGAGGTACCACTGGTGTGGCCGGGAGCGCCGACCTCATAAAAATATCAAGCAGGGGCTTGTCGATTTCATCCGTAGTACGTTGGCCGATGCCATGCCTTTAGACGCTTTCTAACCCGTCGCACGGCATACAGATAGTTGAAAATGCGATTCAGAAACCCAATGCGATTTCCCGCTTCGTTCGGCGAGGCTGCCGTGCGAAGCTGAATGGCGGAAAACATCCGATTGAACGCGGCCGCCCAGCGAAAATACATTGTTCGGAGTGGAGAAGCGTTCGGAATGGAGACCGGGGCCGAGCCGCCGCACTCGCTGAAGCGACCGAGCCTGCGTGGTATAGCGCTCTGAATGACTGCTGCTCCGCAAAACAGGCACTGTGCGCGCCATGCAGAACAGTCCCCGCGTCCGAGCAGAGAAAGTAGCGTTTTTCCAGCAAATGCCTTTAGAAAACACCGGCTGCCCAACCGTTTTTCAATTGTAGTGGCAGCAGCAACAGTGAATTCAGGATTGTCGGATTTATCCGCCCGCGCCGGGCACCTACACTGTATTCACCGCTGCAACAACAGCCCCATCCGCAGCGCGTAGAAAGACAATCTCTGGAGGTGGTTTCATGAAGTCGCTCATTCAAGCTGTTGCTATCGCCGTTGTTCTTGCCGCGCCGGTAGCATCGTTCGCCCAGTCGTCCAATGACGCCGCGTCGCAAGCCGTGCAAGCGCAGGCCTCGGGCCAGCAACAATCGGCTCAAACGGACAAGAGCGGTTATGGCTCAGGCAGCCGTGGCACGTGGCAAGCGGGTTATGGTAACGACACGACGGTGAGTTCGTATTCGCCGCCGATCCGCAACATTCGTTAAGCAAACGACGAAGCGCGCGGCGAACACATCGCCGCGCGGGCGGATTGTTTTCTATGGCGCGCGCAACAGGGTCATTTCGTTGTGCAGCAGCGCCAGCAGATCATCATTACTAGGCCGCGTGCCCCAGTGCCGCGCGCCCGCTACTGACGCAATCGCGATCCACGAGTGAGGTGGAAACCATTCGCGCAGCAGTGTGCCATCCTGACGCAAACACAATTGGCCGGTCTGCTCGCTGTATTCGGCGCAGATCAGCGTGTCGTTGATTTGTGCGGTGACTCGGAGTGGATCGCTGCGTAGCACAATGTTGCTCCCGCGGATTAGGTGGCGCGAATGCGTGCGCGGCACGGTCGCGTCATCAACGCGACCGTGCCGCGTGCATCAATGATCGCCGTGACCGTGACCGTAGCCGCGATCGTCGCCGCGATCGTCGCCATGGCCATGCCAGCCATTATCGTGACCGCGCCAGTCGCCGTGCGGACCACGCGCCTCGTGCCATTCGCGTCCGTCGCGGTGACGCTCTTCCCACTCGCGCCGCTCCCAGTAGCGGTGGCCGTCGTAATAGCGCTCGCCGTACCAGCCCGGACTCACCACGACCACCGGCGGAGCCGGAGCGTAAACCGGCGGCGGGGGCGGGGCATACACGGGTTCGGGCGCGTAAGCGACCCCGGGAATGCCGATGTTCACACCCACATCGACGTGGGCCAGCGCGACTGACGATGCGCCGATTCCGAGTCCCGCAACGATCGCCATGGACAGCCAGCGGTTTCGTGATTTGTTCATGTTGTATTTCCCGCTTCTACGATAGTGAGTGGAAAGTCTTGTGTGGCTCGCGCTCAATAGCGGTCGCGATCGTGATAGCGATAATGGTCATGATCGTGGTAACCGCCCTCGGGGACGACGATGCAACCGCTCAATGCACCGCCGAGCGTGACGGCGAGAATGGCCAGCGCGAAAATTCTTTTCATGACGTTGCTCCTGTTTCCTTGTGACCCGAACTCTACTGACCGGCCGTATTTCCGGTGTGTTTGTGTGTAACAGGACGTGTCGATAGGCGCGTGTGGCGACAACGCGTGTACCGCGTAAGGGGCGCACGCCAGAGCCTGGTGAGAAGAGGGCGGATTATGCGGCGATCGGCGCGCAAGCCATTGAACGCACTGCAAATACAGCGTGATGGTCGACCCTTGCGCAAAGCGCTGCGGGCCGATCGGCGTGTGGATCGGCGGCACCCGGTCTCGTGGCGGGCAGGATTACCGCATCCATGCCGTACGGATACATTCAGTTGCAGACTAAGTTGCTGACCGGCGCTGTTGGCCGATTGAATCGCTCCGGTCGATTGATGATCCGCCGAAACATTGCGCGTGAGTGTCAGGACGTGGACAGTCGCCATTGGCGCCCGGCATGCGTAGCGACACGATTACGTCGATATCGACGCGGTGACGTCCGCGCGCGAACCTGGAACGTCGCGCGTGATAAGCACATGAAAAACAAGTCTTTTACGCGCGTGGCCAAGACTGGTTAGATCACGGGATCGACTGTCCGTCGGTCGATCCCGTTCAATCGCATTTCTTGCCGGTCAGCCATGAGCACACTTACCGAAGCGTTCACGCCGGATGCCGCGGCGCTCGCCGCGCGCCGGATGCCCTCGCGTGCTGCACCATTGGAGTGGTCGCGGCGCGACGGCCGCATGCTCGACGCCGATCTGCGCGAGGCGATCCACGCGGCCTTCACCGCGAACCCGTGCCTGAAGAGTTGGCCTGCCCACGCGATCGACGCGCTGTGCGACGCCGGCCACCTCCGCACGTGGACCAACGGCGAGTTGATTTTCGCGCGCGACGAGCCGTGCGACGACATTCAGGTGGTACTGTCCGGCGCGATCGAAATGAGCTGGACCAACGCGGCCGGCGTCCGCGCGGTGGCGGTGTATATGTGGCCGAACGAGGTCATCAATTTCATTCCGGTTCTGGACCGGCGCGGTTCGATGCATGATCAGCGCGCGCACGGTTCGACCACGCTGTTCCACATTCCCGGTCAAGCGCTGTTCGATCTGTTCGCCCGCGAGCCGGTGCTGTTGCGCAACGTGCTGGATCTGATCTGCCTGCGCAGCCGCGCACTGCACGGCCGCATGGGCAAGACGGCGCTGGCGGGTTTTCGCGCGCGCATGGCGGACCAGTTGCTCGCGCTCACCGAGTGGCATGGCAGACGAACGGAGCGGGGCGTCGAGTTGACGATCAGACTCTCGCAGGAGGATCTCGCGGCCTTGCTTGCCGCGTCACGGCAGAGCGTCAACAAGGAACTGCGCTGGCTGGTGCGCAACGGTATCGTCGACGTGCGTTATAGCCGTCTGACCGTGATCGACATGAAGGCGCTGCGCGAACTGAGCGAGGCCGCGTGAGAAAACTGATAACGATATAAAAAGCGCTTCTATCAAGTGTCCAAAGCGCGATAGATTCGCGGCGCCCACCCTGTCGATAATGACTCGTCGATTCAGACCTGTCCTGTCCTCAAACCGGGAGTTGCATCACATGTCGAACCTCAGTCTCGCGACGTCCAACGCACTGGACATTCATCCCGTCACTGGCCGCATCGGCGCGGAAGTTCGCGGCGTACGGCTGTCCGGCCAGCTCGAACCCGCAACGCTCGAAGCTATTCGCGCGGCGTTGCTGCGTCACAAGGTGATCTTTTTCCGCGGCCAGACGCATTTGCAGGACGCCGACCAGGAAGCGTTCGCCAAGCTGCTCGGCGAGCCGGTTTCGCATCCCACGGTGCCGGTGGTGGACGGCACGGACTATCTGCTCGAACTCGACTCGCATCGCGGCGGCCGCGCGAATTCATGGCATACGGATGTGACCTTCGTCGATGCCTATCCGCAAGCGTCGATCCTGCGGGGCGTGACGATTCCGGAAGTGGGCGGCGACACGGTATGGGCCAACACGGCCACCGCCTATGACGATCTGCCGCCGCCACTCAAGGCGCTCGCCGAACAACTGTGGGCCGTGCACAGCAACGAATACGACTATGCGAACCACGCGAACGTCGGCGAGCGCGGGCGCGATACTGAGGCGTTGAAACGTTACCGCGAGGCGTTCGTGTCCACGCGCTACGAGACCGAGCATCCGGTCGTGCGCGTGCATCCGGAATCCGGCGAAAAGACCTTGATTCTCGGGCACTTCGTGAAGAGTTTCGTGGGCCTCACGCCGAGTGCGTCGGCGCATGTGCTCGAACTGCTGCAAGGCTACGTGACGCGGCTGGAGAACATCGTGCGCTGGCGCTGGCAGACCGGCGACGTGGCGATCTGGGACAACCGCGCGACCCAGCACTACGCGGTCAACGACTATGGCGACGCCCACCGGGTGGTGCGGCGCGTCACGCTGAAAGGCGATGTGCCGGTCAGCGTCGACGGCCGCCGCAGCTTCACGCGCAGTGTCGAACCGAGACCGGCGGCGAAGGCGGCCTGAGGGTCGCGCTCACCTCGATTGCTCGCGAGTGGTTTCGTTCAGCGCGCATGGCGCGGCTATTCAGTGGCGAGGTGCGCCGGCGCGGTTGTTTCCCGATAGCCGAGCCGCGTCGAGATCGCGAGGCCCGACTTTCTGAGCAGCGCGACGTAGTGCGACTTGGTGTCGGCGCCGCAACGCATGGTCGGAAATGAAATGGACAAACCGGCGATCACGCGGCCGAAGCGGTCGAACACCGGCACGGCGAGACACTGCAGGCCTTCTTCCTGTTCCTCGTTGTCCTCGCCGTAACCCTGCTCGCGCACGCGCGGCAGAATGCTGAGCACGGCTTCGGCGGAGGCAAGCGTCTTTTGCGTCGACTTGCGGAATTCGACGTGGGAAAGCACTTCGCGCGCGTCGGCCGGTTCCATCCACGCGAGCAGCACCTTGCCGATCGCCGTGCTATGCAGCGGATTGCGCCGGCCAATGCGCGATTGCATGCGCAGCCCGTAATCGGCGTCGATCTTGTGAATGTAGATGATGGCGTCTTCGTCGAAAGCACCCAAGTGCACCGCCTCGCGCGTCGCCGCGCCGATACGGCGCATCTCGACGTCGGCCTCGCGGACCAGATCGACGCTTTCCAACGCTTTCGCGCCGAGTTCGAACAGACGGATGGTCAGCCGGTAGCGCTCGGTTTCCACTTCCTGCGTCACGTAGCCGAGCGACTTCAACGTCTGGATCACGCGATGCACGGTGGTCTTCGACATGCCGAGCCGCTGCGACAGTTCGCTAATGCCGATCTGTCCGCTGTCGCCGATCGCGCCGAGAATCGCGAAGACCCGGCCGATCGACGAGGCCGATTCGCCCTTGTCGCAAACCATGCCGCCCATGCCGCCGAAGTCGGCGTTCTCCGCGTCCTGTAGGTGGGCGGGGGCGTCGTCCTTGCGCTGTTTGCCTGTTGCTGCCATTGCCTTCTTCCCTGTCTATGCGTTGCCGCGCCGCCAACGCGCGTGTCGGCGACGCGCCGAGAGCATACCGCGTCCCGCGCGCGCTGCCGAGTCAACGCGCGAGCCAGCCGCCGTCCACCGCCAGTGTATGCCCGTGCACATAGTCCGAAGCGGATGACGCGAGGAACACGACCGGGCCCGCCAGGTCGTCCGGGGTGCCCCAACGGGCGGCCGGAATGCGGCCGAGAATCTCGTCGTTGCGCTGCGCATCGTCGCGCAAGGCCGCCGTGTTCGCAGTCGCCATGTAGCCTGGCGCGATCGCATTCACATTGATGCCTTGCGCCGCCCATTCGTTCGCGAGGAGCCGCGTGAGCCCGAGCACGCCGCTTTTCGATGCCGTATAGGAGGCCACCCGTATGCCGCCCTGAAACGACAGCATCGACGCGACATTGATGATCTTGCCGCCGCTTCGCTGCTTGACGAACTGCCGCGCGGCGGCCTGCGAGAGGAAGAACAGGCTCTTCAGATTGACGTCCACGACCGCGTCCCAGTCGGCTTCGGTGAAATCGAGCGCGTTCTCGCGGCGGATGATGCCCGCGTTGTTCACCAGCACGTCGATGCGGCCGAAAGCCTCGACCGCGGCGCGCACGATGTCCTCGACCGGCGCGATCGAGCCGAGATCGGCACGCACGTCCGCGAAGCGTCGGCCGGTTGCGGCCACGCGCGCGGGCGTGTCGCCGGCGTCGGCCCGGCTCACGCCGACAATGTCGCAGCCGGCGTTTGCCAGCGCGAGCGCCATGGCCGCGCCAAGGCCCGTGTTGCTGCCGGTGACGATGGCGACGCGGCCGGTGAGATCAAAGGTGTTCACGGTATTCATGCCCATGTCGTGCGCCGGGAGTTCCTGGCGCGAGAGAAGCAGTGAAGCGAGCAGCAAAACAAGCGGTTGAAAAACGGGCGAAGAAAGGGGCGAAGAAAGCGACGAAGAAAGCGGCCCGTCAACGCAAGTCCCCAACGGCGATGTGATCCATGTCGCTGAACACCTGGTTTTCTCCGACCATGCCCCAGATGAACGTGTACGCCTGCGTGCCGACGCCGGAGTGAATCGACCAGCTCGGCGAAATCACCGCCTGCTCGTTGTGCACGAGAATGTGCCGCGTCTCGTTCGGCTCGCCCATCATGTGAAAGACGGCGGCGTCGGCGGCGACGTTGAAATAGAAATACACCTCCATGCGGCGTTCATGCGTATGGCACGGCATGGTGTTCCACAGGCTGCCCGGCTCGAGCTTCGTCATGCCCATGGACAGCTGGCAGGTGGGCAGCACTTCGGGAACGATGAACTTGTAGATGGTGCGGCGGTTGCTCGTGGCGGGGTCGCCGAGCGTTTGCGGCGAGGCTTGCGCCAGCGTTATCGTGCGGGTCGGATACGACGTGTGCGCGGGGGCGCAGTTCAGGTAGAACTTCGCGGGGCGCGTGGCGTCGTCGCTGCCGAAGGCGATGGCCTGCGCGCCTTTGCCGATGTAGATCGCCTCTTCATTGCGCACCGTATGGCGCGTACCGTCCACATCGACCCAGCCGTCGCCGCCGATGTTGATCGCGCCGAGTTCGCGCCGCTCCAGCAGATAACTCACGCCGATCGCCTTGCCGAGCGAGCCGGGCACCTCGACCGCTCGCGCCACCGGCGACACGCCGCCGACGATGATCCGGTCGATATGGCTATAGGTGAGTTTCAACGCATCGCGCTCGAACACCTGATCGACCAGAAACGCCTGGCGCAGCCCTGCGGTGTCGAGCGTCTTCGCGTATTCGCTGTTGATGGCCTGTCTCACTTCCATGGTGCTTTCTCCGCTCGGTTGGCGCGCCTTGCCGTCTCTCCAGGCAGGCGCCGTTCTGGGCTCGACTGTAGCGCAGAAATGCGGTATCGGAACGGTGGTCCGAAAATAATGCTTTTCGTAACCGCGACTGGCAATGGTTTCAGAAGAGACGCGGGTAAACGATAAACGTAAATTTCAATTGAAACGGAACGGCGTTCCTAGGGCGGTGCTATATTGCGCCGAAAGGGAGCAGCCCGACCTAAGAACGGGACATTACCCCGGGTGAACCACCCGATAACTGGACGCAAAGTCCACGGAGGAGGCATGAAGCTCAAGAAGGCCATCGACCGCATTCCTGGCGGCCTGATGCTGGTGCCGTTGCTGCTCGGCGCCTGCGTCCACACGTTTGCGCCGGGCGCGGGCAAGTACTTCGGGTCGTTCACCAATGGGTTGATTACCGGCACCGTGCCGATTCTGGCGGTGTGGTTCTTCTGCATGGGCGCGACCATCGATCTGCGGGCGACCGGCACCGTACTGCGTAAATCCGGCACGCTGCTGGTGACGAAAATGATCGTGGCGTGGATCGCGACGATCGTCGCCTCGCACTTCATTCCGATCGACGGCGTCAAGGCGGGGCTCTTCGCCGGACTTTCGGTGCTGGCGATCACGACCTCGATGGACATGACCAACGGCGGTCTCTACGCGGCCGTGATGCAGCAATACGGAACCCGGGAAGAGGCGGGCGCGTTCGTGCTGATGTCGGTGGAATCCGGGCCGCTCGTCAGCATGATCATTCTCGGCGCGACCGGCGTGGCGTTCTTCGAACCGCGCCTGTTCGTCGGCGCGGTGCTGCCGTTTCTGATCGGCTTTGTGCTGGGTAATCTGGATGGCGAATTGCGCGAATTCTTCGGCCGTTGCGTGCATCCGCTGATCCCGTTCTTCGGCTTTGCGCTCGGTAACGGCATCGACCTCGGCGTGATCGCGAAAAGCGGCGTGCCCGGAATCGTGCTGGGTCTGGGCGTGATCGTGGTGACCGGTATTCCGCTGATTCTCGCGGACCGCTGGATCGCCGGCGGCAATGGAGCGGCGGGGCTGGCGGCTTCGTCGACGGCGGGGGCCGCGGTGGCCAATCCGGCGATCATCGGCGAGATGATTCCGAGCTTCAAGCCGCTGGTGCCCGCCGCAACCGCGATGGTGGCGACGGCCTGTCTCGTGACGGCGATTCTGGTGCCGATCCTCACGGCGCTGTGGGTGCGCCGGCATCATGCGCGCGACGCGTTGCGCGAGGAGTTCGCGGCGGCAAGCTCACCGCCGCTCAATGAGCGGGACGTGCATGTGTAGGGCGGGGTGAAGCCGGCTCGCTTGCGTTCCTGATAGACGTAAGCGGGTTCAGGCGTCAGCGGGTCGCGCGATTGCTCTGTGGTTGCTTGCGCTTGCGGGTAGTGGCTGCCGGTTCGCCCGTGCTCATGACAATAAAAAAGGTCCGCGAGCGACGGCTCACGGACCCGGTGCAGTGTAACGAAGCGTTGGCGGAAGGCGGCGAAAACGCCGCCTGCGCGAACCTTAGACCGCCATCACAGATACGGCCTTGGTGACCAGGTAGCCTTCCATCGCTTCAGGGCCGCCTTCTGAACCGTAGCCCGAATCCTTCACGCCGCCGAACGGCATTTCCGGCGACGGCGTAGCCGGCTGGTTGATCCACAGCATGCCGACTTCCAGTTGCTGCGACAGCAGATGCACATTGGCGAACGACTTCGTGAATGCGTAGCCGGCGAGACCGTACGGCAGACGGTTGGCTTCGGCGATCGCTTCTTCCAGTGTGTCGAAGCCGCGGATCGCGGCGATCGGGCCGAACGGCTCGTTGTTGAACACGTCGGCTTCGAGCGACACGTTGGTCAGCACGGTCGGTGCGAAGAAGTTGCCTTCCGAGCCCACGCGCTCGCCGCCCGTTTCCACCTTGGCGCCGGTTTTGCGGGCGTCGTCGAGCACCTTGCTCATTGCCGTCAGACGGCGCGCGTTGGCGAGCGGCCCGAGAGTCGTGCCCTCGGCAAGCCCGTCGCCCAGCTTGAGGCCTTCAGCGTGCTTGACGAGCGCCGCGGCGAATTCCTCGCGGATGCTGTTGTGCACGAGAAAGCGCGTGGGCGAGATGCATACCTGACCGGCATTGCGGAACTTCGCACCGCCCGCGGCCTTCACGGCGAGCGCCACGTCGGCGTCTTCGGCCACGATGACCGGCGCGTGACCGCCCAATTCCATCGTCGCGCGCTTCATGTGTGCGCCGGCCAGCGCCGCCAGTTGCTTGCCGACCGGCGTCGAGCCGGTGAACGTGACCTTGCGGATCACCGGATGCGGAATCAGATAGCTGGAGATTTCAGCCGGGTCGCCGAACACCAGGCCGACCGTACCCGCCGGCACGCCGGCTTCGACGAAGGCCTGCAGCAGCGCTGCCGGCGACGCCGGGGTTTCTTCCGGCGCCTTGACGAGGAACGAGCAGCCGCACGCGAGCGCGGCGCTCAGCTTGCGCACCACCTGGTTGACCGGGAAATTCCACGGCGTGAACGCCGCCACCGGGCCGATCGGCTCCTTGAGCACGAGTTGCTGCGCCGCGAGGTTGCGCGACGGCACGATGCGGCCGTAAACACGGCGGCCTTCGTCGGCGAACCATTCGATGATGTCCGCTGCCGCCAGTACTTCGACGCGCGCTTCGGCGAACGGCTTGCCCTGTTCCTGCGTCATCAGGCGGCCGATGTCCGACGCACGCTCGCGCACCAGCGCGGCGGCGCGGCGCATGGTGTTGGCGCGCTCGTTGGCCGGCACTTTGCGCCAGGCTTCGAAGCCGCGCTGCGCGGCGGCCAGCGCCCGGTCCAGATCGGCAATGCCGGCGTGCGCCACTTTGCCGATGGCCTGGCCGGTGGCCGGGTTGATGACGTCGAGGGTCTTGCCGCTGGCGGCGTCGCACCACTCGCCGTTGATCAGAAGTCGGGTATCGGTATAGCTCGAATTGGCCATGCTGGGGTTCCTGTATAGGGGAAGACGACAGGCCGCGCGCGCGTGAAACATGGGGCTGAATCTGCGCGGGCCCTGGATGGACTGCCGATACCAATCATATTATCTGATTGTGCAAAATCGCACCGACGGCCGGCCCGGCCGCGCCGCGCGGCACGCGTCTTGCGGCGCGGCTGGCGCGACAGCGGGAAACTGCCCAAAGCGGTGCCGCGCAAAGAAGCGTAGAGTCGAACAGCAGTGGCAGGAACCGGCGCGGACCCGCGGCCGTGGATGGTGCTGGAGGCCGGCTCGGGCAGGCAAAAGCAGAGAAAAGCAGGGAGAAAGCCGGCTCGAGCAGGCGAAAGCAGTACGCAAGGCGGTACGCGAAGCAGCGCGTTAGGCAACGTTCGCAGCGGCGAGCGAAACCCGGCGAATGCAGCCCAATCAACCCAGATGCACGAGGAATCGACATGCCAACCGGTACAGTGAAATGGTTCAATGACGCGAAAGGCTTTGGCTTCATCACCCCCGACGACGGCGGTGAAGATCTGTTCGCTCACTTCTCGGAAATTCGTTCCGAGGGTTTCAAGTCCTTGCAGGAAAACCAGAAGGTCAGCTTTGAAATCAAGCAGGGACCGAAGGGCAAGCAGGCGGCGGATATCAAGCCGGTCTGAACTGAAAGGCCGGTTCGCGCGTGACAGGCGCGCGGCCGGCCGGTACTTTCCTTAAGGTTTCCTTCAGCTTTGCTCCGTAGTATTTGCGCGATTACCCGCCGCCCGGTGGGCAAAAGTTCCGATTTTTTGTCGTTACTGAACAGAAAGCGCCAATACAAGGCTTGCTGGAGCATCCATGAAAACCCTGTTCTTGCAGGCGCCGTCGTACGACGGCTTCGATGGTGGCGCGGGTTCGCGCTATCAGGCCAAACGCGAAGTCCGCTCGTTCTGGTATCCGACGTGGCTTGCGCAGCCCGCGGCACTCGTGCCCGACAGCCGCGTGCTCGATGCACCGGCAGATGGTCTGTCGGTGGATCAAACGCTCGACATTGCGCAGCAATACGATCTGGTGGTGATCCACACCAGCACACCGTCCTTTCCGACCGACGCCCTGTTCGCCGAAGACCTGAAGAAGCGCAAGCCGTCGGTTTTGATCGGCATGGTGGGCGCGAAGGTCGCCGTCGATCCTCACAATTCGCTGGTTGCCACCGAGGCGATCGATTTCCTCTGCCGCGAAGAATTCGACTTCACCTGTCAGGAAGTGGCCGAAGGCAAACCGTTCTCACAGATCAAGGGTTTGAGCTATCGCGCCGCCGACGGTTCGATCGAGCACAACGAAGCGCGCCCGATCCTCGAAAACATGGACGAGCTGCCGTTCGTGGCGCCCATCTACAAGCGCGATCTGAAGATCGACAACTACTTCATCGGCTATCTGAAGCATCCGTACGTGTCGATCTACACGGGCCGCGGCTGCCGCTCGAAGTGCACGTTCTGCTTGTGGCCGCAAACCGTGGGCGGCCACCGCTACCGCACGCGCTCGGTCGAGAATGTGCTGGCCGAAGTGAAGTGGATTCGCGACAACATGCCCGAAGTGAAGGAGATCATGTTCGACGACGACACGTTCACCGATTTCAAGCCGCGCGTCGAGGAAATCGCTCGCGGTCTTGGGAAACTGGGCGTGACGTGGTCGTGCAACGCGAAGGCGAACGTGCCTTACTCGACGCTGAAGATCATGAAGGAAAACGGCCTGCGCCTGCTGCTGGTCGGCTACGAGTCCGGCGACGACCAGATTCTGCTGAACATCAAGAAGGGTCTGCGCACGGATATCGCGCGCCGTTTCAGCGACGACTGCCGCAAGCTCGGCATCAAGATTCACGGCACTTTCATTCTCGGTCTGCCCGGCGAGACGCAGGACACGATCCAGAAGACGATCGAATACGCCAAAGAGATCAATCCGCACACGATCCAGGTGTCGCTCGCCGCGCCGTATCCCGGCACCAGGCTCTACAACGAGGCCGTTGAAAACGGCTGGCTCGAAGAGAACAAGGTGATCAACCTCGTCAGCAAATCGGGCGTGCAGCTCGCGGCGATCGGCTATCCGCATCTTTCGCGCGACGAGATCTATAACCAGCTCGAACGCTTCTATAAGCATTTCTATTTCCGGCCGTCGAAGATCTGGGAAATCCTGCGCGAGATGCTGACGAGCTGGGACATGATGAAGCGGCGCTTGCGTGAAGGCGTCGAATTCTTCCGTTTCCTGCGCGCCCGCCAGGCGTGAGCGCCGCGCATCTGGCCGCCGTCACGCTCGCCTGCGCGTGCGCGGCGGGCGCGGTCCTCGGCATCGGCTACACCGCGCTCGCCGGTGTGCTGATCGGACGGTTCTTCAAACGCGCGGTGTCCGAGCCGACCGACTTCGTGCCGGTCACCATCGTCAAACCGCTGCACGGCAACGAGTGGGCGCTGCTCGACAATCTCTCGAGCTTCTGCCGGCAGAACTATCCGGGGCCCGTGCAGTTTCTGTTCGGCGTGCACGACTCCGCCGATCCCGCGCTGCAAGCCGTCGACGAATTGCGGCGCCTGCATCCCGAAGCGGACATCACCGTAGTGGCCGATGCGCGCCTCTATGGGCCGAACCGCAAGATCAGCAACATCCTCAATATGCTGCCGCAAGCGCGGCACGACGTGCTCGTCTTCGCCGACAGCGACGTGAGCGTCGGAGCGGACTATCTGCGCCACGTGATCGGCGAACTGCAGAAGCCCGGCGTGGGGCTCGTCACCTGCGCGTATCGCGGACAGCCCGATCCCGGTTTCTGGCCGCGCCTGTCGGCCAAGGCGACCAACTATCAGTTCCTGCCAGGCGTCGTGACGGGCCTCGCGCTCGGGCTCGCGCGCCCGTGCTTCGGCCAGACGATCGCGATGCGGCGCGATACGCTCGACAACATCGGCGGCCTGACGCCGTTCGTGCGGCATCTGGCGGAAGATCACGCAATCGGTGAAGCGGTGCGGCTGACCGGCGAGAAGGTGGTGATTCCGCCGTTCACCATCTCGCATGCCTGTGTCGAATCGAGCGCGGCACAGTTGATCGAGCACGAGTTGCGCTGGAGCCGCACGATCCGCCGCATCGATCCGCTCGGCCATCTTGGCTCGGCACTCGTTCATCCGTTCGCGTTCGCATTGCTCGCGGTTATCTTCTCGGCGGGCGGCTGGTGGGCGTGGTCGCTCGCGTTGGCCGCCGTCGGCGCGCGGCTCGCCCTGAAGCTGCTGTCCGATCGCGCGTTGAAGCAGGCGCATCGTGACCTGTGGCTGCTGCCAATATGGGATATCGTATCGTTTGCGATTTTCGTCGCGAGCTTCTGGTCGTCGCGCGTGATCTGGCGAGGCTTCAGCTTCAAGGTGGACGGCGACGGCCTGTTGTCGGCGGCGCAGGACGAATGACGGACGAAGGGCAGCCTGGATCGGCAATGATGAGTCGTATTTTCGAAGCAGCTTTCAAACGCGAGGCAACGCGCCTGAAGCGCGCGCACGAGGTGGGCGCGTGATGAAACACCTCGGCCGCGTCGCCGCGCTAGTTGGCCTGCTGGTCTCGCTCTGGCTCGTCTGGCAGGATAATCCCGCCGCCGTGCTCGGCGCGCTGCGCGCGGCCGGCGTGGGACTGCTGCTGGCCGCGCTCGCCCACGTGCTGCCGATGCTCGCCAATGCCTGCGACTGGCGTTCGTTGATTCGCGGCGCGAACCGTCCGGGCGTGTTTCAGATGCTGCACCTCGTGTGGGTGCGCGAATCGGTCAACAGCATGCTGCCGGTGGCGCGCATCGGCGGCGAAGTAGTGTCGTTTCGCATGCTCAGGCGTTGGGGCGTGCGGCCGTCCACGGCGGTGGGCAGCATCATCGTCGACATGCAGCTCACGGTGATCAGCCAGTTGCTCTTCACGATGGTCGGCATCGGCTTCCTGTTCGCGCATGCGCATTCCGATACGCTGCGGCTCGCCGGACAACTGGCATGGGGCGTGGTGGTGCTCACGCCGCTCCTCGTGCTGTTCTCGCTTGTGCAGCACGCCAGTCCGTTCGAGCGCATCACGCGCACACTCAATCATATGACGAGCGGCAAGCTCGCCGCGCTGGTCGGACAGTCGGCGCAGATCGATCAGGCCATCAAGCTGATCTGGCGCAGGCGTGGCGTGGTGTTGCGTTATCTGTTTTTCTGGCAACCGTTGCAGTGTTTCCTCACGTCGCTGGAAATCTGGCTCGCGCTGTACTTTCTCGGCGTGCACGTCACGCTCGTCGAAGCGGTGGTGATCGAATCGCTGATCCAGGCGATCAGCAGCGCGGCCTTCTTCGTGCCGGGCGGGCTCGGCGTGCAGGAGGGCGGCTTCATTCTGATCGGCGGCGCGCTTGGCCTCGATCCCTCCACCTGTCTCGCGCTGGCCGGCGCACGGCGCATTCGCGACCTCGTGATGTTCGTGCCGGGGCTGATTGCGTGGCAGTTCGCGGAGTCGTCGAATCGGGCGCCGCAGCGAGCCTTCGAGCGCGCACCATAGCGAGACGAACGGACAGGACACGCGGACGGCGTGGCGCGTATAGCGAGCAACTGCGGGTGAGGGGGAGGGCGCGCCGTCAGTTCGCGTCGCGATCTTCTCAGCTCACCTGAGCATAGGCGGGAAACGACACCTCGACCGTGAGGCCTCGTTCGCCAATGCCCGCACCCAGACGCAGGCTCGCGCCGAAGTGCTCCGCGATTCGCGCGACGATCGACAGCCCCAGCCCGCTGCCGGTGGCCTGATTGCCGGTCGCGCGAAAGAAACGATTCGTCAGACGGTCGAGATCGTCGGGCGCGACGCCGGGGCCGTCGTCGCGTACGCTCACCTGCACGCGGTCTTCGGCGTGCTGCACGGCCACTTCTATGTTGCCGCCGGCTCGGCCGTACTTGATCGCGTTATCGAGCAGATTGTCGAGCAGGATGCCGATCAGCACGGGCTCCGCGTTGATCTCGGCGCGCATGTCGCCCTTGAGCATGACGTGAATGTTTTTCTGCTGGGCGTTGCGCTCGTTGGCGAGCAGCGCGTCTTTTGCCACCACGGCGGGTTTGAGCGGCGCCGTCGACATGGTTTCGTGCGCGTCCAGACGCGCGAGCAGCAGCAATTGCTCCGCGAGCCGCGCGCTGCGATCGACGCCTTGCACCACGCGTTCCATTGCCAGCCGTTGCCGCGCCCCGTCCGTTTCGGCCAGTGCGACCTGTGCCTGCACCTTGATCGCGGCCAGCGGCGTTTTCAGTTCATGAGAGGCGTCGGCGGTGAACGCGCGCTCGCGCTCCAGCGAGTGCAGCAAACGCGACAGCAGCAGATTGATCGCATCGACGAGCGGTCGCACCTCGGTCGGCGCGCGGCCGATATCGACCGGTTCCAGCCGGTTCACGCCGCGCGTACGGATCGCACCCGAGAGCACCCGGAGCGGCGCGAGGCTCCAGCCGATGCTGAACCACACCAGCACCGCCAGCACCGGCAGCGCGATCAACGTGGGGCGGGCGATCCGGCTCGCGACGCCGCTCACCAGGTCGCTGCGCGTGTTGGCCGGTTCGAAGACGCGCACGGTGTGGCCGAGCAGCGTGTCGCGCAAGGTGAACGAGTGATACATCTGGCCGCCGAGCGTGATGTCCCGCGCGCCGCTCGCGCCCGGCACCGGAAGATCCCATGCGTTGAGCGCGCGCAGTTGCGGGCTGCCCGCCAGCACTTCGCCGTTCGCGCCGCGCACCTGAAAGAGTGCGTCGCGGGGCAGCGAATCGTCGTCGTCACTGTCGTTGGCGCCGGGATCACCGCCTTTTTCTTCTTCGCGCACGTCGATGCGGGCGTTGGCGAGCGTGGTCAGATTGCGCTCATCGAGCAGCGCGAGAATCTGCGCGAGTTCGGCGAGCCGCGCCCCTTCCCATTCGCTCACTTCGCGGACGGCCTGGCGATAGCTGGACACGAGCGCAATGCCCCACATCAGCACGATGCTCGCGAGAACCAGCAGCACGAGCCGCCGGCGGATCGACGCGCCCATCATTCTTTCTCCACCACGTAGCCGATATTGCGCACCGTCTTGATCAGCTTCGCGCCGAGCTTCTTGCGCAGATTGGACACGTGCACCTCGATCGCGTTGCTCTCGATTTCTTCCTGCCAACCATACAGGCTTTCTTCAAGACGCGAGCGCGACTGCGGTATGCCCTGGTTGGTCAGCAACTGCATCAGGATGGCCCATTCGCGCGAGGTGAGCGGCACGCGTTTCGCGCCCACTTCGACGGTTTGAGCGGCCGGATTGACCGTCAGGTCCTGATAGCGGATCTGCTCGACGCTGCGGCCTTGCGCGCGGCGCAGCAGAGCCCGGCAGCGCGCGATCAGCTCGGTCAGGTCGAAAGGCTTGCCGACGTAGTCGTCGGCACCCGCTTCGAGGCCATCGACCCGGTCGACCACCGTGCCCCGCGCGGTCAACACCAGCACCGGCACGTGCTTGCCCGAATCGCGCAGCCGTTTGAGCAGATCCATGCCCGATACGCGCGGTAACCCGAGATCGAGCACCACCAGCGCGTACGCGGTCGTGTCGAGCGCGAGACCGGCCTTGTGGCCGTCGCGGGCCCAGTCGACCGTGAAGCCGGCTTGACGCAGTCCTGCTTCGACACCGCAGCCGATCAGATCGTCGTCTTCTACGAGGAGTACGCGCATGGGTCCATTCATTCCATTCGATGTTTTTTGCATGGCGGCCGGCAGGTCAGGTGTCGAACCGCAGCCCGAAGTTTAACCATGCTGTTCATAACACGCTTTATACGCCTTCTTCCTTAAGGTTTCCTTCAGCTTGAATCGCTACTATCGGCCATCAACAGATCCTTGCTGCGGCGCCATTGCAAGCACGCGGTCTCGCGTCTGTTGCAACGTCTTTGCAGTTCAATCGTAGGCATCTCGATGGAATGGACGGTCGGCCGTTTTTCGGGCCGACGGGTCGCGCCGAGGCAAGGCGCCGTGCATTTCGTCAGGCAACGAGACCGAGTCATGAAGCCAGTCACCGTCGATATGCTGCGCGCCCACCTGCTGGTGGCTTCGCTCACGGCCATGGGCGCGGAGTTGCTCGTGTGTCTCGGGCTGCTGGTGTGGCCGGTTTCCGAGCACGCCTTCGGTTCCACGCCGTTCCGGCTATTGGCCGTGGCGGTGATTCTCAGCGGTGTGATCGTCACGCGCCAGTTCGCGCACGCCGCCTTCGACTTCGCTCTGCAGGGTCGCTACGCCACAGGCACCGGCCGGCCCGCACGGTCTGTCGCGGTCGCCTCGAACTGTCCGCGGCGCTGGCTCGTGATTCTTCATCTGCGCCTGACCGGCAGACCGTTCGTGCTCGCCGAGCATTGACGGAATGGAACGATGGCGGCGCACGCATTAACAGCATGCCAATGGGTTCTGCTCGGCGCAAGCGTCGGCGCCTCGCTGTACGCGCTGCTGGCGGCTGTTGCGATGCCGTTTTTTGCCTCTCGCCGGCGCGTAGCGAGTAGTCCTGCTCAAGGCGCTTCGCGCAACTCGCATCCGGTATATTCCTTCAAACATGTCGGGGTTAGCGTGCTCAAGCCGCTGTGCGGCGCAGAGCCACGGCTCTACGAAAATCTGCGGACCTTCTGCGAGCAGCGCCATGGATACTTCCAGCTGGTGCTCGGCGTGTCCTCGCCCGACGACCCGGCCATTGCCGTGGTTCGCCGGCTTCAGGCGGCCTATCCATTGCACGACATCGAACTCGCGATCGATACGCGCGTGCACGGCAGCAATCTCAAGGTCAGCAATCTGATCAACATGGCGGAGCGGGCCCGCCATGACGTGATCGTGATCGCCGATAGCGACATTGCCGTCGAAGACCATTATCTCGACAGCGTGGCAGCCCCGCTCGCGGATCCGCGCGTGGGCGTGGTCACGTGTCTTTACGTGGCCCAAGGTGTCGGCGGTTTCTGGCCGCGCGTGGGCGCGCTCTTCATCAACGAATGGTTCGCGCCGTCGGTGCGTGTCGCGCACGCGGCCGGTTCGCGCAGTTTCGGCTTCGGAGCGACACTCGCTTTGCGGCGCGCGACGCTCAAGCGCATCGGCGGTTTCGAGGCGCTGAAAAACTGTCTCGCGGACGATTACTGGCTGGCCGAACACGTGCGCGCCCTCGGGCTGCAAACCGTACTCTCGCGCGTGATCGTGGCCACCGACGTGATCGAGCCGACGTTCTCCGCCCTGTGGCAGCGCGAAACGCGCTGGCTGCGCACGATCCGCTCGGTGAACCCGCTCGGCTTCGCGTTCCTCTTCATCACCTTTCCCACGCCCTGGCTGCTGACCGGCGCGTGGCTCACCGCCAGCCTTGCGAGTACCTCCCACGCGGTCCACGTGGGGGCGGCGCTCACGTGCGCAACCAGCACGACGATCGGCCTCGCTGCCCGTCTGCTGTTGCATTGGCGCTCCGCGCGTCATGGGCGTACTTTCTGGCGTGATCTGCCGCTCGTGCCCTTGCGCGATGCCTTGCTGGCGTTGCAGTGGCTGGCCGGCGCGTTCGGCTCGCACGTGGTGTGGCGCGGTGCGCGCGTGCCCGTCGAGACTTCCACGTCGAGGGCGGCACGCGGCGGCGCGATGAACGTGATGGATGTCGCGGAGGCGTCCGATGGTCGCTAAGCCGCGCGGACTCATCGTGACCGCCGACGATTTCGGACTGCACGCGCGCGTGAACGAGGCGGTCGAGCGCGCGCATCGCGACGGCGTGCTCAGCGCCGCGAGCCTGATGGTCGGCGCGCCGGCCGCCGGCGACGCGGTGGCGCGCGCCCGTGCGTTGCCGCAACTGCGGGTCGGTTTGCATCTGGTGCTGGCTGACGGCGTCGCGAGCGCGCCGCGCGAGCGGATTGCGGCTTTGGTCGACGAACATGGCCGCTTTGGCAGCAACATGGTGTGGGACGGCGTGAGGTTCTTTTTCTTGCCGCACGTGCGCAAGCAGCTTGCGCGGGAAGTTCGCGCGCAGTTCGAGGCCTTCGCGAACACCGGTCTGACGCTCGATCATGTCAACACCCACAAGCACTTTCATTTGCACCCGACGGTGCTCGGGCTAATTCTGGACATCGGCCGCGAATACGGAATGAAGGCCATGCGCTTGCCGTTCGAAGCGAATGCGCCGCCATGGTTGCGGCCGTGGATCGCGCGGGTCGAGGCGCGTCTGGATCGCGCGGGCATCGCGCATAACGATTATGTGGTGGGGATCGCGGATAGCGGGCGGATGGACGAGGCGGCGTGGCTTGCGGCGCTCGCCGATCTGCCGCATGGGGTGGGGGAGATTTATTGCCATCCGGCGGTGGCGGGCGAGCGGGCGTTGAGCGACGGCATGCGCGATTACCGGCACGAGGCGGAATTGCAAGCGCTGTTGTCGGCGAAGGTTGCCATGGCGATTCGCGCGGCGGGAGTGCGGGTCGGCGGTTTTGCGGATGTGCTGGCCGGGTAGTTTTGCGGTCGGCGCCGGCACTAGAGGGCCTAATGTTTCCCGGCCGAAAGCGCCGGAGGTTTCCTGGCCGAAAGCGCCGGAGGTGGCTCGCTCGACGCATCTCCAGACGGGGGACTCAGCGTCGCGTCCAGTTCCGACGCGCTCGACACCTGGCGCAATTCATCGGCGATGATCGACACGAGCGCATCCGCCGCGGCGCTCAACGGGCGTCGCGGATGGGTCACGCACACGATATGCCGCACGATGCGCGGCGCGAGAATGGGGTAGGCGCGCAGGCTGCCCTGGCGCACCCCGCGCTGCACGGCGATACGCGGCAGAATGGTTGCGAAGTGGGTACTCTCCACCAGTTTCACGATCGTGCTCAACACGTCGATCTCGAAGCGCGGCGCGAGCAGCACGTCTTCATGCTGTGCAGCCGTATCGAGCACGCCCCGCAAGCCGTGACGCTTGGTCGGCAGCACCAGCTCCAGTTCCGGGAGTTGCGCGAGTTCGATCGCGTGCGGCAACTCGGGTCCGTGCTCGGCGCTCGTCACCAGCACCATTTCCTCGTCGAGCAAGGGCTGCGCGTCGAGTGAGAGACGTGCGCGCGGTTTGTTGATCAGCGCCGCGTCGAGCTGGCCGCCCGCCACCCAGTCGATGAAAGTCGCGCTGTAGCCGTCCGCCACGGTCACTTCGACATGGGGGTAACGCGCATGGAAACGCGACAGCGCATCGGCCAGCACGCTTTCCGTGACCGATGCGATCAGCCCGATCGACACATGCCCGGTCACCACCTCGTCGCGCTGCACGAGTTGCTGACGGGCATGCGCGAGATCGCGCATGATCGGCAGAAACAGCCGGTACATCAGCCGGCCGGCCGCTGTCGGCGCCATGCCGTGCGCGTTGCGCTCGAAGAGCTGCTGGTGCAGTTCGTCCTCGAGTTTGGCGATCTGCATGCTGAGCGCGGGCTGCACGATGTTCAGGCGTTTTGCCGCCCGCGTGACCGAACCGTCCTCGAAGAGCGCGATGAAATACTGGATTTGCCTGAGGTCCATGTTGGTATGAATAAAACATCAGCAAACGTAATGAGAACGGCGCGCCGTATCAGATGAAAACGGGAGCCGCGCGCCACCAATGCCTGCAAAGCGTGGCTGCTGCCCTCCGCCATGGTTGGCGACCCGCGCGGTGGCTCGCGGTCTCCATTGATATCCTGCCTACAATTGCCTGTCATTGGTGCTAACACGCATATCATCAGGAATGATCCAGCGCATCAATAATCAATATTAGAAGTTATAAGCCGATCTCGTTACGCTTCCGTCATCAACTGGCCGTCCGGTTCGGACATGAAGCCGGGGCACGGATGGAGACGTAAATGAATACTCGCGATGCCGCATCGCCCGGTACTTTCCACCTGACGTGGGGCCGCCCGTCCGGCGTGCTCACGCTGCGTGACTGGCTGGCGCACCTGGCGCATACAGGCCGGCTGGCCACGATCGACCAACCGGTTGCGCTCGAACACGAACTCGCCGCGATTGCGAAGTGCCTCGACGGCACGCAAGCAGCTTTCTTCACAAAGCCGGGCGCTCACGACGTGCCGGTGGTCAGCGGTTTCATGTCGCGCCGCGGCTGGATCGCCGAAGCAATGGGCGTGGCCGAGGCCGATCTGCTCGCGCGCTTTCGCGACGCGGCCGATCAACCGGTTGCCTCGAAGGAAATTCCACGCGCCGAGGCGCCCTGCCAGCAGGTCGTGCATACCAGCGGCATCGACCTTCACCAGCTGCTGCCGATTCCCACGCACAGCGAACACGACAACGGGCCGTATATCACCGCCGGTCTCGTGATTGCGCGTAATCCGCGTACCGGCGTGCAGAACGTGTCGATCAACCGCATTCAGGTGCATGGGCCGGACCGCATGGCGATCCTGCTGCTGCCGCGCCACTTGTACGCCTTCCAGAAAGCCGCGGAAGAAGCGGGTGAGGCGCTCGACGTCGCCATCGCGATCGGCGTCGATCCGCTGACCATGCTCGCCTCGCAAGCCATCTCCCCAATCGATTCCGACGAGCTCGAAATCGCCGGCGCACTGCATGGCGCGCCGCTGCCGGTGGTCAAATGCGTGAGCAACGGCGTCGACGTGCCGGCCTACGCCGAGATCGTGATAGAAGGGCGCATTCTGCCGAACGTGCGCGAACTGGAAGGCCCATTCGGCGAATTCCCGAAGTACTACAGCGCGCAGGAAGCGCGCGAGGTGATCGAAGTCACCGCGGTGACGCATCGCGAGAAGCCGATTTTTCATACGATCGTGCCGGCGGAAATGGAGCATCTGCTGCTCGGCGCGATTCCACGCGAGGCGACGCTGCTCGCGCATCTGCAGCGTAGTCATCCCAACGTGAAGGACGTGCATCTGTCCGTGGGTGGCGTGTGCCGCTATCACCTGTGGGTGCAGTTCGAGAAGAAGCGCGAAGGCGAAGCGAAGAACGTGATTCTGTGCGCATTCGGCGCGCACTACGACATCAAGCAGGTCGTGGTGGTCGACACCGATGTGGACGTGCACGATCCGGCCGAAATCGAATGGGCCATCGCCACGCGCTTCCAGGCCGACCGCGACCTCGTCGTGATCGAAGGCGCGCAAGGCTCGCCGCTCGATCCGTCCACCACCGTCGGTCAGCCCGAGGACGCGCCGCCGCATCTGCAAGGCGTGAGCGCCAAGATGGGACTCGACGCCACGCGGCCCGTGGTGTATCCGTCGCACGTGTTCACACGGGTGTGCATTCCGGGGCAGGACACGGTGAATCTGGAGACACTCGTGGCCGCCGACAACACCGCGTTCAATACGTATCTGGGTGGCGTGCATGGCTGATCACGGACACCAGCCTCAGCGCATCGTCGTGGGCATCTCCGGCGCGAGCGGCGCGCTGATCGCCGTGCGTCTGCTGGCGGCGTTGCGCCGCCTCGGCACGCACGAAACGCATCTGATCGTGTCGGCCTCCGGCGCGGTCACGGCGGCGCAGGAACTCGGCATGACGCGCGGCGACCTCGAGCGTCTCGCCGACGTGGTCTACAACGTGCGCGACATTGGCGCGGCAGTGGCGAGCGGTTCGTTCATCACGGCGGGCATGGTGATCGCGCCGTGCTCGATGAAAACGCTCGCGGGCGTGGCCAACGGTTTCGCCGACAACCTGCTCACGCGCGCCGCCGATGTGATGCTCAAGGAGCGCCGCCGGCTCGTGCTGGTCGCACGCGAAACGCCGCTCAACCTCGCGCATCTGCGCAATATGACTTCCGTCACGGAGATGGGCGGGATCGTCATGCCGCCGGTACCCGCTTTCTACGCGCATCCCAGGACGATCGAGGACGTGGTCGATCACACGGTAGGCCGTATTCTCGATCTGTTCGGGATCGAGCATCGCGAGATCGCGCAGCGTTGGAGCGGACTCGCGGACGAATTCGCGGCGCGCCGCTCTGGAGACGACGAATGAACCAGCGCGACTTGCTCCATTCGGGCGACGCGTCGACCCAGGAACGCCCCGCTGAGCCGGCGTTGGAGAATCGCCCGCAGCGGCATCTAGGCCGCCCGATGGAGCGTCTGGAGGATCCAGCGATTCTCACCGGCCGCGGCCGTTATGGCGACGACATCGGTATCCGGCTCGGCACGCTGCACGCCGCGATCTTGCGCTCGCCGCACGCGCACGCGGAACTGGTGTCGATCGATACCGAAGCCGCGTCGAAACTGCCCGGTGTGCACGCAATTCTGACCCGCGACGACCTGCGCGCCTGGTCACGGCCCTTCGTGGTCGGCGTGAAATCGCCGATGGAACAGTGGGCGCTGGCCATGGACCGCGTGCGCTATGTCGGCGAACCGGTGGCGGTGGTGCTGGCGCAATCGCGCGCGCTGGCCGAAGACGGTCTGGATCTGCTCAAGGTCGAGTACGCGATGCTCGAGCCGGTCACGTCGATCGAACAGGCGGCGAGCGATCAGTCGCCGGTCTTGCACGAGAAAGTGGGCAGCAACGTGATCAGCGACCGGCACTTCCGCTACGGCGAGCCGGAAGCCGCGTTCGAGCAAGCGCCGCATCGCGTGAAACTGGTCGCGCATTATCCGCGCAATAGCTGCGCGCCGATCGAATGCGGCGTGGTGATCGCGGAGTATCTGGCCGGCGACGAAGGCTACGACGTCACATCGAATTTCATGGGGCCGTTCTCGCTGCACGCAGTGATGGCGATGGCGCTCAACATCCCGGCCAACCGTTTGCGTCACAAGGCGCCGCGCGATTCGGGCGGCAGCTTCGGTGTGAAGCAGGCCGTGTTTCCGTACGTCGTGCTCATGTGTCTCGCCTCGCGCAAAGCGGGCGCGCCGGTGAAATGGGTCGAGGACCGGCTCGAACATCTGAGCGCGGCGACCTCGGCGACCGCGCGCGTCTCGACGCTCGAAGCCGCCGTGGAAAGCGACGGCCGCATCACGGCGCTCGCTTACGACCAGCTCGAAGATTGCGGCGGCTATTTGCGCGCGCCGGAACCGGCCACGTTCTATCGCATGCATGGCTGCTTGACCGGTGCCTATGCGATCGACAATCTGCTGGTGCGCAACCGCGTCGTGTTGACCAACAAGACGCCGACGGGTCTGGTGCGCGGCTTCGGCGGACCGCAGGTGTATTTCGCGCTCGAACGGCTGATGCAGCGCATCGCGCTTGAACTGAAGCTCGATGTGCTCGACGTGTACCGCCGCAATTTCGTCGCCGCCGATGCATTCCCATATCGTGCCGCGGCCGGCGCGCTGCTCGACTCGGGCAATTACCAGGAAGCATTGCGCCGCGCGCTCGCCGAAGGCAATTACGAAGAACTGCGCGCCCGCCGCGACGCGGCACGCCGGCAAGGGCGGCTGTACGGTATCGGCTTTGCGGCGATCGTCGAGCCGTCGGTGTCGAACATGGGCTACATCACGACCGTGATGCCCGCCGAGGCGCGCAAAAAAGCCGGGCCGAAGAGCGGCGCGATCGCGAGCGCGACCGTGAGCGTCGATCTGCTCGGCGGCGTGGTAGTGACGATTGCATCAACGCCCGCGGGCCAGGGGCATATGACGGTGTGCGCGCAAGTGGTTGCGGACGTGCTCGGCGTGTCGCCGCATGACGTCGTCGTCAATGTCGAATTCGATACGCACAAGGACGCGTGGTCGGTGGCGGCAGGCAATTATTCCAGCCGCTTCGCCGGCGCGGTGGCGGGCACGGTGCATCTCGCGGCCGTGCGCGTGCGTGACAAGATCGCGCGCATCGTGTCAAAGCAGTTGGGTTGCGCGCCGGACGAGATCCGCTTTGAAGAAGGCCGCATCTTTGCGAAGGGCGCAGAAGATCGCGCGCAGCCGTTCGGCCGTGTCGCCGCCAATGCACCCCATTGGGCGCCCGCGCTGTTGCCCGAAGGCGAAGAGCCGGGCTTGCGCGAGACGGTGTTCTGGAATCCGCCGAACATGGCCGCGCCGGACGAGAACGACCGCATCAATACGTCGGCGGCCTACGGTTTCGCTTTCGACATGTGTGGGATCGAAGTGGATCGCGCCACGGGCCGCGTGCGGATCGATCGCTACGTCACCGCGCATGACGCCGGCACGCTGCTCAATCCCGCGCTCGCCGACGGCCAGATTCGCGGCGCGTTCGCGCAAGGGCTCGGCGCGGCATTGATGGAAGAGTTTCGTTACGGCGCGGACGGCAGCTTCCAGTCGGGCACGCTCGCCGACTATCTGATGCCGACCACCTGTGAAGTGCCCGATCCGGTGATCGTGCATCTGGAAACGCCGTCGCCGTTCACGCCGCTCGGCGCGAAAGGACTCGGCGAAGGCAACAACATGAGTACGCCGCCATGCATCGCCAATGCGGTCGCGGATGCGCTCGGGGTCGACGACATTCGCTTGCCGCTGACGCCGTCGAAAGTGATGGCGCTGATCGGCATCGACGACCCGGAGCCGTCGCGTCCCGAGTTGCGTGAAGCGCGCGCGGCCAAACCGGCGACGCCGGGTGGCGGCAAGGCGCTCACCGCGCAAGGCAGCGTGGATTTGCCGGCATCGCCGGCAGCGATTTTTGCCGTGCTGCTCGATCCGAACGCGCTCGCCAAAGTGATACCCGGCTGCCATGCGCTCGAAGCCGAAGGCACGAACCAGTATCGCGCCGACGTGACGGTCGGCGTCGGGATGATCAAGGCGCGTTTCGAAGCGAAGATCGGCCTGTCGGAAATCGACGCGCCGCATCGGCTGCGTCTGGCGGGCGCGGGCATGTCGTCGCTCGGCAGCGCACGCGGCAGCGGCCTCGTCGAACTGACGCCGATCGAAAACGGCACGCGTCTTTCCTACGACTACGAAGCCCAGGTGTCGGGCAAGGTCGCGGCGGTGGGCGGACGCATGCTCGAAGGCGCGGCCAAGGTCGTGTTGCGGCAACTGTTCGAATCGCTCGGCCGTCAGGCGGCGGGCAAACCGGTTCGCACCGGCGGCTCGTGGCTCTCGCGCCTCTTGGCCCGTTTCAGGAGACAGGCATGAAACCCGCACCGTTCGATTATCTGCGCGCCATAACGACGCAGCATGCGCTCGACACCCTCGCGCAAAGCGGCGAGGACGCTCGCGTGCTGGCCGGCGGCCAGTCGCTGATGGCGGTGCTGAACATGCGGCTCGCGCAACCGCGCGTGCTGATCGACATCTCGCGCACCGACGAGCTGAACTCGGTGCGCGTCGATCACAAGGCCGGCTTGCTGATCGTCGGCGCGGCGGCGACGCAAGGCAGCGTCGAATGGCGCGCGACGCTGCGCGACGAAGTGCCGTTGCTGGCCATGGCGTTCCCGCATATCTCGCACTTCCAGATCCGCAATCGCGGCACGGTATGCGGCTCGGTCGCCCATGCCGACCCGAGCGCGGAACTGCCGCTGGTGCTGGCCGCGCTCGGCGGCGACGTGTTGCTGCGCTCGAAAAGGAAACACCGTGTGCTGCCAGCCCACGAGTTTTTCCAGGGCATGTTGATGACCGCGCGTGAGCCCGATGAGCTGGTGGAAGCCGTGCGCTTTCCGCTCAAGCGGCCGGGCGAGCGCTACGGCTTCACGGAATTCTCCGCGCGCCACGGCGACTTCGCGATGGTCGCCTGCGCGGCGGTCGTCACGAGCGATTCGATCCGCCTCGCGGTCGGCGGCGTCGCGGACCGGCCGGTGGTCGAGCAATGGCCGCGTCTGCGCGACGACGATCTGCGCAGCGCATTAAATGATTTGAGCTGGAAGCTGGGCGCGCAGGACGACGCGCATATCAGTGCGGCGTATCGCCGGCATCTGGTCCGGCAACTGGGATGGCGCGTGATCGAGGAGGCGAAGTGAGCAACACATCGAACGGCAATGTCGTGCACGTGATGCGGCAGGGCGAACGGCAATGCGTCACGCTGACGCTCAATGGCCATGAACGCAGCGGCTATTGCGAGCCGCGTGAACTGCTGTCGGATTTCATCCGTCACGAACTGGGCGCGACCGGCACGCACGTCGGCTGCGAGCACGGCGTGTGCGGCGCGTGCACGGTGCACGTGGACGGCGTGGCGGGACGCTCGTGCCTGATGCTGGCAGTGCAGGCCGACGGCCGCCGCATCGACACCGTGGAGGGACTCGCGCCCGACCTGAAGCTCGGCGATCTGCAGCAGGCGTTCCAGCGTCATCACGCGTTGCAGTGCGGCTTCTGCACGGCCGGGATACTGATGTCGTGCGCCGACTATTTGCAGCGCGTGCCCGATCCGAGCGAAGCGCAAGTGCGCGACATGCTGTCGGGCCATCTGTGCCGCTGTACGGGCTATACGCCGATCGTCGCCGCAGTGCTCGACGTGGCGGCGCGGCGCCGGCAAGGCAACCCGGCTAGTGAAACCGTGGAGGCCGCTCATGCTTGACCTCGGCCGAACTTTTCTGCAAGCCGTGGAGCGCAGCCCCAACGCGCTCGCGTTGGTCGACGGCGAACTCGCCTTGACGTATGCGCAGTGGCACCGCCTCATCCTGAAGGTTGCCGAAGGCGTGCGCTCGCTCGGTCTCGCGCATAGCGACCGCTTGCTGGTAGTGCTGCAAAACCGCTGGGAAATGGCGACCCTGCATTGGGCCTGTCAGTTCACCGGTGTGGTGATCGTGCCGTTGAACTGGCGCGCCAAACCCGATGAACTCGAGTACTGCGTGATCGATGCCGGGGTGAAGGCCATCGTCTATGAGCCGGTTAGCGCCGAGGCCGTCGCGCAAAGTCCTGCCGCGCAAGCGCTGCCGCGCATCGGTCTCGACGGCGCGCAAGGCGGCACCGCGAGCTTCGAAACGCTGATGGCGCAGAGCACGCAGAACTCGCTGAACGCCGGCCGCACCTGCGCGAATGCCGACGACTATTCGCTGATTCTCTACACGTCGGGCACCACCGGCAAGGCCAAAGGCGTGCCGCGCCGTCATCGTCATGAACGCGCCGCGGCGCTCGCACATGTCGCGCAGAATCTGTACGGACACGGCGAACGCACGCTCGGCGTGATGCCGCTTTATCACACCATGGGCGTGCGCTCGCTGCTCTCGATGGCGCTGGTGGACGGCCTGTTCGTCTGCGTGCGCCGCTGGAATGCGCGCTTCGCACTCGATGCGATCGCGCGGCACGAGCTCACCTGCCTTTATCTGGTGCCGACGCTGTATCACGATCTGCTGGCCGATGCGGCTTTTGCCGCGACGGATACGTCGACGGTGAAGAAGCTGGGTTTCGCCGGCGCGCCGATGAACGACGGTTTGCTCAAGCGCCTCTCGGCGGCGTTCGAACCCGACCTGTTCGTCAATCACTACGGCTCGTCGGAGGTCTACACCTTCAGCATCGATCAGGACGCCACGCGCAAGCCGGGCAGTGCGGGGCGCGCGGGTATCAACACGCGTTTGCGCGTCGTCACGCTCGACGCCCACACGCCCGAAGACCTCGCGCAAGTGGGCGAAGAAGGCCAGATCATCGCCGACCTGCTAGGTGACGAAGCTTTCGAAGGCTACTGGAATCGTCCCGACGCGAACGCCAGGTCGCTGCGCGACGGCTGGTACTTCACCGGCGACACCGGGTTCTTCGACACCGAAGGCGACCTGTACGTATCGGGCCGCGTCGACGACATGATCATCAGCGGCGGCGAGAACATCTCGCCGGTCGATATCGAGTCGGTGCTGTCGCTGCATCCCGCGGTCGACGAAGTCGCGGTGGCCGGCGTGAAGGACGAGCGGTGGGGCCAGCGCGTCGTCGCTTTCGTCAAACGCCGCGATTACGTCGACGCCGACACGCTCGACGCGCACTGCCGCACCTCCGAGCTCGTCAACTTCAAGCGTCCGCGCGAATACGTGTTCGTGGACGACATACCGAAGTCGCCGGTCGGCAAGATTCTGCGCCGCAAGCTGTCCGCGGGCGAATACCAGCGAGACACGCACGGCGAAGCCATTGCACCTCACACGCAAACCACCAAGGAGTAACTCATGACCGAGCTGACCCACCGCGGCCAGAGCCTGCTGCAGGATCTCGACGGCTTTTCCATCGAGATCGACGCGCAACGCGAGCGGGCCGACATCATCCTGCACCGGCCGCCGCTGAATGTGATTTCGATGCACGCGCGCGACCAGTTGCGCGCCGCTTTCGAGGCGCTCGACGAAGATCCGCGCGTGCGTGTGATCGTGGTGCGCGCCAAAGGCGAACATTTTTCGAGCGGCGGCGATATCAAGGGCTTTCTCGAAGCATCGCCCGAAACCGTGTCGAAGCTCGCCTGGAATATTGCCGCGCCCGCGCGCTGCTCGAAGCCGGTGATCGCGGCCAATCGCGGCTTCTGCTTCGGGGTGGGTTTCGAGCTGTCGCTCGCGTGCGATTTCCGCATTGCCACCGACACGACGTTCTACGCGCTGCCGGAACAGAAGCTCGGCCAGATTCCGGGGTCGGGCGGCTCGGCCCGTTTGCAGCAGATGGTCGGCATCGGCCGCACCAAGGACATCGTAATGCGCTCGCGCCGGATTCCGGGCAAGCAGGCTTACGAGTGGGGCATCGCGGTCGAATGCGTGGCCGACTCCGAACTCGAAGCGACCACCGACGCGCTGGTGGATGAACTGCGCGCGTTCTCGCCGCTCGCGCAACGCACCGCAAAGAAGCTGCTGAACGATACAGAGGACGCGCCGTTGTCGATCGCGATCGAACTAGAAGGGCACTGCTATAGCCGTTTGCGCACTTCTGATGATTTCCGCGAGGGCGTCGAGGCGTTTCATGGCAAGCGCAAGCCGGTGTTTCGCGGGAGTTGAGGCGAACGGCGGGCGTGGTTGAATTCAAATATTGCTTTGCATGGGATCGAAGTAAGCGCTAAAGCGCTAACTCCGGTCGACAGCTTTGCATGGGATCGGAGTAAGCGCTAAAGCGCTAACTCCGGTCGACAGCTTTGCATGGGATCGGAGTAAGCGCTAAAGCGCTAACTCCGGTCGACACAGGAGACAGTCGTATGGAGCGCTTCGATTACGTGATCGTCGGCGGTGGCTCGGCAGGATGCGTGCTCGCGCATCGCCTATCGGCCAATGCGTCGTTGCGCGTCGCGCTGATCGAAGCGGGCGCGGATACGCCGCCGGGCAAAGTGCCTGCGACCATCCTCGACAGCTATCCGATGCCCGTCTTCTGCGGCGACCGATACATCTGGCCGGAACTGAAAGCCAGCGCCACGCGCAACGCCGCGCCCCGCGTGTACGAGCAGGGCCGCGTGATGGGTGGCGGGTCGAGCATCAATGTGCAGTCGGCCAACCGCGGCCTGCCGCGCGACTACGACGCCTGGGCCGCCGACGGCGCGAGCGGTTGGGCATGGCAGGATGTGCTGCCGTATTTCCGCAAACTCGAACGCGATGTGAATTTCCCAGCCGGCGAACTGCACGGCAGCGACGGCCCGGTGCCGATCCGCCGCATTCTCCCGGCCTACTGGCCGGCGTTCTGCGATGCCTTTGCCAGCGGCATGCGGAAAAACGGTTTCGCGGCCTTGCAGGATCAGAACGCCGAATTCGGCGACGGCTATTTTCCCGGCGCGTTTTCGAATCTCGACGACCGGCGCGTATCGACGGCAGCCGCGTATCTGGACGAGGCGACGCGCCGGCGCCGCAATCTGCACATCTATGCGGACTTGCGCGTCGAGTCGATCGTCATGGAAGGGCGTGTGGCTCGTGGCGTGGTCGCGGTGGAACGCAGTGGTGCGCGTATCCGTTTCGACGCCAATGAGGTGGTGGTCAGCGCGGGCGCATTGCAATCCCCCGCATTGCTGATGCGGGCCGGCGTCGGCTCGAAGGCGGAACTCGACGCGCTCGGAATCGGGTGCAAAGTCGATCTGCCGGGCGTGGGCCGCAATCTGCAGGATCATCCGTCGCTCACGTTCTGTCATTTTCTCGAGCGGCGTTTTCGCATGCCGCTTGCGCGCCGCCGCGCGAGTATGACGGCAGCGCGTTTTACCTCGGGTGTCGCGGACTGCGACGAATCCGATCTGTATCTCTCGAGTGCGACGCGTGCTGCATGGCACGCGCTCGGCAATCGGCTTGGATTGTTTTTTCTCTGGTGCAACCGGCCTTATTCGCGCGGCCGTGTGCAACTCGTATCCGCTGATCCGGCGGTGGCGCCGCGGGTCGATCTGAATCTGCTCGACGATCCGCGCGATCTCGCGCGCCTCGCATACGGCGTGCGGATGCTCGCGAAAATCGTCGAAGCTTCGGGTCTCGGCGACAACCCGCGCGACTTTTTTCCGGCCGCGTTCTCACCGCGGGTGAAAGCGCTGAGCCGCGTCAGCAAGGGTAATGCGATGCTGACTTCGCTGCTCGGCGCGTTGCTCGATACGCCCGCGCCAATGCGGCGTCTGTTGATAGAACGTTTCTTCACGCGCGGCCAGCGCATGTCCGCGCTGCTCGCCGAGCCAGCCGCGCTCGACGACTTCATCCGCGCCAACGTGTTCGGTGTCTGGCATGCGAGCGGGACTTGCCGGATGGGCAGCGCGCACGACGTCATGGCGGTCACCGACACGTCGGGCAGCGTGCACGGCGCGCAGGGCCTGCGCGTCGTCGACGCCTCGCTGATGCCGCGGCTGCCCTCGGCGAACACGAATATCCCGACCATCATGATGGCCGAAAAAATCGCCGACGCGATGCTCGTGCGGCGCGCGGCTTGTGCTGGATCGAATACGGCGCCGCTCACCGCGGCCTCGTCATAAGGTTTTTTAACACCACCAAGAGCACGCGCAAAAGAGCGTGCCTCAAACGCGGACGATCGAAAGACGGCCCGCAGATAGTCAAGGAGATGACGATGTCCGTAGCAGCGCAAAATGGCGCCGCCTTGCCCGCGGTAGATCAGCGGCAAGTGATGGGTGCGGTAATGGCCTCGTGCCTCGGCTGGGCACTGGATCTGTTCGATCTGTTCGTGTTGTTGTTCGTCGCGCCGGTGGTCGGCCGGCTGTTCTTCCCTTCCGAGCACGCGATGCTCTCGCTCGCCGCGGTCTATGCGTCGTTTGCCGTGACGCTGCTGATGCGCCCGCTCGGTTCGGCATGGTTCGGCTCGTACGCGGATCGCCATGGACGCAAGGGCGCGATGATCATCGCGGTGGTCGGCGTGGGGCTTTCCACGGCCGCCTTCGGCCTGCTGCCGACCGTCGCGCAGGTCGGCCTCGTCGCGCCGATCCTGTTCCTCATGCTGCGGCTCGTGCAGGGCGTGTTCGTGGGCGGTGTGGTGGCCTCGACGCATACCATCGGCACCGAATCGGTCGCGCCGAAGTATCGCGGCGCGGTGTCGGGGCTGATCGGCGGCGGGGGAGCCGGCCTCGGCGCGTTGCTTGCCTCGCTCACCTATCTGGCGATGTCGGCGCTGTTCCCCGGCGCGGCGTTCGAGGTATGGGGCTGGCGCTGCATGTTCTTCACCGGCATCATCAGCTCGGTGCTTGGCCTGTTCGTCTTCAGCAGTCTGGAAGAATCGCCGCTGTGGAAAAAGCTCGCCGCCGAAAAGGCCGCCAAGGCCGCGGCGCAGAGGCTCGACGCGCCGGTCGAAATCGTCCGCTCGCCGGTGCGCACACTGTTTTCCCGCGACTATCGCTCGATCCTGTTCGTCAATCTGCTGCTCACCGTCGGCGGCGGCAGCGGCTATTACCTGACCTCGGGTTATCTGCCGACCTTTCTCAAGGTGGTGAGCCATGCGCCGAACGGCGCCGCGGCGGCGATCCTGCTGATCTGCAGCGTGGCGGTGGTGATCGCGTCGGTGGCGGCGGGGCATCTGAGCACGTTCATCGGCCGCAAGAGCGCTTTCATCTGGCTCGGCGTGATTCGCCTGTTCGCGTTGCCCGCGCTGTTCCTGCTGTTGCCCACGGCACAAAGCATCACCATGATCGGCGTGTACGCGGTGATTCTCAGCGCGCTCGGCAGCGCGGGCTATGCGCCGATCCTGATCTTCCTGAACGAACGGTTCCCGACCGCGATTCGCGCGACCGGCACCGGGCTTTCGTGGAACATCGGCTTCGCCATCGGCGGAATGATGCCGACCGCCGTCTCGCTGGTCGCAAAAGACGCCAGCGAGTTGCCGATGACGCTGGCGATCTTCGTCGCGGCAATCAGCGTGATTTTCCTGATCGGCGCGTTCGTCGTGCCGGAGACGCTCGGCCGGCTCGAACAGAGCGCGGCGCGCGACGCGGTCTAGCTCGCGGACGGGTCGGCGGGCACGCCCGTCGTCACGCGCCGGATCTCCTCGCCGATGATCTCGATCAGCGCGTGCGCCGCGGGCCCGATCGGCCGCTTCGGATGGCTCACGCGGATGATGTGCCGGATGATCGGCGGCGACGTGATGGTGCGCGCACACAGCACGCCTTCGTCGACCTTGCGCTGAACCACCACGCGCGGCAGGATCGTCGCGACGCTGCTCTGTTCGACGAACTGCACGATGGTGTTCAGCAGATCGATCTCGAACTTCGGTTTGATGACCACGTCTTCGGCCAGCAGCGCCGCGTCCAGCACGCCGCGCAGGCCGTTGCGGCGGGTCGGCAGCACCAGTTCGATGCCGGCCAGCTGCGCGAGACCGATGGCCGACGGCAGCTCGGGGCCGAACGCGGCGCTCGTCACCAGCACCATTTCCTCGTCGATCAGCGGCACCACGTCGAGCGTGAGGCGCCCGCGCGGCTTGTTGATGATGGCCGCATCCAGCCGGCCGGCTTCGACCGCGTAGATCAATTGCGCGCTGAAGCCGTCGGCGACCGACACTTCGACCTGCGGGAACATCGCATTGAACCTGGCGAGCGACTCCGGCAGCACGCTTTCCGCCTCCGACGACACCATGCCGAGCGACACGCGCCCCGTCACGATCGCGTCCTGCCGGCTCAACTGGTCGCGCGCCCGTTCGATGTCGCGCATGATCGGCGTGTACAAGCGGTACATCTGGCGCGCCCCGTCGGTTGGCGTCATGCCGTGCGGGCCGCGTTCGAACAGTTTCTGGCGCAATTCGGTTTCGAGCTTCGAAATCTGCATGCTGAGCGCCGGTTGCACGATATTGAGCCGCTTCGCCGCGCGCGTGACGGAGCCGTCTTCGAAAAGCGCGATGAAATACTGGATTTGCTTGAGGTCCATGAAGCGCAGAGGCGGGAAGGGGCGAGATATTGGCGCAAAGCGATTGGCGCAAAGCGCCTCAAACATCGAGTTTAACCGCACCGCGCGGCGCGGCTCGCGGCATCGTCACGAACGGCTTTCCTTACGCTGCTACAATCTCGTCTTTCTCGATCGATTGTGCGCTATGGGTTTCGAACAACTCGCTGAACTGAAGAAGCAATTGGCCGCGGCTCGCCGCGAGGCTGCGCCTGCCGCGAAATCCGGCGCCAAGCCTGCTTCGAAGGACGCTGCCAGGCCGGCTAAGGAGGCTTCCAAGCCCGCTGCCAAAGACGCGTCCAAGCCGGGCGCGAGGCCTGCCCGCAAGCCCGCGCCGCCGCGCCGTGCCGCGCCCGCAGCCGCTCCCGGCGACAGGCCGGCTGCAGAGGCCAGGCCGGCGGTGGACGCAAAGCCGGTGGACCCGGTGGTGAAATCGATCGGGCGGCTGCAGAAGCGCTTTCCCGTTGCTTTCCCCAAGAATCCGGCGCCCAAGCTGCCGCTCAAGGTCGGTATTTTTGAAGATCTGATGGTGCATGCGAAGGAACTGTCGCTGAGCGAAGCCGAATTGCGTGATGCGATCAAGACATGGTGCCGTGGCAGCCGTTATTGGAAATGTCTCGTCGAAGGCGCGGCTCGCGTCGATCTGACGGGCGCCGAGGCAGGCAAGGTCACCGCGCAGGAAGCCTCCGGCGCGCAGCGTCTGCAGGCGCATCGGGCGGGCAAGGGCGCGCCGAAGACGGCCGGCGCGGCGAATGCGAATGCAAACGCAACTGGCGAGGCATCGGCGGAAGCGGGCGCGGCGGACACCGTCGAGGCAGCCGGGGCCGAATCCCAGCCGGTGAACGTTTCCGCCGACGCAGCGAACGGAACGCAAGCCGCCGCGGGTTCGCAGGACGGCGCGGCGCAGACGCCCGCCGCTGCTGAAACGGTGCAGGAACCGGCCCACGCAAGTCCCGACGCGAGCGCCGACCAGGCCGCTACGGAACCGGCCAGCACGCCGGCCACCCGCGAAGCGTAAAACCCGCCACCCCGCCTAGGGGTGGCTGCCTTGCCGCGACGCAGCCCCCAGCCGGCTGCGCACGAATCCGACGTGTTCGCGCAGCACATAGAACGCGTCGGCGTAGGCGAGCGGCATGCGCAGCCGGTTCAACGAGTCCTCGATCCGATCCAGTTCCGCGAAGAGCCGCTTGCGCTCCTCTTCGGTCGAATCGGCGAGCGCGCCGCGTTCGATCGCAATCAGCGAACCATAAAAGCGATAGATGCGCGAGCGCACCCGCCAGCGGTAGAGCGCGGGAATCAGCCGCATGGCCGGAAACAGCAGCACCGCCACCGGCAGCAGCAGAACGAGCGTGCGGTCGCCGATGCTCGCCAGCCAGAACGGCAGCGTACGGTAGAGAAAGCTTTTGCCCGTCCTGTAGTAACGCTGCGCGTCCTCGCTGATCTGATATTCACGCGCAACCGGACTCGGAAATTGCCCCGCGCGCTGCAATAAACCCGGCATGCCGTGCACTTCCTGCGCGGCTTCGATCAGCAGATCGGAGATGGCTGGATGCAGCGTGTTGCGGGCCACGAGCTCGACAGTCGGACTGATCAGATGCACCGTTTCAGGCGGGATCGTGCGTTTCAGATCCAGCACGCCCGGCGGCAGGTCGATCTCGTCCAGATAGGGAAAAAGGCGCGTATAGGCGCTCGCCTCGGCAAAATTCATGACCGACACGCCGGGCACCTTGAGCAGGCGCAGCATCAGGCCACGGGTCGCGGAATCGCCGTTCAGGATCGCCGCGTCCACTTCGCCCGTCACGAGCTGGGTGGCGGCCTGCAAGCCGTCGGTCGGCACCAGTACGGTGTCGCCGCCCGGCTCGATACCATTGGCATCCAATAGTTTGAGCGAGAGCAGCCGCGTGCCGCTGCCTTCGCGCCCCACTGCGATCCGTTTGCCTTCCAGTTGCGAAAGCTGGCTCAACCCCGAGCCGCGATAGAACACCACCACCGGGATATAGAAGACGCTGCCGAGTGACATTAGCGACGCAGTGTTGAGGCCATCGGCCACGCCACCTTGCACGAAGGCGATGTCGACATGCTGCTTCGGGTCCAGCAGGCGCTGCAGGTTCTGTACGGAGCCGTCGGACTCCAGCACGTTCAGCTTGATGCCGTTGCGCTCAAGGATTTTCTTGTACTGTTCCGCGGCGACAAAAAACGAGCTGTCGTGCGGGCCGGCGCTCATGGTGATCGTCTTGGGCGGCGCCGGATCGACCAGCCAGACGATCAGCGTGACCATCAGCACGACGAGCGCGGCCACGACGATATAAGGCAACGTGTGATCGCGCCACTCGGCGTGGGGTTGAACGCCTGAAAAATGCGGGGGACGCGGGCGCTGCTCTTTCATGGGGACTCGGTGCCGGGGCCGGGATGAATGCATTGTCCACTGTCCGCGCCCCGTTTGCCGTCGGCAGTTTGCTCTATTGACGGGGCGTGGGCAAAGTTTGCACCAGCCGTGAATGCAAACGGAATGGCGGGAGCGGGGCAGCCAACGCCAGACGTTCAAGGAAGCGCCGCGGCCACACAGCGGATCGGTGAAATGTCCGGCATAACGGGCGCGCCGGCAAGCGGAAGGTGCGGGTCGTCGTGGCATAATCCGCGACAGCTTCCCCTCGTGTCGCCGGGCGCATCGTGAGTCGTTTCTATCGGAAGATCGGCAGTTGGCTGGGATTGTTCGCGATCCTGATGGCCACGCTCGCCCCGACGATCTCGCACACGCTCGCAGCACGCGGCGCCGAAAGCGCGATGGCGAGCGAGCATTGTGACATGCCGTCGATGGCCTCCATGGGCTCCATGGACACGATGCCCGCGATGGACACGATGCAGGAAGACGTGCCGCACGCGTCACCAGTCGCATCCAGTACGCCTGACCACCCCGGCAACGACCACACCCAGCACTCCACCCTGTCCGACGGCGACGCCTGCGGCTATTGCAGCCTGCTCGCCCACATGCCCGTCGTGCCGAGCGTCGAGGGACTGTTCGTCGTTACCGTCCGTGCTTTACAGCACACCGTCGCGACCCGCTTCGACAGCGTGCGCCGCGTCGAACCGCTCACCTTCGCGCAGCCCCGCGCCCCTCCGTTCGCATCCTGATTCGAGTCTTCACGCGCGATGCATCGAGTGCATCGCGGCTGCCGCCGCACGTCCGTCGCGACTGCGCGCGCCGGCCTTGTCACGACCTAGAAACAGGATGAATCATGCTGACCCAGACAACGCGCAGCGGGAAACCGCCGCGCGCGGCGGCGCTTGTCGCTGCCGCCAGCGTTTTGTTGTGCGCGCCTTCGCTCGCCAGTGCCCACGCGATTGCGGGCAATCGCGTCTTTCCGTCGACGATGGCCGTCGACGACCCCGGCGTAGGCGACGAAGCCAACCTCCAGTTCGGCCATCAACGCGTGCCGGGCGACAACGGCGACCAGAGCATCAACACCTTCGACTTCGAGTACGACAAGCTGATCACGTCGCGGCTCGCGGTGTCCGTGGACGGCACCTATGCGATGCAGAACAATCCGCGGGCGCACGGCTTCGACAACTTCGGCGTCGGCCTGAAGTATCTGCTGTATGTCAACGACGCGCACGAGTTCATGACCTCGATCGGCGTGGATGCCGAACTCGGCGGCACGGGCAGCCGCGCGATCGCCGACAACTTCTCGACGATCTCGCCGACCGTGTACGTGGGCAAGGGCATGGGCGATCTGCCCGAGTCGCTCGCGTATCTGCGTCCGCTCGCCATTACCGGTGAAGCGGGACCGGCGCTGACCACTGGCGCGGGACAGCCGAACGCATTCAACTACGGCTTCACGGTGCAATACAGCTTGCCGTATCTGCAGCAGCACGTGCGCGATGTCGGCCTGCCGCAGCCGCTCGCGAACCTGATTCCGCTAGTGGAGATTCCGCTGTCACGCAGCCAGGGGCAGACGACCGGCACAGTCAATCCGGGTTTTATCTGGATCAACCGTTATGGGCAGTTCGGCGTGGAGGCGCAGATCCCGATCAATCATGCAAGCGGCTCGCACGTGGGCATTCTGGTCCAGGCGCACATCTTCTTCGACGATGTTGCGCCGACCACGATCGGCAAACCTTTGTTTCAGTAACGCGGGAGAGTCACGATGATCATGAATGGCACGATCGGCAACCATCGCGGTGACGCGAGGCTCGCTGCCGCGAAACTGGCGGTGTGGTTCGCCGGTCTCGCAGTCGCGAGCGCGGCTTTCGCGCACGTGTTCCCGCAGAAGCAGGAACCCGGAGCCGGTGCGACGGTGGCCTCACCCGCGCAGGTACGGGTGATTTTTGACGGACCGCTCGAAGCGGCGTTCAGTTCGCTGACGGTGACCGACGCGAGCGGCAAGCAGGTCAACGCGCAGAAAGCCGCGGTCGACGAGCATCATCCGGCACTGATCGCCGTGCCGCTGCCGCCGCTCGAGGCGGGTCAGTATACGGTGCACTGGGTGGCCGTGGCGTCGGATGGACATCGCACGCACGGCGACTATGCGTTCAATGTGAAATAGCGGCAGGCGGTGATGCGCTGCGTCATCCGTCGAGGTATGGCGCGCGGTCGGTCGCATCATTCTGTTGCAATGACGCCGACCGCATGCGCATGCCTGGGATATCGCTTGCGGTATCAACGAGACGCGCCCGTCGCTTCGGCCGGAATTCCCGGAGGCAGTCCCGGCGGTGGTCCACTGTCGGTGAGGGTGAGCATCGGCATCGAACTCGGGCATTTGAACGTTTTCAGCACATCGCTCGTCAGCGGATTGGCAACGCTGCCCGCGCCCGCAATGTCGAGCACAGCCTTGCGGCCGTCGAAGTCGAAGGCCACGCGTGTGCGTCCCGGCGTTGCGGTCTCGGCAACCTGGCCTTTCTGAACCAGTCGCATTAGCGCCCACGGCCCGTCCGTTGCGAGCGTCGAAGTCTCCGGCCGGATGCGCGGCTCGGCCGTCACCTCCGCATGCACCCCGCCGCGTGTGCCCGGCCACGTCACCGGGAACGGCGTAACCGGTCCATGCTGATAGAGCGTCGTCTGACCGTCGATATCGATCATCAGTCCGGTAATCGTCGGATCGAGCTCGGGAATCCGGATCTCCGCCTTCCATGACAGCTGTTTCCGATCCGGGTCGGCGAAGAAGATGTCGCGGATCGCCTTCGCATGCTGGAACGGTTCGAGCTCCGGCCCCTGGACGGGTTCCGTCGCGCCGGCCAACGTCTTGTAGCGCCACGGTGTTGCCGACGTATCCACGAAGGCCGAGAGTGTCTTCACGAAGAAGTCGTCGATCACACCACCTTGCGCGAAGACACGCGTGAAGTCGTCGATACGCACCTCGCGCTGGCTGCCCGCCGCGAACGGATAGTTGCCTTCGATCGTCAACCGGCAGGTGTCGCCGACTACCGCCTGCATCTGTCGCGAGAGCAACTGGCCGATGCCCTGATTCACCTCGCGCGAGCCGTCCGCCGCCAGCGCCAGCAACACGGCGCGAAGCGGAGGCGGCATGGTGTTGGCGGTCATCTTGAGTCTGGCCGCCGTGTCGCTCGCCGGCGGCATGCTGTTGTTGGCGAGCGCATTGTCGGCGACCGTCAACGCCGTGTAGTAGTCGTTCAGCAGGTTCCCCACGCCGTCGAGCCCCGTCTTGTCCACTTGCGCCGTGCCTGCCTGCACGGCGGCCTGTCCGTCCGCATTGCCCGTAACGACCTCGCGCAGCGCGGCGAAGTGACTATCGACCAGTTCGCGTTCGATGATTTCCGAGGCCCGGATGCCGAGCGTCTTATCCGCTTTCTCGCTCAGCCGGTCGGCGGCCTTTTGCAGCAGGGAGGCGTCCGCTGCCGCGACGGCTTGCGTCAGCGTGGTCTCGCGCACGGCCGCGCGCGCCAGCCGGGCAAGCGGGGAATCGGGTGCTGCGAAGCTGCGCAGCACCTGTAGATCGAACTGCAGACTGGTCCCGTTGACGGTGCGAATGTCGCCGAGAAACGCATCCCACTGTCGCGCGTATTCCGTCAGATATTGGCGGCGGATAGCCTCCGTGAGCGGGTCGTCGGCGCCGCTCGCCGCGCTGACGAACTCAGCCGTTTTTTTTTGAGCCTCGCCCAGATAGGTGCGGCCCATTACCCAGGCGTCGTCGTCGCGCGCGGTCTCGACGAACTCGGGCACACGCTTGTCGAACAGCTGCCGGTAGCCGTCGAAGGTGAAGAGTCCCGGCACGCCGCGCGACAGCGGCGCGCCGCTCGCCCGCGTGAAGACGAGTCCGGCTTGCGGGCCGACCGCGCGGATCAGGGTGAATTCGTCCGGCGCCTCTTTCTGCATCGCCGCTCTGGCCCGTTCATACAGACGCGCGGTTGCATTGCTGCCATCGAGAAACGAGCGGGCCTGCTGCACCAGCGAATCGTTTCGGATCAGCGGTGACTGAACCACGCGGCTGCCTGAAAAGAGCTGCTGCACGTGCTCGATCATCGAGGCCCGGCCGCCGAACACCGCTGCGCTATCCGTGTTCGCCCAGTCGTCGAGCACCCAGGCTTTCACGTCGTCGGCGTGGAATTTCGGCTTGTCGTAGAGCATCAGGTAGAGGCGTAGCGCGTCGTAGGCGGTCTTCGAATCCTTGTTCGCCACCGCTTGGGCGATGACGTTCTCCATACGCCGCACAATAGGCGGCAGCAGCAGGTTGTCTTCGAGCACATCGTAGGTGCGGCGGCTCTCGGCGACCACAGCAGGCGCGGTGTAAAGACCGAACCGGTACGCGCTATCCGGGTCCGCCATGTCGAGCCCCGGGAAGGTCGGCAGGTAACGCGCTTCGGTGAGCGTATCGGGGATCGCGTCGGGTTTCGGCTCCTTGTAGAGTTGCGCGACCCTCGCGGCCAGCGCCTGCGACTTGCGGCCGATGAGGGAAAGATAGTCGCTGTTATGCGCGAAGCTGAGCCGCAGGCCGATTGCAAGCCATGCGAAGAGAAGCACGGCGAGCGCATGGCCGGTGAACCGCAGCAAACGGAAACGGAATTCCCAGCGCAGATTGGGCCGCACCAGTTGCGCCTCGGCGAACACGACCTTGGTGAGCAGATCGTGCAGGAAGTAGCTTTGATTGCCCGCCGGCCTGGCACCGCGCGTACCGGGCACCCTATCGAGCGATGCCGACAGCCGCCGTGCGATAGTGCGCCGCCCGGCGACCAACGTGTCGCCTGCCTGAATCGCGCTCGTGAAGTAAACGCCGCGCAGGGTGGCGTGAAGTTGCGTGGCGTCGTAACGTGAGTCGAGGAACACGCGTTCGACCAGCTCGCCCAGCGGTTGCGACAGTGCCGCAAACTCTTCGGATAGCGCGACGAGCTGCCGGCGCCGGGCCGGATCGAATTCGTCCTGCAAACGCGTGTTGACGCCGTCGGCGAGGCGGTTTGTCAACAAGCCGAGTTCCTCGTCGCAGCGCGTCCGCATGCCTCGGGCGGCAAGCGACTCCTTGCCGTAGGGCAGCGTAAAGCCCCAAGGTTGGGCTCGTCCCTCGGCCGTCAATGAAGCGAAGTATTCGTTGAAGCCGCACAGGCGGTCCATCTTGGTCACGACCAGATAGACCGGAAAGCGGATACCGAGCGTTTCGCGCAATTCCCCAAGACGTGCGCGTAACGCCGCCGCTTCGGCCATGCGCGCGTTGTTGTCGAGACTCGTCAGCGCGGCAAGCTCGACTGTCACTATCGCGCCGTTGATCGGCGCGCGAGGCCGGTGTTTGCGCAGCATCGCAAGAAAGCCGAGCCATTCGTCCGCATCCGTTTTTTCGTGCAACCGGTTCGAGTCCGGATGATTAGCGGCGGGCGACGCGACAGGTTTGTCCGTGGCGGCCGCTTCTGCATGCCTTGACGTGGCCGTCGCCTTGTCAGCAGCCTTGCTCGTCACCGTAGCGAGCGTCGACGCCAGTCGCCCGTTTTGCGAGGTGCCATGACAGGTGTAGTGCCCCGCGGTATCGATCAGCACCGCTTCGTTGGTCAGCCACCATTCGACGGACTCAGTGCCAAGGAGAGCACCGGCAGTGCGCTGCATCTGCGCCGCGAGCGGAAACGGCAGTCCGGCATTGAGTAACGCGGACGTCTTGCCGGAGCCTTGCGAGCCGAGCGTGATGTACCACGGCAATTCATACAGGTAGCGTTTGCCCTGAAACAGACGCGCGATCCCACGCGCTCCCGTGCGCATGGCTTTCAAACGCGCGAGCGCCGCCGAGACGATCGCATGTACGTTTTCCAGTTGTGCCGCAGCCGGCGATGCCTCCTTCCTGCGGCCAAATTCGAGCAGGCTCTGGAGGAATTGCGGTTCGCTGCGCATTTTCTGCAAGAGCAGGAATGCCCAGTACACGACGGAGATCGCCAGCAATATCGCAATGGCGATCATGCGCGCCGAAGCGGACACGAACGGTTGTTCGCGGCCGACGGTGACGAGTGGCGACGCGTGCCAGATCAGCAGGCACAGCAGCGCCACGAAAAACACACTGGCGGACCAGTCCGCCAGCCACAGCAGCACGCCTGCCAGCATGAGTGCTATCACCAGCACACGCATGCCGACGGGGGCGAGCGGTTTCAAGCCGCCGAACGCCACCAGTGGACCCACGAACCAGATCACCAACGCGATAACCAGCAGCGCGGCGAGAGCGAGGAACTGGCGCGATACCAGAAACGACAACTTCTTCATGCCTGAATTTCCCAAGTGTCCTGGTTGATCCGTCATTGCGCGACCGTGATCTCGACGCGGCGATTTTGCGCGCGGCCCTGTACGGTGGCGTTATCGCCCACTGGATCGGCGGCACCTTTTCCTACGGCTTCGAGGCGCGTCGCCGGTACGCCGGCTGTCTGAAGCCGTTGCATGATCTGCGTGGCGCGCTCCTCCGAGAGGGCTTCGTTCGAGGCGAACTGGCGGCTTCGGATCGGCAGATTGTCGGTGTAACCCAACACGGCGACCTTGCCCGGCACCTTGACGATTTCGCCCGCGAGCCTGGTGATGAGTGGCGTCATCGCGCTCTTCACCGCCGCGGCTCCCGGCGGGAACATGGAATCTCCGCGGAACGTTACCGAGCTGTGATGGCCGTCTTCGTCGACACTCACCGTGCCGGCGGCAATCTCGTTCTTCAACAGTTCCTTGAGGTGCAGTGCGCGCGGGGGAGGCGGGGGTGTCATGCGGCCAATGTCGGCGATCTGCTTTTGCATCTCCGCGCTGTGGTTCAGCAATTCGTATTTGAAGTAGCCGAACAGAGCGATCAGGATGACTGAAAGAACAAAAAGCGTGATCCATACCGGGAAGTCGAAAAACGACACCCGGTTGCCCTTCGCATCCGATTGCCAGTGTGGCGACAGCGCGACGGCCAGACTCCCGTGCCGCGGCATGATCTCGTTATAGATCCGTTGACGCACGGTTTCATGTTTGCGTCGTCCATCGGCCTCGTAGCGGTAGCGGCCTTCGAAGCCCAGACTAAGAATCCGGTAGATGAGTTCGAGCAGGTCGAGATGTTCCTGCGACTCGCTCATCAGCCGCCCGACCAGCAGATAGACCTTGGTGCCGCCTTGCCGATCTTCGTGGAAGAGCGTGGCAAGTCCATGGGTATTCCATTCGACGCCGGTTTCTCCGCCTTTGCCCCATACCGTTTGCATGGCGGCTTCGTCGAGTGCCGTGCACAGGCAATAGCGCGCACCGAGCATATGATCGCGCCGGATGTTGGTCTGATCGCAAAGCTTCTGGAAAGCCCGCACTTCCTGCTCAAGCAGCACTCGCAACTGTTCTATCCCGTCCTGCTGCAACGGGTCAGGCAGGTCCGCCAGCGCGCGCAACAGAGGGCGGGCCGCCTCGAGCAGCGGGTTGCGCGAGGCCCTGATCGCGGCAAGGCGCTCCGCGGTCGATTCACCCGGCGGCGCGTCTCGATGAGGGGACGGGCCGGACGCCGCCGCGCTCGCGGCTCGGGAAGACACTTCTGCCTGGGCGAAATGTGAGGCGGCGGCCTGCATGCCGCCCTGATCGCCAGGCCACGGGGCACGCTCGCGCGAGCGGTTTGCTACGTCTGAATGCACTGACTGACCTTTTGTCTCTGGATTGTCGTTGCCCCTTGTTATTCGAGGCTTTAGCGTCTCACGCTGCCTGGTACCCGCTGATGCGTGCTAGCCGCGCACGCCCCACAGTTCGAGCTTCAGCGACGGGAATTCGCCGGCGACATGCAAGGCAAGTCCACCGTGTCGCGCGACTTCGTCCCACAACGGGCCGCCACGGGCGAACTCGTAATAGACAAAGCCCGCGTTAAACGGGATCTGTCGCGGCGGGACCGGCAGCGCCTGTAGCGCGATGCCCGGCAGATGTCCCCGCACCAGATCAGGCAGCCGTTCAGAGGGGCCGGCTTTCGCCTGAGCGGCAAACTGTTGCTGGAGCAGGTCGGGCGGCATCGCGGCATGCACCGCGAGCACCACTGCCGTGAAGCCGCGCATGTCGACGGGATCGACCACCGCGTTGCGCATTCCATGTCCCAGCTCTCTTAGTTCAATGTGCTGTGCGCTGCGCACCAGCACCGCATTGAGCAGTAGATGCGTGTCGTCCACCAACGGCTTCAGACACAGGTGCGGCGTGGTGTGCTGGTAAGCCGGATGGGAATCGAGCGGGCGCCGGCTATCGGTGCGCACGTAGGTCGACAGTTCTCCCGCCATGCAGAGCAGCAGCGCATAAAGATCGGCCGGGGACGTGGCCGGCACCCGGCGTAGATGCTGGAGCAAGGGCTCGTAACGGTTGAGCGTTTGCAACAGCAGATAGTCGGAGACTTCCGCTGTGGTGCCGGCGTTGCCGTTAGCGCCGGTCAGACGGGTTGCGAGCGCGGTTGCACGCAGGCGCGTGAGTTCGTGAATCTTCGCGAGCCAGCTCGTGAGCAGTTCGCTCGCACCGAAGCCCGCCACCGGCGGAATCAAAGTCTCGTCCAGCGCGATGCTGCTGTCCGCGTGAATCGTCTTGACGCGAGTGAGCGCGAGGCCGATCCATGCATCGGTCAATTCCTTCTCCGGCACGAGCCGCAGGCGCAGGTTCGACAACTGCACGGTCTTCGGACCTTGTCCGATCGAATTCGTGTCGCGCAACTCGGTGTCGAATACAGTGTTGCGCGCGAGCGAGTCGGCCGCGTTGTCGAAGGTTGTCTCTTCGCCGTTCGGCACACGCACGGGCACCGCGAGATAGATCACCTGATCCAGGTGCTCCGCGCGGACGGTGAGCGGCGCGGGCGGCGACGTGCTGGCGGGCATATCGAACGGCGTGCCGTCCGCGAATACGCCACTGGCCGACTTCACGATCACCTTGCCGAGCGCCAGCGCTTCGCTATCGAGACTGTAGTGACTGAAGCCGAAGAAGAACGGCGAGAGCGTTGCTGCGCGTTTGTGCGCATAGTGCTCGAGGTATCGCTCCTGTTGCTGAAAAAGCTGCGGGCGCAGAAAGAGCCCCTCGCTCCAGACCACCTTGTTATGCCAGCTCATGCTTTTATTCCACTATTTTCTTTCGGTGATCCTGATCGCATTCGGTTCAAGATCGATGGTCAGTTTCAATTTCGGCGAGGCGCGATACCACGCCGCATCGGGCGCGGACGGTAGCGGATAGGCCGCGCGCCATACCGAGTTGGGCAGATCCCGATAGGCCGCGAGTATTCCGATCACGGTCGTGGCGGGATCGGTTTTGGTCCGGATAAATTTGCTCTCGCCTGGCCGCAACTGGAATTGCGCGCGCGTGACAAGCTCGTCCGCGAGGGCTGTCCTGTCTTTTTCCTGCAATGAAAAGAAGTCGGCGGAATTGAATGCCGCGTCGGTTTTCAATTCATAAACCCGTATGACGATCGGCGCCGCACGCTTCTGGTCGTCTGGATTGACACCCGACGACGCAACGACCGACAGTTCGAGCTTGACGGGTTCTTTCGCGGTGTTCGGATCGCGGCTGGCGCACGCGGTCAGCGCACATGCAAAGGCGAGGGCAATAACGGTGGCGAACGGGCGCATTGGGCAACGCAAAAATGAGGCACGATAGAAACGCAGCAAGGACGCAACCCGGCGAGGCAAGGGAACTCTAGGACCTACCGGGGACGGGGCTGCGCGTGAACCGGCAACGCGGCTCAAGTTTCCTTATTGCCCTTGATGTCGTAACCGGCTGTCACTGCGCCGCCGCTACCGCCCTGTGCGTTCTGAACGACATACTCCTGCTTGACCTTCGCAAACGAAAGGCGAACATGCTCGTGAATACCGTCGTCGGCGTTGCTGCCAGACGGATGAACCTGGGTGACGATCACATCGTTCATGGTGATCTTCAGATATTCGAGCGGGTTGCCGCCGGCCTTGCGCACAACCAGCACAGCCTGGTCGACGTGCTTACCGGTCAGGCAGTATTTCATCAGGTTCGGGCTCGCCCGATCCACGAGGTGTTCGAACTCGAGGTCGTCCACGGTCGCTTTTCCTGCGCCGCCGCCGGAGCCTGCATGCATATTCGCTTGCTGGGACACTCGCCAGCCCCAACTCCTGACTTCGATTTCGTTCTTGTGCGAAGCATCCGGCGATTCTCCATCAATACCGTTGATCTTGAGAAAAATGTCTTGTGCCATTTAAAAAACGCTCCTTGCGCGTTGAATTTTGACAGTCTGGTTTTCACTACTTGCTGGCTACATCCGCAATCTCTGCCTGCAGTGCCTCACGAAGACTACGGCGATCGTCGGCGGCCCTGATATCGTCGATAAGCCATTTGCCACGAACCCAAACCAGATCGAACTCCACCTGGTGCGGCTCCTTGAAGTTTGTAAACGACACGACGGCCCTCGCCGTGTGACGCTTCGCGACCGTGACGTCGATGCCGGTCGTCGTGATGTCGAAATCCTGGCAGCGGCAAACCGGATCCATGCCCAGATAGCCGGCCTCTCCCTTCAATGCCCGCTGATCCTTCCTGATGACCCGCATGAGTGAGGGCGACGCAATGGCATGAGAGCCGGACGTATCGATGCCGGGAGGATCGCCGTTGAACGTGTAGGCGCCATAGACGGTTTGCAGAAACCGCTTCGCCGAATCGACGCTCTGTGCAAGTGCCGGTTGCATGCCCAGAGCAGCCCACGCAACCGCCGCCAAAGCGCAGCTTCGCCATTGCCTCATTGCGCCCCCTGCCAGCGATACACCTTGTACGCCGGCTTCTTTTGACGATAGCCCGGACCGCCCCACATATCGTTCTGGCGAAAATCCGAGACCCACTGCAAGCCGTTGTACATGGTGATATGGCCGGCGATATTGCCGCCGGGATAAGGCTGAATAACGGCCGTGTCGCCTTTGCGCGGCGTAATCAGGTCGCCCACGGATACTTCGACAAACCCATGCGCGCGCAAAACGGGACCATAGTTCCTGGCGAACTCAACCGCCGGTCCCTGAGAAATGACGATTCCGCCGGCCGCAAGCGCTTGCCTCACATAGGTCGCGCATCGGCCATTGGAATCCGCACGGGCGTGAGTATTCAGATGCCTGACCGCTGCATCGACATCGTAATTTTGATCGGACATATCAACGTGTTGAATCGGATCGCAATCGGTTGAAAATCACAAACGGAAAGCGGGGCGAGATGCGGACGCACAACTGTTTTCGTAGCGATAACACGGTCTGCATCCAGAAGCCTGCTTCCGGCCGTTTCAGTCAGGCGGCTTCCTTGATGGACGGCAACCGCGCGACGAGGCGCAAGGACACCGTCAGCCCTTCGAGCTGAAAGTGCGGGCGCAGAAAGAACTTCGCCTGGTAGTAGCCGGGGTCGCCTTCCACTTCCTCCACCACCACCTCCGCGGCGGCGAGCGGCCGTCGTGCCTTGGCTTCCTGGGATGAGTTGGCGGGATCCGCGTCGACGTAATGCATGACCCACTCGTTCAGCCAGCGCTGCATGTCTTCGCGCTCCTTGAATGCGCCAATCTTGTCGCGCACGATGCACTTGAGGTAATGCGCGAAGCGCGAACAGGCGAACAGATATGGCAGGCGCGCGGACAGATTCGCGTTCGCGGTGGCGTCCGCGTCGTAGTATTCAGCGGGCTTCTGCAACGACTGCGCACCGATGAAAGTGGCGTGATCGGTGTTCTTGCGGTGGATCAACGGGATGAAGCCGTTCTTCGACAATTCGGCTTCGCGCCGGTCCGAGATGGCGATTTCGGTTGGGCATTTCATGTCGATACCGCCGTCGTCAGTGGGAAACGAATGGCACGGCAGATTCTCGACCGTGCCGCCCGATTCGACGCCGCGGATCAGCGAGCACCAGCCATACAGCTTGAACGAGCGATTGATGTTCACGCCCATCGCGTAGGCCGCGTTGGCCCACGCATAGCGACGGTGATCGGAGCCGTTGGTGTCCTCTTCGAAATCGAACTCGTCGACGGGATGGGTTCTCGCGCCATAGGGCAGCCGGGCGAGGAAGCGGGGCATGGCAAGCCCGACGTAGCGCGCGTCTTCGCTATTGCGCAACGAGTTCCACGGCGCGTACTCCAGGTTTTGCGTGAAGATCCTGGTCAGGTCGCGCGGGTTGGCGAGCTCCTGCCATGATTCCATTTGCAGGACCGAAGGCGACGCGCCGGAAATGAACGGCGTGTGCGCCGCCGCGGCCACCTTGGCGATCGAGCCGAGCAGATCGACGTCGGGCGGCGTATGGTCGAAATAGTAGTCGGCTACGAGGCACCCATAAGGCTCGCCGCCAAGCTGGCCGTATTCCTGTTCGTAGATCTGCTTGAAGAGCGGGCTCTGATCCCACGCCATGCCTTTGTAGCGTTTCATCGTGCGCCGCAACTCGTCTTTCGACACGTCCATGAAACGGATTTTCAGACGCTCGTCGGTCTCCGTGTTCGAGACCAGATGGTGCATACCGCGCCAGGCGGACTCCAGTTTCTGGAAGTCGTCATGGTGAAGAATCAGATTGATCTGTTCGGAAAGCTTGTGATCGATCTGCGCGATGATCGCCTCAATGCTTTTATACGCGTCGTCGCTGATCGTGGCCGACTGCAGCAATGCCTGTTCGGCGAGCGTCTGCACGGCGTGTTCGACAGCCACGCGGGCCTGTTCCGTTTTCGGTCTGAATTCGCGGTTGAGCAACTGGGTAAAGTCGGACGGCGTATGCGCTTCCGCAGCCCCCGCGTGGATCTGTTGTGTTGCCATGTCATGTCCTCCGGATCTGTTCTGCTCAGGCGGTCAGATGGTCGTGACCGTATCCACTGTGTCGTGGTCCGCGTCTGTCACGTGCGGTTTCGGTGTGGCCGCAAGCGATTTCAACAACGCCGGATTCTGTAGCAAACTGTTGACGAGTGATTCCGCACCGGACTTGCCGTCCATATACGTTTGCAGGTTCGCGAGTTGCGTGCGGGCTTCGAGCAGTTGGCGCAGCGAATCGACCTTGCGGGCAACGGCCGCCGGCGAGAAGTCTTCAATGCTCTCGAAGGTCATGTCGACCAGCAACTGTCCATCGCCTGACAGCGTGTTCGGCACCGTGAATACGACGCGCGGCTCGATCGCCTTCATCCGTTCGTCGAAGTTGTCGATATCGATGTCGAGGAAGCCGCGCGCGGCTACCGGCGGCAGCGCCTCGACGGGCGCGCCGGAAAGGTCCGACAGCACGCCCATCACGAACGGCAATTCGACCTTTTTCTCGGAGCCGTAGACTTCGACGTCGTACTCGATCTGCACACGTGGCGCCCGATTGAGCGCGATGAATTTCTGCGAACTGCTGGGAACGGACATGGAGGCCTCCGTGGACGGTGGTGAAGAGTCGGCAGCGGTCAGTCAACCTGCTCGACGGAAAATGTGGGTGACATGGTGGCTGGTGAGGGCCTTTCCGGCGCTGGCGCAAGCGCATACGTGCATTGGAAAGCGAGCGCCGCGATGGGTAGCGCGCTCACGTCGACGAGGTCGATCTCGATGCGGGTGATCGTTTGTTTCGACGCAAAGGCGTCGAGCCATAACGCGGAAAGGCGCGGCAGCACATGTTGTTCGATGAAGCCGATCAGCACGCGAGCCCCGGTTTCCTGAACAAGGCACCTGCCGACGATGTAGTCCACCACTTGCCGGCTGTACGCGAGCGCCATGTCGTGAACGTCAGCCATGCGTCTGGCAACGCGCTTCAGATGGAGCCGCACGATGCGCGCAAGCGATTCGTGCGCGAGAGGCCGGTAAGGCACCACGGTGACGCGGCCGAGAAATGCCGGGGGAAATGCCTTGAGCAATTCGGGTCTGAGGGCTTCGCGCAATTGGTTTGCATCGGGTGAGCGCGACGCATCGGCGCACAGCATGGCCGTGAGTTCCGACCCAGTGTTGCTGGTGAGCAGAATCGTCGTATTGCGGAAATCGATGTAGCGGCCGTCTCCGTCTTCCATATAGCCCTTGTCGAAGACCTGGAAGAACACTTCATGCACGTCGCGATGAGCCTTCTCGATTTCGTCGAGCAAGACCACCGAATAAGGGCGGCGCCGCACGGCCTCGGTGAGCACGCCTCCCTCGCCGTAACCGACATAGCCGGGCGGGGCGCCTTTCAGTCCGGAAACGCTATGGGCCTCCTGATACTCGCTCATATTGACGGTGATCAGGTTCTGCTCGCCGCCGTAGAGCGCCTCCGCGAGGGCGAGGGCGGTTTCGGTCTTGCCCACACCGGAGGGTCCGGCAAGCAGGAAGACGCCCAGCGGTTTCTTCGGATCCGTGAGCCCGGCGCGGGCGGTTTGCACCCGTTCGCCGATCTGACGCAAGGCGTCGGACTGCCCGATCACGCGCGCTTCGAGCGTGGCTGGCAGCGACTGCACGGCGGCCACTTCGTCGGTGACCATGCGGCCGACGGGAATGCCCGTCCAGTCCGACACAACCTGGGCGACGATCGCCTCGCTCACGTCCGCGAACACCAGTGGCGCATCGCCCTGCAATTGCGTGAGGGCGTGCTCCAGATCTTTGAGCGTGTGAAGCGATGCGCGCGCCTCCATGCTCGTGTCCGCGCGTGGCACGCAGCTATCGACGCCGAACGCATCACGAGCGGTGAGCAAGGCCTGCGCCGCTGCGAGCTGCGCTTTCCAGCGGGCTTCGATGCTCCCTTCAACGGCGACGAACTCATCGACGCGCGTCTGGGCCGCCGTCAGTGCGCGGCCGGGGTCCAGCCCGATACGCGATTCCGCGGTGAGCAACTCGCTTTCGACGCGTGCCGCCCGTACGCGCTGACGCACGTCCTGCAACTCTCGCGGAGGTGCGTGCAGGGAAAGTGCGACACGCGCGCACGCGGTGTCGAGAAGACTGATGGCTTTGTCCGGCAGTTGCCGTGACGGGAGATAGCGATGCGACAGCGTCACGGCCGCGCGGATCGCCTCGTCGCGCACGACGACATCGTGATGCCGCGAGAAGGTCTTTGCGAGGCCGCGCACCATATCGATAGCGGCCGGTTCTTCCGGTTCCCGCACCTGCAGAACCTGGAAACGCCGGGTGAGCGCCGGATCTTTTTCGATGTGGCTCTTGTACTCCGCCCAGGTCGTGGCGCCGATCGTGCGAATCGCGCCACGCGCAAGCGCGGGTTTCAGCAGATTGGCAGCGTCGCCAGTGCCTGTCTGACCGCCCGCACCGATCAGCGTGTGGATTTCGTCGATGAACAGGATCACGGGCACCGCCGAATTCAGCGCGGCCTCCAGCACGCCCCTCAAACGGGACTCGAATTCGCCCTTCATGCTCGCGCCGGCGAGCAGCGCGCCCACGTCGAGCGTCAGCAAGCGCACGCCCACCAGTTTGGGCGGCACGTCGCCGGTGGCGATGGCGCACGCAAGTCCCTCCACGACGGCAGTCTTGCCGACGCCCGCTTCGCCAGTCAGCAACGGATTGTTTTGCCGACGGCGCAGCAGCACGTCGATCATCGTGCGAATTTCCAGCTCGCGCCCGATGACCGGATCAATTTCGCCGTTGTGCGCACGCGCGGTCAGGTCCGTGCAGAACTGTTCGAGCGGCGAAGCTTTTGATTGCGCGGCAATTGCATGCGAGGTCTCGCCTGGCACGGCCGGTGAGAAATCGCTGTTGTCGTAGGGTGCTTCAGCGGTTTCTGGGGATGCGTCTATGGATGCCAGCAGAGATGCGTTCAGACCTTCGGCGGTTAGTCTGGCGAACGCCGGTGAGATGCAAAGCAGCACACGCCGCAATTCCACCGTCTGTACGAGTGCCGCGACGAGCCATGCGCTGCGAATGCGCCGGTCATTGAAGCTGAGCGTGGCCAAGACCCAGGCTCGCTCGATCGCCATTTCGACGTGATGCGAGAAATCGCTGATCGAACTGGCACCTGCGGGTAGTGCGGCGAGCGCGCTTGCCATGTCACGATCGAGCGCTTCCCGGTCGATACCACAGTGCCGCGCAATCCGATGCAGGTCCGAGTCGGGCTGTTGCAGCAGTTGATGCAGCCAATGCACGAGTTCGATATACGGATTGCCGCGCAGCTTGCAGAAGACGGTGGCGGACTCGATGCTTTTGTATAGCGTAGTTCCGAGCTTGCCGAAGAGCGCCTGTCGCGTAGTCGTCATGGGGTTTCTCTGCGTCGCTGTCATGCGTTTTCGTGCTTTCGCTCGTTGTCGGGCGAAGCAATTGCGGATCGGCCCAAATCAATCTGGGATCAATCTGAAAATAGGGCTGCGGGCTATTCGATCCATTGCGGATCAATCAAATTGCAATTCTTAAGTCATGATATTTTTTTAAGTGAAATAAAATCGTCAGGATTGTATTAAGCACCTGACTTGATTCATCCGTCAATTGATGTCTGTCGAAATAGATTGAAAATGGATGACGTTGTGAAAATTCCGAGTCGGATTGGGATTGTTCTTCACGAAAGTGTTATTTTTTGATTCTATTGTGCATATAAGTGATTGTTTTTATGGGGATTGATGTATTTGCACCAATGTCTTGAAATTACGGGAGAGTCGTGAAAATATGTGAAATACCGTGCCCTGAAAGATTTTTATCCTAATTTTTATCAAAAAAATAAGAGGTAGCGGTGAAATAGAATTTCATTCTTTTTGAAATGGACTGATGCCCGGGATTCGTGTTTAGAATGAGACTCCCGCCAATCAGGAAAGCACGGGCAATGACATGTGGGTGAGAAGATTTATCAGGCGTGAAGTGAGGGTGTCCCCGCGCATTGAAGCGTGCCCGACACAAACGGAACGCAAACTGCCGGGAGATAGGCGCCTTGCACATCAGACCGTCGACGATCATCTGCGCGCCCCCGAATACGATTCCGAGTACCGCAAAGACGAAGATCTGCTTGGCAGCAGCGCGATATTCGGCCTGATCGGTGCCGCCCTGGCGTCTGATACCGGCGAGTCGCGGCGAGATCGCAGCGAAGCAAGCAGCGGTATCGACGATCTGATCGAAACGTTGCACGAGCAGTACCGGCGCGTCCTTTGCGATCCCCATGCGTCTCTGTCTGGAGGTTGGGAATGGCAATCCGCCCTTTCAGCCGGCATGCATCCGGCTTCGCACTACGAGGCGCAATCCGCTGCACGGACGCCGCACATCGCGTCGATCGAAGCACTTGTGTCCGGGGCGCGTTTCATGGAAGACGCGTTCGGCCCGTTCGCGGCGGACCTGGAAGCTGACTTCGGCGCGGCGGAGTCGGTGCCCGAAATCCTCGGTCTTTTCGCACCGGAGGCATCCCTCGCCGCGGCCGAACGGCGCGCGCGCGTGTTGCAGCCCGCGCTGGCACGACGGGACCACCATGCGTTGGGTCTGGACAGCCCGTTGCCGGCCCCACGTTCAATGACACACGAAGAGACTCGATGACCGCATATCTATCCCGCAGCAACAAGACAGAGTGGCAGCAAGGCGCCGCAGATGGACAGGCCTAAGGCGCCTGCTTCGGGGGCCGTGCAACGCGAGGCGCGTTCCGCGCGCGAAGGCGCCGCCACGCCCCGACGAGCGAGCGCGCATCTGTTGCCAACGTTGCTCGACCGTCTGCGTGACGATGCGCCGCGCAGGCACACGGAAGCGCCCAGTGAATACACGGTGACCCGTTCGCAGATGCGCGACATCGTGCAGCGCGATCTGGCATTCCTGCTCAATACGACCAGCATGGAGGATCTGATCGATCGCGAGCGATATCCGCATGTGGCTTCGTCGACGGTGAATTTCGGCGTGCCGCCGCTTGCGGGGGCCTTCACGGCAACGCGCAAATGGGAACACATCGAGAAGATCATCCGGTCCGCGATCAACGAGTTCGAGCCACGGCTTATCGCCGAATCACTCAGCATTGCGCCGCTCGCCGGTGTCGATGCCGAGGTTCACTACAACGTGCTGGCATTCGAGGTCCGCGGCATGATTCGCATGGATCCGTATCCGCTCGAATTCATGGTGCAGAGTTCGCTCGACCTGGAAACGAGTCAACTGAACGTCACTGGAATGCGCGCGGGCTGAGCGTGATCCTGTATCTAGGGAGATGCACGAAGAACAACCGCAAGTGCCGATGGCCAAGCGGGATGAAGGTCAATGATGAGCAAAAGCAGAAAACAACCTGTCCAGAACGTAGGGACAACGAAAGCACCTGTGCCTCACAACTGGATGACCCCGGTCGACTCCGCGGCACCGTGCGGCTTCGGCCTCGAATACGACCCGGAATTCGTCGTTCTCGCGGCGAACATGACCACGAGGCTGGACGCCCAATACGGCGATTTCGTGGGATCGCCGGAGCCCGTCAACTGGAGCGACGTCGATCGCGATTGCCGCCGTTTGATGATGCGCAGCAAGGACATGCGTCTCGCCGTGCTGTTCACGCGCTGCCGCACCCGGCTCACCGGTGCGGCGGGACTCGCCGAGGGCGTGGGCCTGCTCGCCGCGTGGCTCGCGGCTTTTGCGGATCAGATTCACCCGCAGCCCGGCGTCGACGCGGATCGCGAGGCCGCGCTCGAAATCCGCATGAACGCATTGCAGGCCCTGACCGACGTGGATGGTCTGCTTGCGGATGTGCGAGAAATCGCGTTGACGAAGTCGACTGCCACGCGCCTTCAGGTGCGCGACATTGAGCGTGCGTTTGCTTATCCCCGTCTAAACGATGCGCTTGCGCCGGAATCGGTGACGCGGCAACTCGACGATCTGCGCTCACAGCAGCAGGGCACGTTGACGGGCTTCGACGAGGCGCTCGTCAGCCTCGCCGCGATCGACGCATGGAGCCGCGAGCACCTGGGCGTCCACGCGCCGAATCTTTCGGCGCTGACCCGGTTGCTCCAGCATGTTGCGCGAGATGGTGCGTACGCGGACAAAAGGAAAGCGGACATCGCTATGAGTGACCCGCCGACCATCGAACGCGGCGTGGATGAAGCGCCTCCCGATTCGTTGGCCGGGCATGAAGGGGAGTCGGCGCGCGGGAACGTCGATGTGATGGCAGGTGAGAGCGGCGGCACGCCACTTACCGATCGCCACACCGCTCGCGAGCTAATCAGGCAGGCCCGTGAGTGGTTTGAGAAAAACGAACCGAGCAGTCCGGTTCCTTTGCTGCTCGGGCGCGTCGAGCGACTTGTGGGTAAGCGCTATGCGGAGGTGGTCAAGGCCATTCCCGCTGAACTGCTTGTTCAATGGGAGAGCGAGGGGTGAGCGCCCCACGTGGGAGCGGCGGCGCAGGCCGCCTGAACAAATCAAATAGACATCGGTACGCTTCGCCACGAAGTAGTCGATACGCGAAGCGAATTGATGATAGGTCGCTCCCGTCATGCCCTTCACCGAGCTTCCTTTTGTATAGTCGTATGCGAGTCCGCATAGCCGCCGACACACCGCACGCAACCCTCCGCCCACTAGCATGAGCGGCCACGCCGCACCCATGAAGAAGGCGCGAATCATCGCGCCTTTTTTTCGCCCGTGCATCCGGTGCACTCGGGCCGACCCGTGATCTGTCAACTCCAGTGCGCATTGTCATGCGGCGCGCATTAGTCGCATTGCTTTTCCGACTTATCCCATGTACGCCGCTGCCGGCCTCCACAGATGATTTTGTGCCTGCAGTGGCTAAGCCGCTGCAGCAGCACCGGTGGCTTGGCTCGCCGGTCGCCTTCGTCTATTTCATGGAGTCGTGGAAATGTCGGATCAGGAACGTAAAGGCACGTTTTTATCACTTCGTCACTGTAGGCACGCTCACCGGGCACGGCGGGCGTGTCACCACCGGGCGGTCTATCACGCTGGCCGGGCTGCCCCTTGCGTGTGTCGGAGATATCGTGACATACAGCGACGGCGCGCGTGCCGTGATCAACGACAGTCCGCATCGCAGTTGCACACATCCACCCTGTTCGTGCCGCTCGATGAGCATGGCAACCAGCTTCAACTTCAGTGAGGGTGTGCAGGTATGAAACGACGCATAGCAGTTGTGGGCGACACCTTGAGCGGCGGGGGCGAGGTTCTTGACTATGTGCAGGGCACCGGCTTTCGCTTTCACGGCCATAAGGCCGCACTACTCGGCAAGGAAGCATTCTGTCTGACGTGCAAAAGCACCGGGATACTCGCGAAAGCGGGCGGCCCGTATCGGCTTCAATACGAGACGACGCACCATGTGGCACTCGATGGAGATATCGTTCTGTGCCAGTGTTCAACCCCACCGCGCGTCACTGCGAGTCTGGCAGGAGAGTCGTGGTGCGAGGACCGCGATTATGAATACGCGCGACGCGTGGAGCTTGATGGTGAGCACGCGTCCCAAGTCGAGTATGCACATCAACGCCACGATGAGCAGTTTGCGCTTGTTGACGCCGCACATAACGTAGTCCCTGACACGCCTTACACCGTGTTTCTACCTTCGGGCGAACGGATTCACGGCATGACCGATTCGCGCGGACGAACCCGGCGCTATCAAACGGACAGCGCGCAATCCATCAAGATTTACCTTGGACACAGATAGGAGGTTTGATGCCGGATGCACTTGGGACAGCAATAACGAACACCAATTCTAATTCGTGTGTGATCGTACGGACGGATCGGCTTTGCAAGCCGTGGCGAATCTCTCAGGCGGGAATCGGTTTTATTGAAGCATGGGAGGCTTTCCGGCCACATCTATACGACAACGATGGCGGTGGGCGCGGTGGAAATACAACTATTGGCTTCGGGCACCTGGTTCATATGGGTCCGATATCGGGTGTATCCTCTGAAGCCCCTTTTTTGAGGGGTATATCGTTGGAGCGTGCGCACCAATTAATGCATCAGGATTTGATAGACCCTGAACGGATCGTGAATCAACGCATAAATGTTCCGCTCTTTCAATACGAGTACGATGCATTAGTCGATTTTGTTTATAATTTGCGCAGTCACAATGAGGGACTTTTGCATCTCGTAAACACCGGCCACTACGACCAGGTGCCAGCAAAGTTTTTGGAATATTCGTGGGCAGGCGACGTACAACCGCGTGGCATTTTAAGGCGGCGCCGTGCAGAGGGAAACATGTTCAAGGATGGGAATTACGATGCGAGCCATTAAAGCAATCATTGTAGCGACTGGCTTTGCCTTTGCCACGTCTGCATTTGCTGACGCGGCTTGTGAGAAACACGCTAAAAAGCGTAATGATTTTCTCGAATGTACAAAAGCTGACGCAGACAAGATGCTTTTTGACTCGAAAAGTCTATATCTTAGAATTAGAGAGCAAGCCAAAGGAGACAGGCGGGCCGCGATAGACCAAAATTATCAGATATGGAAAGACAAGCTTGAATCAGATTGCACAGTGTTAGGCTATTCATTCAATGGGTGGGGGGGAGACTACACGCCGGATACTGATTTCCAGATTGCAGAATGTCGAAAGACCATCGCGACTCAGGAATTTGAGTTTTATAAACGGCTCACATGCCCCGGCGATATGGAAACGTCTCCAGTTCCAAAGTGTGCGGCCATAAAAAAGGCGCTTGACGAGAGCCGATAGAAAAACACGATCCCCGCTACGGCGGGGATTTTTATTGGAACGAAGACCTGCGTGAAAACCGATGAGGCATGGCATCCCCTTGTCAAATGGAAGTAGTCTTTAGGAGTTCTCTGATGTCATACATGTCTGCCATGGGGATAAGTTTGCATTTGTAGTGAGAGCTACATTTGCAAACGGCGCAAGCCACTCAATCAGAGAAAAACGATGACAAGCAGACGGTTATTTTTGCGTAATAGCGCATTATCTCTCGTGGGAATCACATCGCAAATTGCCCGCGCCACCCCCGAGTCGCCCCAGCTCCCTGCAACGTCGAACCACGGCTATGCGCTAACCAATGGCGCGAGCGCACTGAAGCGCGACGATGGGTCATGGATTTTTTGGGTTCGCATTATCAATTATGATAATCCTGATGATGATATTAACGCAAGTCTTGAGCTGGCAACTGATAGGGCATTCTCGCAAATCATCGAAAACCTTCCTTTTACTCTTACGAATTCACGATCTTTCATTGCCCAGCCGGTTTACACGCCAAAATCCGGAAGTTCGCAACTCTTTTATCGCTATGTGATCGGATCGAATCCTTCGACTTCTCGTTCGGTAAGTTCGGTCGTTAACTCAATTTCCCCATGGGATACTGAATCAAAGGCTGAATAACAAATGGAAAAAGTAGAGTTGGTGTTGCAATGGGTCGAAACGGGGTCGAATTCGATGGGATCTTATCAGGCGTTCATGTCTGCAGGAAATAGTCCAAGCGACTCGCTGTCAATAATCCAGAACGGCAGCAATCTGATTGCGACCGTATCAAATGTCAGCAATATGCTGAAACCGATCCGCATCATTACTAACGGCTTGTCAGCCACGTCCGCACTAACCCGGATCGTGACTGACTGGAAAGACCCAAATAAAAGGGTTCAACCCGGGGATGTGCTAACTCTTGTCAGTGCGACTGGTACAATCGCCGTTACGCTACTTATATGGGCGGAAATTGGACCCGGCGCGGCAGCGGCAATTGGAGCACTCGCCCTTGCTGCTGACTTGCAGTCTTCGTTTCAACCGTATGTGAGTGCCGCTAAGGTATGGCTTGGAGCTGCATTGTCGAAGACGCTGCAGCTTTCAAAACCAGCATCCATTGCCAGCGCATCGCTTTATTGGGGAAGCGTCAACCACGGGAACGGGTATAACCTTTACACATATGATGAGATAATGTCCGGTAAAGGTCTATTCGTCTATCTGAGTGATAGCATGACAGCGCCGGGTTTGATAAGAATCTCTGGAACCCCAGTGCCGGGTAGTTTTACACCGGTAGCAGACTCCCTATATAAGCAGAGTTACTGCCGGGCGCTGTATGACGAGAGGGGAGGCTCGGACCTTACCAGCTGGATGAATTATTGTCAGAGTACTATGTTCCGATGAAGACGCCTGCAATGCCACTCAGTATTCGAGCTGCCATCGTCGCTTTTTTTCTTGCCTTTCTATGTGAGGTATCGGTAGAAGGCGTTTTGTTATGGAGTCTGCCTTTAAAGCCGACAGGATGGGTCGCTATAATCGCAAGCCTTATAGCTAATCCGTTGGCACTGGTGTATGCAATGAAACGCCGAAAATGGGCCTTTGATCTTCTCAAGTGGATCGCAGCGTTTAGCATTGTATGGACCGTGTCCGGTGGACCCTATCTTTCGGTATTAGGCGTGTGGTCTATCGCTCTTATTGCGCTTTGCGTATGGCTTCGCGTTCTAGCGTTTATCATGCTACGGCGCGAGTCGGCGAGAGAGTGGATCGACTCCGCTATGGCGGCACGCCACCTGTAGCGCAGGACAAGGGACGAATCTGCGCCGCGGATATTGACGCCCGCTTCGTGCGGGCGTCTTTACGTAGTTTCTCAAGGGTCGCTTTCGCAGGAGCGGGAATCGATCCTCTCGGCACTCAAGGCTTCAGCAGCCTGTAAACAGTCAGGGATTTACGCAACGACAGAAGTGACCACGCATTGAGCAGGCCGACTGAACAAATCCAGAAAATCATCCGGCCTGTACCCGTTTCAGCGCTTACCTGCCTGATGGACAGCAGCACTCCAAGCAGCACACTGAACACACATAGCGCGATTTGGTGCCCAGGTGAATTGACGCCGTAAATCTCACCCGTTGCGTGATTAAGCCAACCTACCAACGTTTGCCAGTTTTCCGTATCGCGCAGTACCGCAGTCACCACCATGCCGTTTTCGAGTCGGGGCGCACCGTCTATCTGTACAGCATAGTGACGTTTTCCCTCGACCGTCACGTTAAAAGCCAGTCTCACTATTCTCGATCCATACCTATCTTTCTCTGCGACTATCCCGCTGATATTTTCAAGTGTGACTGTAATTGCGTGGTAGGTCATAGGCGGGTCATGCTTCAGGCGGATCAGAAGGACACCAAATATAACCCGCTCGCCATCCTGTATTTCCTTCTACTCATCCGCCAATGTCGGATCAAGATCTTCGCGCTAAAGATGTGTTCACCGGCTGGCACGTACAGCCGCACGCGCTCGCTTTGCGCTTCCGGCACCAAAAAATGAGCTATCGCGCGTGTTGCCGCCCTGCATCAACAGACCGCCGCGCGTTTGACGCGATGGAAGTTGCGATCGAAGTAGATCAGTCCGTCGCCATCCGTTCGCACGCTAATGCGCGTGGTCTTCACGAACATCACCGAATGCGAGCCGACTTTCTTCAGATCGACGATCTCGCCTTGCAGGCTGGCCAGCGCGTCACGCAAGACCGGCACACCATGTGCGCCTTCATCCCAGATCGGCCAGCCGAAGCGTTCTTCCATCGGCACCTGGGTCATGCCGGCGAAGTGGCGTGCCAGCAACTCGTGCTCGCCCGGCAGTACGTTGATGCAAACGTGCCGGTTGCGCTGGAAGGTCGCGTGCATCGCGCTCGATCGGTTCAGGCAGACGAGCAGCGTGGGCGGCGTATCGGTAACGGAGCACACGGCGCTCGCGGTCACGCCGCAACGTCCGTGCGGTCCGGCTGTCGTGACGACATGCACGGCCGCGCAGAGATGCGCCATGGCCTGACGGAATTGCTGTCTGGCGTGCGGGTGGGCTTCGGCGTCGGGAGTCGCTTGCTGAGTCGGCGTCATGGGTTGGCGTCCTGATGCGGGTGTCGAGTGATTGGATTCAAGCGTACTCAATCGCGTAGTGAAAAAGAATCCGCGCGAGCGGCAGGCGGACAGGCGTGTTTCCCAGGCTGTCTAAAGGTTTCCCCAGTGCGTCGACTAACGTTGATAACGTTGAGTGAACGGGCCATGATTCACCGGTCTTTTCAGGGTAACTATCGCTTTGCAGCGCCTTTTCCACTGGTTATGATGAACTCGCTTTTACGTGTCGAATCGCCTCCCTACGTCCACATGTCCCAGTCGCCGCAGTCCGCCACTTCACCCGCACCGATCGTCTATATCGTCGACGACGACAGTGGCATGCGCACGTCGCTCGCCTGGTTGCTCGAATCGGTTGGCGTGAAGTCGATGGGCTTCGCCAGTGCCGGCGAGTTTCTCGGTGCGTTCGATCCGGCGGTGCCGGCCTGTCTCGTGCTCGACGTGCGCATGCCGGAACACAGCGGCTTCGATGTGCAAGCGGAATTGAACCGTCGAGGTGCGACATTGCCGACCATTTTCGTCAGCGGTCACGGCGACATTCCGATGTCGGTGCGCGCGTTGCAAAACGGCGCGATCGATTTCGTCGAGAAGCCATATAACTCGCAGCAGATGCTCGATCGCGCGCAACGCGCGCTAAAGCTTGCCGCGCAACGTCATTTCGCCGGCCAGAAGCAGCGCGAACTGCGCAAGCGGATCGACTCGCTCACCGCGCGCGAAAAAGAAGTGCTGCGCGGCGTGATCGACGGCAAAGGCAGCAAGCGCATCGCCGGCGATCTGTCGATCAGCGTGAAGACCGTCGACGTGCATCGCGCGAGCATCAAGGATAAGCTCGGCGCGGCATCGATCGCCATGCTGGTGCGCGAGGTGATGGCAGTGTGGGATCAGGATGCGGCCGCTGTCGGCATGCCGCGTTGATGCATGCCGCTGCGGCGTGAATTGCATTGAATAGGCGTGAGAGTGTGGCTGAGCCTCAACGCATGAACAGCCCGCCATTCACGTCCCAGCACGCGCCGTTCGCGAAGTAAGCATTGTCCGCGGCGAGCAACACGGCAACGTCGGCGACGTAATCCGCCGAGCCCAGACGTCCTGCGGGAATAGTCGAGATCACCGCCTTCAGTTTGTCGGGCGCGACGCTTTCATGCACGATCGGCAGATCCATCGGTCCAGGCGAGATCGCATTGACGGTCACACCCGCAGCGCCGAGATCGCGCGCGAAGACCTTGGTGAGCGTGATTACGCCCCCTTTCGCAGCCGCATAGTGAGCACCGGTTGCCGAACCGCCATTCTGTCCCGCGAGCGACGCGATATTGACAATACGGCCCGCGCCCGCGTCGGCGAAATGCTGGCCGAACACCTGGCAACCGAACAGCACGCTGCGCAAATTCACGTTGATGACCTGATCGAATTGCTCCGCGGTAATGTCCATCACAGGCACGACTTTGGAGGCGCCCGCGTTATTGACCAGCGCGTCGATACGACCCCAGCGCTGAAGGATCGCGTCGCGCGCCGTGGTGAAAGCGGCTTTCGCGGTGACATCGAGATTCAGCGCGATTGCGGTGGAACCGTCGGCGCTCAGATCGCGCGCAAGGGCTTGCGCTGCATCGAATGCGATATCGCCGATGGCGACCGCGTAGCCCGCAGAATGAAAACGCGTGGCGATCGCCGCGCCCAGACCGCGCGCGGCGCCGGTGACAAGGACAACTCTTTTCTGCATCGCTTCCACTCCTGATAAAACGGCCGCTACTGCAGCGGCCTGATGCATCGCTCAGGCGGCGAGGGCGGCTTCGAAACGCGCCGCGATCGCGCACACCTGTTCATCCTGCCCCTTGCGTCCGACAATCTGCAATCCGGCCTTGAGTGGCGATCCCTTGATAGGCAGCGGCAGGCTCAACGCGGGATGGCCGCTCAGATTGAACGGCCGGATCAGTGACGACATGGCGATGACCGACTTCCCGCCGCGCGCTTCTTCGAGCGTGATAGGAAGCGCGGGCAGCGTCGGCAGAATCAGCACGTCGGCGTTGTCGAGCGCGCGGTCGACTGCCGCCGTGAACTGGCGGCGCACCTGTTCCGCTGCGTCGAGTTGCGCGGCGGTGGTGTGGGCTGCCGCACGCAGGCGCGCGTCGAGATCCGCGCCGATTTTTCCGGTTGCCACCAGGTGACCGAATGCGCGCGAGGTCTCGGCATTGATCACGGCTAGGCCCGCGTCGAATGCGGCTGCAAGACCCGCGAGCGGCAGCGTGTGCGCAGTGCAGTCGGCCATATCGGCCGCGTGTGCGACGGCTGCGAGGATATCGGGCGCCGCGTCGACTTGCACGACGCCGACTTTGCACGGGCCTTGCCATGCGTGCGCGGCATTCGCATCGAAGTCCGCTGCGATAGCGAGCATCGCGGCAGCGAGCGTTCGCATGTCGCGTGCGAACGGCCCGACACAATCGAGCGTGGATTCACTCGGCGCGACGCCGAGCCGCGACACTCGCCCGAAGGTGGGCTTCAGACCGATCACGCCGCAACATGCGGCGGGCCCGCGAATCGAGCCGCCGGTATCGGTGCCGAGCGCGGCGTCGACAAGTTTCAGTCCTACCGCGGCGGCCGACCCGCTCGACGAGCCACCCGGAATGCGCGCAGCGTCTTGCGGATTCTGCGGCGTGCCGGTGTAGTCGTTAATGCCGGTCATGCCGAAGGCCAGCTCATGCATGTTTGCCTTGCCGACAATGTGCCAGCCGGCCGCGAGCAGGCGCTCGACCACTTCCGCGTGGCGCTGCGCGGGCCGCGTGTCCGCCAGTGCGCGGCTCGCTGCCGTGGTGCGGTAGCCGGCGATATCGATCGTGTCCTTGATCGCGATGCTCGGACCCGTGTCGCCTAGCGAGAGGGTCTGGATAAACTCGTTCATGGGTTCGGTTTCCTTGCATTGACTTGCCACGGCGCGTCGAACAGGCGCTCCGTGCGAAAGTGCGTGATGAGCCAGTCGCGGCCATTGCCGGCAGGCGCGAAATCCACTTCAAGGCGCGCGGAGATCAGTTCGGCTTGCGCATCGACATAGCCGGACGCTTGCAGCATGATCCAGCGGCCTTTTGCATTCGCGCCCCGCACGTCGATGGTTTCCGATGTGAGGAAGTGCACGTTCACCGAGAAATGTGGCGAGGGCGGCAGGTAGCGCGTGAGCATCGCGAGGATTTCGCCGTGGCCGCTCAGGCGGCCGAACTTGCTCGCATACTGTGGGCCGATGCCTTCCCAGATCGCATCGGCGCTAAAGAGGGCCGCGAGCGTCTCGCCTTCGATTGCGCCGGACGGCACGTCGCACAGCGCCATATAGCGTGTCATCGTGCGGCGTACCGCGGATTCGGCTTCGAGCGCGGCGAGCCGTTGGGTCAACACCGCGAGTGTTTCGGGAGTGGCGCTCATCGCGTCACGCTCAGGCTGCATGGGCATGTTGCGGCGGCACCTGCAGCGCACGGCCGACACGCGCTTCGATCTTGCCGTAGCGCCACAGGTTGTATTCGCCCACGGGCGTGGTGCGATACAGATTGCACACGGCCACGGTGGTGTCGAAATCGCGCACGTCGGCCATGATGTAGAAGGTCCACGGCGAGTTGTCGGCATGACCCACGGTGAGGCGGTCGTCGTCCATGATGCCGAGCACCTTGACGCCTTCCATCGATTCGACCGCGGCCAGCATCTTGCCGTAGGCCTGCCAGACTTCACCGATCTGTTCGCGCGGCAGGTCGAAGAAATTCTGCGTGACGCCGCAGCAGAAGAGAACGCGCAGCGGCGGTGTTGAAGTATCGGACATGACGTGTTGCTCCTTGTAATCGTAGTCGTCTGGATGCTGATCAAGCGGAAAGTGGCCTACAGGTAGCCCGGAATCGGCGGCACGCCCACGAACACCGCGCCGGCGCCGTCGTAGTTGCCTTCGCCGAGAAACGCGTGCTGGGTCACGACCATCGAGTCGCGCATCAGACGTTGCAGCGGATGTGAGCGATAGATCGCCATCGTGCCGCCGAGGCGGTAAGCGCGCTGCACGACCTCGGCGCCTTCGCGCGCGATCTGCGTGGCCGCGAGCCGCAGCAGGCTCACCTGATCCGCACTGACGGCGTTGCCCGCGAGGATCGATTGCCAGACCTGATCGGTCGTGTCGTAGAAGAAGGCGCGCGCCGAGCGCAATTGCGCCTCGGCTTTCGCGAGTTCGATGCGGTAGTAGGCGCGGTCCGCGAGTTGCGGCGCGCCGGTCGTGGTCTTGCGGCCGCCGGCCATGTGGTTGGCGACATCCAGCGCGGCGCGGGCGAGGCCGAGGTTGACCACGGCGAGCACCTGCGCGGCGTAGGCGATCGTCGGGTAGCGATACAGCGGTTCATCCACGCAGGGTGCGCCGCCGCGCACGAAGGTCCAGTCGTCGGCAACGAACTGGTCGACGACGCGCAGATCGTGACTGCCGGTGCCCTGCATGCCGACCACGTCCCAGTTCTCGACGATCTCCACCTGCTGCGGACGGAACACGGCGGTGCGCGGTTTGCCGGCCGCACCTAAGCCGGCCGCACCTAAGCCGGCAGCACCTAAGCCGGCCGCACCGATCCCCACACCAAGCCAGTCGGCGCCCTTGCAGCCGCTCGCGAACTTCCATGTGCCGTTCACGCGCCAGCCGCCTTCAGCGGGTTGCGCCGGTTGCACGGGAAAGAGGCCGCCCGCGAACACCTGATCGGGGCCGCCGGCATAGATCTGCGCCTGGGTGTGCAGCGGCAGCGCTGCCAGGTAGACGTTCGCCGAACCGAAGCTCGCGACCCATGCCGCGGAGCCGTCCGCTGCCGCGATGCGCTCGATCATGTCGAGAAACACGGCCGGCGCGAGCGCGTCGCCGCCAAAACGCCGCGGCGTGGCAGCGCGATAGACGCCCGCGCGCTTGAGTTTGGCGATCACATCGCGCGGCACGTGCGAGAGGCGGTCGAACTCGTCGCGGCGCGTGGCGATCTCGGCGATTACTTCGTCGAGCGGCAGCGGCGCGCTGGTCGAAGTGATCGCGTGGTCGGCGGCAAGGGCGGTGGCGGTATCGGACATGTTGGGGCTTCTCCTTGATTCGTTATCGGCTGAAACTCGCGGTACGTTGGGCGCTAACAAACGAGCACAATCGAGCACAAACGAGCTGTGCAGGTTCAGACCAGTCTAGAAATGCAAAAAGAACGCTTCAATTGGGACGTGGGACGCTCTTTTAGGTAATGCGCCGGGGGTATCTAAAGAAATCTTCAGGCGCGAAACGCGCGCACGGGTGTTATGTTTCTGCCCATACGTGATCGAACCCATGTGCCGTACCGTCCGATGAACTTTCCCGCCGAAGAAGACTTTCACCGCCTGCTCGACGCGCTCACGCTGTGCGTGCTGCTGCACGACGCCGAAAGCAAGGCGATCGTGTGGGCCAATCGCGCGGCCTGCGAGGCGCTCGGCTTTACGCTCGCCGAACTGTTGCCGCTCAAGGCGAACGACATGACGCGCCCGGCGCCGAAGTACCGGCGCGAGATCGGCGTCGGCGCAATGGACCGTTCGATTACCGAAGGCCCGCAGATTTACGAATGGTGTTATCGCTCGCGCACCGGTGCCGATATGTTGTCCGAGGCAATTGCCACTTACGTGCCGCTTCGCGAGCGTGCGGTCGTGATGGTGCAGTTCCGCGATATCAGCGCCGAAGACACGCTCAAGCAAACGCTGCGCCGCTACGAGTCGCGCTTGCGCGAATTCATGCAGGATCTCGGCGAAGGCGTCGCGGTGCTGACGCCCGCGGGCGAGGTGGAATTCGTCAGCGAATCGGGCCGGCGTGTGCTCGGTCTGGAAGAGGGCGCGCCGATGGGGGACGTGCTCGACTATTGCAGCGAGCCGGATCGCCGGCGTCTCGTCGAACAACTCGCCAATGCGCCGCGGATTCAACCCTCGGCGCCGCAGCGTTATCGCATCACGCGCGGCGACGGCACGGCGGGCTGGTTGCGCATGACATGCCGGCGCATCGAGATCGAGAACGATCTGAATGGCCGCTTGCTGCACTTTCGCGACGTGACGGACGAAGTGGCCGTCGAAGAAGCGCGGCGCAACGAAGCGCGTTTGCTCGAATACGCGGGGCGTTACAACGCCATGGGGGAAATGGCGACCGCGATTGCCCATGAGTTGAGCCAGCCGCTTGCCGCCGTGCGCAACTTCATCGAAGGCGCGATCCGGCGGCTCGCGCAACCCGCATCGATCGACGAAGCCATTTGGGGTCTGCGCAGCGCCGATCGCCAGGCCGAACATGCGGCGTTGATCATCAAGAGCGTGCGCGATTACATCGTCAAGCGCGAGCCGAGCGAGACGTATGCGGATTTGCGCGAGGTCCTCGCGGACGTTGCGTACTTCATTGAATTGCGCGCGCGCGAGGCGGGCGTGACGCTCACGATCGAGCAGTCGCCCGCGCCATTGCCCGTGTATGTCGAGCGTGTGTTGATCGGGCAGGTGGTGTTGAACCTGGCCTTCAATGCGATCGAAGCGTTGGGCGAAGTAGTCAACGAAAACGTTGCACCGCCGCGCCGCGAACTTCGTCTCGTCACGCATTTGCGCGGCAAATTCGCGATCGCCGAGGTCATCGACAACGGTCCGGGCGTTCCCGCCGATGCACACGAGCGTCTCTTCGACGGCTTCTCCTCGTCGAAGGCCGGCGGCAACGGCATCGGTCTTTCGCTGTGCAAAAACATCGTCACGCGGCACGGCGGCGAGATCTGGGCGAAGCCGGCGCGGCACGGCGGGCTCGAATGCAGCTTTTCGCTGCCGGTCGTCGCCGCGCCGCCCGGCTGATCGCAAGTCAATCATGCGTGGTGCTGGTGTTGCGCGGAATCGTCACGAGCGTGAGCGCGGTGATCAGGCCGAAGCCGATCAGCATCAACGCGACAGGCCACGGCGCGCGCACTTTCGCATAGAGGGCGGTGGCGACGAGCGGCGCGAGTCCGCCGGAGAATACCGACGCGATTTCGTGACCGAGCGCCATGCCCGAGTAACGCACTTCGGTCGGGAACAGTTCGCCCATCAACGCGGGCTGCGTGCCGATCATCGCGGCGTGACAGAACGGCAGGCCTAGCGCGAGCGAGAGGAACACGAGCGTCGGCTGGTGCGTATCGATCAGCCAGAACGCGGGAAACGCGATCACCACCAAGCCGAGCGCGCCCATCATATACACCGGCCGCCGTCCGATCACGTCAGACAGACGCCCCCACAACACGATCGTCACGAGTTCGAGCAGCATGGCGAGCATCACGCCGCCGAGCATCACCGAAACGGGCACCCCGATCGTTTTGCCATACACCAGCACGAACGAGAGGAAGATATACGTCCCGCCATTTTCGGCGACGCGCAGCCCCATCGCCTGCAATACCTGCTTCGGATGATTGCGCAGTACCGTCAGCACGGGCATGTGCTTCGGTTTGGCGGCCGTGAAGTCGCGGCTTTCCGGCAAGCGCCGGCGAATGTATACGCCGACACCGAAGATCAGCACGCTTGCCAGAAACGGCACGCGCCAGCCCCACGACATGAAACTCTCGAGCGGCAAACGCTGCACCAGATAGAACGCGGCCGCCGACAACACGAAGCCGCCCGCCACGCCCAACTGGCTGAACGCCGCATAATAGCCGCGGCGATTGGCCGGTGCGCTTTCGCTGATCAGCAGCACGCCGCCGCCCCATTCGCCGCCCGACGCAATGCCTTGCACGACGCGCAGACACACGAGCGCGGTGGGCGCAAGAAAGCCGATTTGCGAGAACGTCGGCAAGAGGCCGATGCCGAAGGTCGCCACGCCCATCATCATCAGCGTGATGACGAGCGCGCGTTTGCGGCCGTGGCGATCGCCGATATGGCCGAACACGATGCCACCCAGCGGACGCGCCAGAAAACCGATTGCGAAGCCGGCGAATGCGGCCAGCGTGCCCATCAGCGGATCGCCGTGCAGCGGGAAGAACAGCGGCCCGAAGATCAGTGCGGCGGCGGTGCCGTACAGAAAAAAGTCGTACCACTCCAGCGCATTGCCGAGGACCGAGGCGACGATGATCCGCCGCAAGGTCCGCGAGGTGGCCGGCGCGGCGGATGCAGGGGGCGATCCGGCTGTGGGAGAGAGCGTGTCGTTTGGCATCGTCGTGTTCGCAGGTTGTCGGGGATCAGAGCAGGAAACCGATCGCGCTCAACGCTTCGGTCGAATCGATCAGGCGGATGACCTTTTGCACGATGCGCGGCTCGCCGCTCGCGAAACTGATGCGATGCGTGAGGTCCGCCGCGAACAACGTCGACTTGCCGCGCTTGTAGGCGACGATGACTTGCGCCGAATTCACCGTGACTTCATCGCTCGCGTCGCTCGTGAGCGTGAAACGCGACACGGTGCGCACGGTTCGGGCTGCATCGGCGGCCGATGCCGAATAGCCGGACATCATGCGTTGCACGCGTTTTTCGCGCATGTCCTGATCGTCGTAAGCATAGTTCAGCGTGGCGGCGAAATCCGTGGTGTCGTGTTCGATCGGCACCACGTAGAAGCCTGCCGGGTCCCACAGCGTCAGCCACTCGCGATAGTCCTTGCGGTCCAGCAGTTCCGCTTCGCGCCAGATGAGTTCGATCGCGCCGGCAAAGGTCTTCTGCGAGAAAAGCGTGTTCCTGTCGTCCATCATGCTTGCTCCATCATCGTGCGCCATTGCGCGTACGCTTCACGCATGCCGGTTTCGTCCGTGGCGTGGGCGGTCTTTTCGCCGTTCGGCGCGGTGCTCTCGCGATTCAGGCCGCGGTTCACGAGAATCGGCAGATCGGGGCCCGCGTGCGAGCCGCGCTGCACGCGCTCCCACGCTTCGGCGTCGTCCGGGCTGCCGAAGCCGAACGGCCCCTGGAAATGTTCGTGAATGCGCAGGCGCACACGGTTCGCTTCTTCGGGGCCGCCATCCATGGCGAGGGCGACATGGCGGATCTCGGTCTCGTTCGCGGAAATAGGCCGCAGGACGCGGAAAAACGCCATCGACAGCGCGAGGTTCGGAAACAGGTTCAAATTGAAGCCGACGCCCATCAGTGAGCGCACGATGCGGCGCACCTCGTCCGGCGTGTGATCTTTGGCAAGCGAGGCGGCCAGCGCTTCGAAGCGCTCGGGAATCGGCGCGCCGTCGTCCTTGTCGAGATCGACGAGTTCCGGCACCAGCACCGCGAGGCTATGGCCGTTGCCGAGCGAGCGGCAGAAGGCTTCGTCGCTCGTCATGAAGCTCGTGATCGCGGCAGCGGTTTCGTCGTCGATCGATTTCATCCACGACTTGTGGACCACAGGGAAGTGATACAGGTCGGTGGTGTTCTCGAGCTGGATCTTCCAGTTTCCGTTAAAGCGGAACCGATGCTCGCCGTTGGCCTTGACCGGATAACCCGCGCCTTGCTTCATGAACAGGTCGATCCACGGTTTCGCGCCGCCGAGAAAGTCTTCGAGCGGCTCGATGTCCTGATTGAAGCTCGCGAAAATCAGGCCTTGATAGATGCCTACGCGCAGACTGGCGAGCGGCAGTTCGGTCTTCTCGACCACGCCCTCATAACCGTCGCCGTACGGCAGCGCGCGCAATGCGCCGTCGAGTCCGTAGGTCCAGCTGTGATACGGGCACGTAAAGCCCTTGGCGTTGCCCTTGTGTTGTTCGCAGACGGTCGCGCCACGGTGGCGGCAGCGGTTCTGCAGAACATTGACCGCGCCGCTCCTGTCGCGCACCACGATGACGGGCTGGCGGCCGATCGTGGTGGTGCGAAAGTCGCCGGGATTCGGCAACTCGCTTTCGTGGGCGACCCAGATCCACGTCTTGTAGAAAATGCGTTCGAGTTCCGCCTCGAAAACGGCCGGGTCGTAATACAGCGACGGGGCCACGCGATCCGGCAGCGCGCGCTGATACAACGCGCTCGTGTCGACGGTCTGATAGGGAGATTCGCTCATGGCTGTGTAAGTGGGGTGGTCGATGAAAGCCAGTCTCGCCGACCTGCTGATATGCGTCAAATTGATCTAAAATGAAATATAAAATCAACCGTATGGATATCTCGATGAATTCGCTGGACCACGTCGACCTCAACCTGCTGCGCGTTTTTCAGGCGATTGTCGAAGAGCGCAGCCTGACCCGCGCGGGCGAGCGGCTGGCGTTGTCGCAGCCCGCCATCAGCTATTCGCTGGGGCGTCTGCGCACGCTGTTCGACGATCCGCTTTTCATCCGCACGCGCGCCGGCATGCAGCCCACGCCGATTGCGCTGGAGTTGTCGACTATCGTGTCGCGCGCGCTGGACACGGTGCGCGAGGCGCTGCGTTACGCGGAACATTTCGACCCGGCAGTGAGCACGCGCACATTCCGCCTATCGTTATCGGATGCGGGCGAGCTGGCCTATCTGCCACCCATCTGCGAGGCATTGCACCAGCAGGCGCCGCGCGTGAGATTGCGCATCGAGCCGTTGCCGGTCGAGGAAATAGAGGATGCGCTGCGGGCGAGCCGGCTCGATTTCGCCATTGGCAATCTACCCACGTTGACCGCGCGCACGCGGCATCAGGCGCTGTTCGAAGAGACCTACGTGTGCATGACGAGGAAGCGGCGCGGCTTGCCGCGCACGAAGGAGCTGAGTCTGAAGGCCTTTCTGGATGCTTCGCACGTGCAGATCACGTCGGTCGAGCACAGCCACCACGCGCTCGACGACGAATTCCGCACGCAAGGCGTCGGGCGTCATATTGCGCTGGAACTGCCGCATTTCGTGGCATTGCCGAGCGTGCTGGCCGTCACCGATCTGTTCGCCACGCTGCCGCGGCGCCTCGCGCATATTTTCAATCGCGACGGCGGTTTTCAGATTTACGAGTTGCCCGTGACCTTGCCGATCGCCGCGGTCACGATGCACTGGCACGAGCATTTCGATCAGGACGAGGGCAACGTGTGGCTGCGCAATCTGATGGCGGATATCGTGCGGCGTTTCGACGAGCGGTGACTGACGGGCGCCGGCCGCTTCAGGCGCGTTTGAACAGGTCTCGTGCGAGCGAACAGAGCAGCGTGGTGGTCGGCGATTCGTCCTGCAAGCGGCGGCTCATGATGATCGGCGAAGCGACGTTGGCCGCGGGAATCGGCCGGTACACCACGCCGTGCGCGCGCAGACCCTCCACGCTCTCCGGCACGAGACATACCCCAACCTGCGCCGCGACCAAACCCAGCGCGGTCTGCAATTCCCGCACTTCATGAATCGCTTTCGGCTCCAATGCATGGTCGTGCATGGCCGATAGTTGCTGGTCCGCATAACTCGGCCGCGGCGTGCTCGGATAAACGATCAGGGTTTCCTGCGCGAGTGCAGCGAGGGTCAGTGGCTTCTTCTGTCGCGCGAGAGGATGGTCTTGCGGCAGCGCGGCAATCATCCGTTCTTCGACGAGCACTTCGCGCGCGAGCTGCGTGTCGTCGAAACGCAGGCGGCCGAAGCCCACGTCGATGCGCCCGCCTTTGAGCGCCGCGAGCTGCTCGATCGTGAACATTTCGATCAGCGAGAGTTCGATATGCGGCGCGGCTTCACGGAACGCGCGAATCACCGCGGGCAGCGCGCCATATAACGTTGACGGCACAAAACCGATCACGATGCGCTCGGCCAGTTGCGCGAGGCGCCGCGTGAGCGGGGCGAGTTCGTCGGCTTCGTCGACGAGCCGCTTCGCCTGCGCATAGAAAATGCGCCCGGCTTCAGTCAGGCGCAATGGCCGTGAGCCGCGTTCGAACAGCGCCAGGCCGACGTTTTCCTCGATCTGCTGGATCTGGCGGCTGAGCGGCGGCTGCGTCATATGCAGGCGGTTGGCGGCCCGCGTAATGTTCATTTCTTCCGCGACTGCGATGAAGTAGCGGAGTTGGCGAAGTTCCATGCATACCTCTAAGGTATGGAAGTAGTCGGAATCGGTGTTGGACTGCTTCGCGGGTTTGTTTCTAATATGGGGGCTCCCGGTCAGGCAGTTCAGGAGAGCAACGAATGATAGCAACACCCGTGAAGATCGAGAGCGTGGAGACGATTCTCGTCGACGTGCCGACGATCCGCCCGCACCGGCTCTCGGTTGCAACGATGAACTGCCAGACGCTGGTGCTGGTGCGCATTCGTTGCGCCGACGGTTTGGCGGGCGTGGGCGAGGGCACCACCATCGGCGGTCTGGCGTACGGCGAGGAGAGCCCGGAAAGCATCAAGGTCAACATCGACACCTACTTCGCACCATTGCTCAAAGGTATGGACGCAACGCGTCCGGGCGCCGCGATGGCGAAACTGCGCGAGCTTTTTCAGGGCAACCGCTTTGCGAAGTCCGCGCTGGAAACGGCGCTGTTCGATGCACAGGCACAGCGCCTTGGCGTGCCGTTGTCGGAGTTGTTCGGCGGCCGTGTGCGCGACTGCGTGGACGTGGCGTGGACGCTCGCGAGCGGCGACACCCAGCGCGATATCGCCGAAGCCGAGCAGGTGTACGAGTCGAAGCGGCATAAGGTGTTCAAGCTGAAGATCGGCTCGCGCGCGGTGGCGGACGACGTGGCGCATGTCGTGGCCATCAGGAAAGCGCTGGAAGGGCGCGGCGAAGTGCGCGTCGATGTGAACCAGGCATGGACCGAATCGGAAGCGATCTGGGCCGCGCGGCGTTTCGCCGATGCCGGCGTGGCGCTGATCGAGCAGCCCATCGCCGCAGGGAACCGCGCCGGCCTCAAGCGTCTGACCGACCTCGCTCAGGTGCCGATCATGGCCGACGAAGCGCTGCACGGCCCGGCCGATGCGTTCGCGATTGCCAGCGCCCGTGCCGCCGATGTCTTCGCCGTGAAGATCGCGCAATCGGGCGGTCTGGTCGGCGCCGCGCAGGTGGCGGCCATCGCCTCGGCCGCGAACATCGACCTGTATGGCGGCACCATGCTCGAAGGCGCGGTGGGCACGATGGCCTCGGCGCAACTTTTCAGCACCTTCGGCGAGTTGAAGTGGGGCACCGAACTGTTCGGCCCCTTGCTGCTCACTGAAGAGATTCTCACCGAACCGCTGCGCTACGAGAATTTTGCGCTGCACCTGCCTCAAGGTCCGGGTCTTGGCATCACGCTCGACTGGGACAAGATCGACCGCCTGCGGCGCGATACGCGCCAGGGCGCCAGCGTTTCCACGCACTGAAGGCTCATCCGTTAGCCATCCAGAACATCATACGAAGGAGATACCCCATGAACAAGCAAGCAATCGACGCGCTGCTCAAGAAGATCAACGACAGCGCCACCCACGAAGGCAATCCGCGCACGAAGCAGATCGTCAACCGTATCGTGCAGGATCTGTTCTATACGATCGAAGACCTCGATGTGCAGCCCGCCGAATTCTGGACCGCGCTGAACTATCTCAGCGACGCGGGCAAAAGCGGCGAGCTCGGTTTGCTGGCCGCGGGTCTGGGTTTCGAACATTTTCTCGATGTGCGTCTGGATGAAGCGGAAGCCAAGGCCGGCATTGAAGGCGGCACGCCGCGCACCATCGAAGGACCGTTGTATGTGGCCGGCGCGCCGCTCTCCGAAGGCCATGCGCGGCTCGACGACGGCACTGATCCAGGCCAGACGCTGATCATGCGCGGCCGCGTGCTGGGCGAAGACGGCAAGCCGTTGGCGCATGCGCTCGTCGAAGTGTGGCACGCGAATCATCTCGGCAATTACTCGTACTTCGACAAATCGCAGCCGGCTTTCAATCTGCGCCGTTCGATCCGTACCGACGCCGAAGGCAAGTACAGCTTCCGCAGCGTGGTGCCGGTCGGCTATAGCGTGCCGCCGCAAGGGCAGACGCAACTGCTGCTCGATCAGCTCGGCCGTCATGGACATCGTCCCGCGCACATCCACTTTTTTGTTTCCGCGCCGGGCTTCCGCAAGCTGACCACGCAGATCAACATCGACGGGGATCCGTATCTGTGGGACGACTTCGCCTTCGCCACGCGCGACGGACTCGTGCCGGCGGTCAAGCAGGCCGAGGGCGCCGAAGGCAAACCGTATGGCGTGGACGGCAACTTCGCGCTGATCGATTTCGACTTCACGCTGTTCAAGGAACGCGACAACCTGCCGGCCGCCGAAGTGGAGCGTCTGCGCGCCGAAGCCTGATCTGCGTAGAAAACGGCTGGACGTACCGCATGAATCTATCAACCCTGGTTGCGCGGCGAGATCGGCCGGGCCGCCAGGGCTTTTTGTTATCGATCAGGGATGGGAGCAAGCATGCTGTTTCACGTTGAAATGACCGTCAACCTGCCGGCCGACATGGATGCAGAACGCGCCGCGCGTCTGAAGGCCGATGAAAAAGCGATGTCGCAAAGGCTGCAACAGGAGGGCGTGTGGCGGCATTTATGGCGAATTGCCGGGCGCTACGCGAATATCAGCGTGTTCGATGTGGATAGCCCCGCGCATCTGCACGACGTGCTGAGCCAGTTGCCGCTGTTTCCGTATATGGATGTCGAAGTGCGCGCGCTGTGCCGGCATGCGTCGTCGATTCGCGACGACGACCGGTAAGCACAGATGCTTGAGAAAGGTGCCGCGAGTGCGGCACCTTGTTTGTTACGCGCGCGTCGCCGCTGCGTCAGAAGACTGCATCTGCGGGACGCGCGTCAAAGGTCCAGCACCAGAAGCGGCGACGCGGCGCGCGAAATACAGCAGCAGATCACCTTGCCGCTCGCCCGTTCCGCTTTGCTCAGGCAATGATCGCGATGTTCGGGCGTGCCGCTCACCACGTCCACCATGCAGGTGCCGCACACCCCTTCGCCGCACGACGTATCCACTTCAATGCCGATCGACGCCAGTGCCGCGACGATGGTCGTGTCCTTGTCCACGCGCACGGTCGCGCCGCTGCTCGCGATCCGCACATCGAAGGTATCGAGCGCGGCGGTCTCGTTGTTCGAGACACCAGCCGGTTCAGCGGCAAATCGTTCCAGATGGATCGCTTCCGGCACGACACGCGTTTCGCCGATCGCCACCACACGCTCCATGAAAGGCGCGGGCCCGCAGGTATAGAGGTGCGTGCCTTCGCGCGCATTCGCGAGACAATCGCCGAGCACTGCGTCGAGCCGCTCCCGCGCAACGCCGAAGTGGAGCTTCACGTAATCACTGAACGGCGCGCGTGAGAGCAGCGGCAAGAACGCCGCGTGCTCCGCGCTGCGCGCGAAATAGTGCAACACGAAGCGCCGTTGCTGCTTGAGCAGCCGGTAAGCCATGCTCAGCAGCGGTGTTACGCCGATACCGGCAGCGATCAGAATATGTTCTTCGGCGTTCGGCGCGAGCTGGAACAGATTGCGCGGCGCGCCGATGGTCAATTCGCTGCCCACCGTCACGTCGTCATGCAGCGAGCGCGAGCCGCCGCGCGAGGCGTCTTCGCGCTTCACGGCAAATAGATGGGCTTCACGACGATCCGGGTCGCCGCACAACGAGTATTGCCGCGTGACGCCGGACGGTCCGGTGACGTCGATGTGCGCGCCGGGTTCGTAGTGAGCGAACGGTTGCCCGTCCAGGCGCGAGACGCTGAATGAGCGCACGCCGTGCGCTTCGTCGCGGACGCTATCGACGCGTACATTGATGGTGGTTCTTTCCATGATCTTGCCGGCAAAAAATGGGGCGGGCGGCGTATGCGGCGTACCGCATACGGTTGTGCGTCAAGGATAAGAAGCCGTGGCAAATCAGGCAAATCGATTAAAAATAGTAAGTTAGATCAGCCGCACTGATAATGGTATGGCCGGGTGCGAAGCGGCGCTGATCCGTTATCTACCCGCCCAGACTGGACATTCAATTGATGCCGCGCGAATTCGTTTAATCAAGCAATGGTGGAAAGCGAATGTGAAAGGAGCGACATTGTGTGGTCTGCAATTCTCGATACGCTCGGCGCGCTGGCGGTGCTCGTCAGCGTCGCCGTGCAAATTGTGTTGATGCTTAAGTGCTGAATTCAATGCGACTTAAGCTGCGTCATTGGTATTGACCGAACCGCTCTTGCCAGAACGGCCACGCATTGCAGGCGTGCAAAACGCTGACGGTTCGAGCCGCCTCTGCGGAGCGGCGGCGATCACCGACCGATCTTATGTGCGTGCTTACCGTGCTCCTTTCACTCGCGTTAGAAGATGGCGCGGGGTCTTGCATCAAGCCCACCCGCCATACGCATCGCCCGTCTCCCGATTGTTCGGCTCAACCGACGTATCTATTCGCCTTCAGCCGCTTTATCTGCTCGCCCAAGCTCCCTACATTGTCACCAGTGACAGCGCCACGGCAATTTCCAACGCGGCCCGCGAATCTTCGCGGCAGCATCGGCGCCAATCCCATCTAAAGGAATCGATCATGAGCAAGCTCACAGGTAAGGTTGCGGTTGTAACGGGTGCATCGAAAGGTATCGGCGCGGCCATCGCCAAGGCATTGGCGGCACAAGGCGCCTCCGTGGTGGTGAACTATTCGTCGAGCAAGGCGGGCGCGGACAGCGTGGTCGCCGCGATTACCGCTGCGGGAGGCAAGGCGGTGGCGGTGGCCGGCGACGTGTCCAAAGCGGCGGACGCGCAAGGCATTATCGATTCCGCTGTGGAAACGTATGGCCGTCTCGACATTCTCGTCAACAACTCGGGCGTCTATGAATTCGCGCCGATCGAAGAGATTACCGAAGAGCATTTCCATAGGCACTTCAACGTGAACGTGCTGGGTCTGCTGTTGACCACGCAGGCAGCGGTCAAGCACCTCGGCGAAGGCGGGAGCATTGTCAATATCAGTTCGGTGGTGAGCCGCATCACGCCGCCGAACAGCGCGGTCTATACCGCGACCAAGGGCGCCGTGGATGGCATTACGGGTGTGCTCGCGCGTGAACTCGGCCCGCGCAAGATCCGCGTCAACTCCGTGAATCCAGGCATGGTCACCACCGAAGGCACGCATAGCGCAGGCATCGTCGGTTCCGACCTCGAAGCGTGGGCCATCAGCACGACGCCGCTCGGCCGCATCGGCCAGCCTGACGATATCGCCGATGTCGTGACCTTCCTCGCCTCCGACGACGCGCGCTGGCTGACGGGCGAAAGCCTGATTGCAAGCGGTGGATCGCGTTAAGCGGGTCAACGCGAAGGTGGGTGGCGTGGCTCGATAGCGCCGCGCCCCATTACGCAGCACGCGGAAAACCGCTCGCGGGCCACGCCTGAAGGGCGGTTTTCCGCTTTATCCAGCCGGAACGGCCGTCGCCGGGTTCGGCAACTCGACCGCGAACAACGCATCCAGCAGATTCGACCCCGGCCGCTCGGCAAGCCGCGTGAGCGATTCGATCATCTGCACCTGACAGTCTTCCAGCGGAATCATTCTGATCCGTCGCGATTCATTGAATTCGGCGCGTGCAATCACGCCGACGCCCATGCCTTGCGCGACCGCTTCTTCCAACGCCTCGCGGCCATCCACGTACATGATCGGCTCCACTTGCAGCGATTCGCGCACCAGTTCGATCTCCAGCAACTGCTGCGTGACGGATTGCGCCTCGCGGAAAATCATTGGCTGCTGCACGAGTTCCGTGTAGCTCAGCTTGCGTTTCTTGGCCACCGGATAGCTCGCGGGCACCATCGCCACCAGGGGATCGCGCCGCAACACACGCGCTTCCAGCCGGCTGTGCACTTGCGGCGCGGCGGTAATGGCCGCGTCCACGGCGCTCGATAGCACGCGCTGCATGCAATCCGCGGCGTTGGCGATGGACAGCGTCACGACAATCCCCGGATGCAGCTTGCGAAATGCGCTAATCAGCGCGACCGCCAGATCGGGCGCGTCCGCCACCAGCGAGAGCGAGCCGGATTCGAGTCCGCCTGCCGATTCGAGCAGTTGCCGCGCGTCGCGCTCGCAACTGACCATCTGCCGCGTCACGCTGAAAAGGCGCAGACCGAATTCGGTCGTTTCCACGCCGCGCGGCCCGCGTTCGAAGAGTTTGACGCCGTAATCCTGTTCCAGCCGCCGCACGTGGTCCGATACAGCCGGCTGCGAGAGCGAGAGCGCCTGCGCTGCTTTGGAGAACCCGCCATGTTCCGCGACCGCATGAAACGCTCGCAATTGTGCGTATTGCACGTGTGCCTCGTCGCCATATAAGTTATTGCGATACCCGCATCGATTATATCGATTTTACCGATGGCGCGTGTTTCTGTACTGTGTGAGCCACCGCAACAGCGATATCGGAGATTCCGAACATGGACAGCGTGATCGACCGTTCCCCAGCCGCGAGCGCCACCGGGTCGTCCGCGCTCACGTGCGCGCAGCCGCCCAAGGGCGAGCCGTATCTGTTGACGCCCGGGCCGCTCACCACGGCGTTCTCGACCAAAGAGGCGATGCTGCGCGATTGGGGCTCGTGGGACGGCGATTTCCGCGCGATGACCGCGCTCCTGCGTAGCAGCCTGCTGGAAATCGCGGGCGATACGGCGGGCGAGTACGACTGCGTGCCGCTGCAAGGCAGCGGCAGCTATTGCGTCGAAGCCATGCTCGGCAGCCTGATGCCGCGCGACGCTCATGCGCTCGTGCTGGCCAACGGCGCGTACGGCAAGCGCATCGCGACCACGCTCGGCTATCTCGGCCGCGCCTGCACGGTGCTGGACAAGGGCGATTATCTGCCGCCGCGCGCCGCCGAAGTCGAACGCATGCTGGACGCCGATCCGCGCATTACCCATGTGGTCGCCGTGCATTGCGAGACCAGTTCGGGAATTCTCAATCCGATCGAGGAGATCGCCGCCGCCACAGCGAAGAAAGGCCGCAAGCTGCTGATCGATTCGATGAGCGCCTTTGGCGCGGTGCCGCTCGACGTGCGTGAGATTGCCTGCGAGGCTTTCGTGTCGTCGGCGAATAAATGCATAGAAGGTGTGCCCGGTTTCGGCTTCGTGATTGCGCGCAAGAGCGCGTTGCAGGAAGCGAAGGGCCGCAGTCACTCGCTCGCGCTCGACGTCTACGATCAATGGGACGTGATGAACCGCACGGGCCAGTGGCGTTTCACGCCGCCGACGCATACCGTGGCCGCGTTTATCGAGGCGTTGCGTCTGCATAAGCTCGAAGGCGGGCAGGCCGGCCGCCTCGCGCGTTACGCGAACAATCGCGACGTGCTGGTGGCCGGCATGCACGAACTCGGTTTCGAGCCGTTGCTGAACGCGCGCTGGCGCTCGCCGATCATCGTGACGTTTTTTGCGCCGGCGCATCCGTCTTTCATGTTCGAGACTTTCTATGAGTTGATGAAGCAGCAGGGCTTCATCATCTATCCGGGCAAATTGACGGTGGTGGACAGCTTCCGTATCGGCTGCATCGGCCAGGTGGACGAGCCTGTCATGCGCCGCGTCGTAGAGGCGTGCGCCGAGTCGCTCCGGACGATGGGTGTCGAGCATGCGGCGCCGCCGGCAGCGGCGCTCGAAGAACGCAAGAGATTGGCCGAAGCGGCCTGAAGAAGAAGGCCCGCACGCGTATCGCGTGGACGGCTGGATGGAGCGTGATGAAAAACGCGCGGCACATTGCGCGCGCGATGGAATCTCCCGAGGATCGAAGTAAATGAAGCACGTCAAAGCAGTGATTTTCGATTGGGCCGGCACGGTGGTCGATTACGGTTCGCTGGCGCCGATGGGCGCCTTCGTCGAGACGTTCGAGCAGTTCGGCGTGTCGATCACGATCGATGAAGCGCGGGGTCCGATGGGCATGGCCAAGCGCCCGCATATCGCGGCGCTGATGGCATTGCCGCGCGTCGCGCAAGCGTGGGCCGACAAATACGGTCACGTGCCGGGTGAAGCGGATATCGACGCCGTGTACGACGTGTTCGTGCCGAAGAACATCGCGGTGGCGGCAAGCTACAGCTCGGTGATTCCGGGCGTCGCCGACGTGGCGAGCGCGCTGCGCAGTGACGATATCCGGATCGGCACGACCACGGGCTATACGCGCGAGATCATGGCCGAGATCGTGCCGGGCGCGGCGGCGCAGGGATTCTCGCCGGACAGCATCGTGTGCACCGGCGATACGCCGGAAGGGCGGCCGTCGCCGTACATGATCTACAAGACGCTGCCGGAACTGGGCGTCTGGCGCGCGAAGAATGCGATCAAGGTCGACGACACCGAGGTCGGCATCGAAGAGGGGATCAATGGCGGCACGTGGGCGGTGGGTGTCGCGGTGAGCGGGAACGCGTTCGGCATGGCCGAAGACGACGTCAAGGCGCTCGCGCCGGATGAGTTCGCATGGCGCCGCCAGGCGGCGATCCAGAAGCTGCAGGCGGCCGGCGCGCACTATGTGATCGACAGCGTCGCGGATCTGATGCCAGTGGTGTACGACATCGAGGCGCGGTTGGCGCGGGGCGAGCGGCCGTGACGAGTAGCGTTGTGGCCGGTGGGACTTGACTCACGCCCGTCGCCGTATTGAGGAAGCGCCTGGCACCAGGCGCTTTTTTTATGCAGATGACTCAGGGAGTCGTATCCTGAGCATCTCGCCGCCGGACACATTGCAGTATGACGAGCAGCCGGAGTCGCCGCACTCATCTATACGGAGAGGCAATGCGGATCGCTGCGCCGCATGCACCCCATTGCAAATGCGGGCAGCGGCGCTGAGCGACTGTCAGTGGTTTGCGTGCGCACCGTTGCGAGCGACAACCCGGCCGTTCGATACCACCAGCTTCCTCGGCGGCCGTGCAACGACCGCATGCGCGAGCGTGTCCGCGTCCACCAGCACGAGGTCCGCGCGCGCGCCCACGTGCAGGCCATAGCCGGTGAATCCGCAGGCGCGTGCGGCGGTGGTGCTGATGCAGTCGAAGGCGATGGCGAGGTCGTCGTCGCGGCGCAGGCCGTAACGCATCGCGATCAGCATCGCGCGTTCGAGCATGTCCGGCGAACCATATGGCGTCCACGTGTCACGCACGCCGTCGTTGCCGCCGAACAAGGTCACACCTTTTTCAATGCACGTTTTGAGCGGTGGAACGGTGGTCGAAGGCGGGGCAGTGGTGAGCAGCGCCACGCGCAGGTCGGCGATTCGTTCGAGCAGGCTGTCACGTTCGCGCTCGGGCAGCGCGCCGAGACAGAATGCGTGGCTGACTACCACTTGCCCTTGCATACCGAGCGCGGCAACCCGGTCGAGCAGCAGGCCGAGCGTGAATGCGCCGATTTCGCCCGGCTCGTGCAGATGGATGTCGATGGGTTTGGCATGCCGTTGCGCGAGATCTAAGGTCAGATCGAGCGACGCCACCGGGTCGCCGTCGATCAGCGCGGGGTCGAGCGCGCCGAGCACGTCGGCGCCCGCGCTCAGGGCTTCACCGAGCAACGTATCGGTGCCGGGACGGCCAAGCACACCCGATTGCGGAAACGCGACGATCTGCATGTCGAGCACTTCACCAAGCGTTTCGCGCGTCGCAAGCACGCCCTCCAGATGGCGCAAACCCGCGTCGGTATCGATATCGACGTGCGTGCGTAGACGCGTCGTACCCGACTGCAGGAACGCGTGGGCCAGCGCGAGCGATTGCTGTCCCGCGTCATGTCCGCTCTGCGCACGCCAGCGCCGTTCGTTTTCAATGCGGTCGGTGAGCTTTGGACCGACCTCGTTGCGATACCACGGCAAGCCCCAGTTGGTCTTATCCAGGTGTGTATGTCCTTCGACGAAACCCGGCAGCAGCAGCGCGCCGCCGCCGTCCTCGACTGCGACGCCCGGCGCGCGCGCGAGGCCCGGACCGAGCGCGGCGATGCGCCCGGCGGCGATCGACACGTCGACGCGCGCGCCGTCCGACAGATGCACGTTGGTAATGAGCAGGTCGTTCGTCGGCAGATGAGGAGCGGTCGTGGTCATGAAGGTAGGGCAGGTGTCGTACGGGAGATCGGCGGCACGTTGCCGGCGGCGCGTCCAATTGTCTGCTGAATAGACGCGTTGCCGGCCTGGCAGGCCATGAAGACGGCGCGTGAATTGTACTTCGCGTGGCCGCGCGAACCCGCATGGGTTGATCTGGCTCATGCGCACTCAAGTTTGGTGAGTATCTGCCGTTGACACGAGCTAACCACATTCTGGAACCCTGCCGTGCAACTCGCCTTCAATAACGATCGTCTGTCCAGCCGGATGCAGTTCGATCCGTCCACCACCGGCGAACCCGAGGTGGAATCGTCGGTGATCGAATGGCTGCTGCATGATGATCAGGTGATGCGCGAGTGTTTCACCCACGCCGCGGAGATACTCAAGAGCGTGACGGGCGCGGCGATCACCGCGATCACGCTGCTCGACGAGGAGTACCAGCATTACCGCGCCGAGGTCGGCATGGCGATGCCGCTCGTCACGCGTGCGCGCTCGCTCGCCGACTATGCGGTGCGCGACGCCGAGCTGTTCGTGATCGAGGATGCGCACGACGATGCGCGTTTCGGCGAATGCATGCTGGTGCAGCGTCATCCGTTCGTGCGTTTCTATGCGGCGATCGCGCTGCGCGCGCCCAACGGCGAGATCGTCGGCGCATTGTGCGCGATGGATCCGTCGCCTGGCCGGCTCGATGCAGGACAACGGGCCGTGTTCTATCACCTGCGCGCAATGATCGAAAACGACCTGAAGATGCGCACGGCGACCGCGATCGATCCGCTGACCCAGTTGTACAACCGCCGTTTCCTGCTGGAAAGCATCACGCGCCGATGGAAGGAGGCGCGCGATGGCGACGTGATGGGTTCGGTCGTGGTCGACGTGGACTGGTTCAAGCAATACAACGACACCTATGGGCATCAGGCGGGCGATCACTGCCTGCGCAAAGTGGCTTCGGTGATGCAGGCGGCGGCCGATGGCGAACGCGTGATCGTCGGGCGCATGGGGGGCGAGGAATTCGGCCTGCTGATGCTGCGAGCCGAACCGGCAGCGCTCGAAAACACGCTCGAAACGCTGCGCCAGGGGGTGGAGGATCTGGCGATCGAGCATCGCGCGTCGCCGCTCGGCATGGTGACGGTGAGCGTGGGCGCGACGCTCACGCGTATCACCGAAACCTCACGGCCCGCGTATCGGGATGGTTTCGCGAGTGCTGACCGGGCGCTGTATCGGTCGAAGCATGGCGGTAGAAACCAGGTGACGATGGCGTAGTGAGGGGCGGGACGCACGCTGCTGAACACGCCGGCAGGCTTCAATGAAATCACGGCGCGTGAAAATCATCCTGTAGCGCCGCGATCAAGAACCGCAAGAACCCACTTGCGGCGAAAGCGCGCCCAAACGTCGAGCCGCGCCGGTCGCGCATGTTTCAGCTCGCGATCAGTTTCAGCCCTGCCGGTAGCGACTCGCCGAACACGCGCCCTTCGTCCGCGTCATCGAGCTCCACACTCTCGTTCACCATCGTGATCCACGCGCGCGGCGCGTTGGCCGCTTCGAGCCGGCGCACCACCGTGCGGCGCACGTCTTCGGGCAAATCACGCGAGCGGTCGCCGGTCATGCGAGCGATCTGCACGGCGGCAAACGCGGCGGGATCGACCTTCTTCCAGTCGAGCGCGAGTATCGCGTCGAGCCACGCCGAGGCGATCTCCGGTGGCACGACGCTGTGCGCGCTGCCGTAGAAAGGCCGACGCGCACCGATACGCCCGACCGCCCACCAGCTTTGATGATTTTCCGCGGGCTTCTTCAAGCGGGTCAGCACCGACTCGCCGAGTTCGATCTTGCGCTCCACAGGAATCCGTTCGAGCGATGCGCTCAGGCGAACCATATCGGTGAAGCCGGTTTTCGCCACGTCGAACGGCAGCTTGTGGCGCGACTGCGCGGCTTTTTGCAGATAGGCCATCGCGTCGAGTACGCGCAGTTGCGCGCTCTCGTCGAGGCCGCCCGCGGCGCGACGCCAGAGCGTCCACCATTCCGACCAGACCTGGCCTTCGTTGACGTACTGGATGCCGTCGTCGAAGAGCGACCAGAGTTGTTCGACACGCCATTCGTCGAGCGGATAACCGAAGCCCGGCCGCACGCAATAGCCGGCCAGATTCAGCCAGAGCCGTTCGTGATCCGCCGAGCGGCGCCGACGCCGCGCGCGTTCCCACAGCGCGCCGAACAGTTCACGCAGCAACGCGCTGTTCCAGCTCTCGCGCGGGCCCAGCAAGTGTTCGAGTTGTGAGCGCAGCCGTTTGACTTCTTTGGGATCGACCTTCTGCGCGCGCGAACCGAAGCTGCGGTCGATCTGTTCGATCGCCTCGTCGAGCGCGGGATGGCGGGCTTGCGCGGCATCGGCCGTCAAGTTCATCTGCGCGTCTTCGCGGCGCAACTGGAATTCGAGCAGCCAGCGCTGCGCGGGATTACCTAGTTCGATGCAGTGGACTTCGAGCGTGCCCACTTCGGTGAGCGATGTCGCGATCTGCACCGCGGTTTCGCGCGCGGTGCTCGCGCCACGCGGCTGCACGATGGTCGCGACCGGCGGCAGGCGAACGAAGTCGCCGCTTGCGAGATCGATCAGCTCGCCGGGCTGATACACCGTGTCCGCGCTCGACGAGACCAGGTGAAAACGCACCGGATGTCCGAGGCGCAACGCGAAGGTGCGATCCGCGATCAGGATCTCGTGGCCTTCTTCCGTGCCGCGCGGCAGCAGGCAGATGCCGCGTGGCACCGGTTCGGCTTCTTGCTTGCCGTCGCCGGCTTCGTCGAGTACGAGAAAGTAGCTGCGCGGCGAGCCGCCGCCGATTCTCGGCGCGTTGCCCGCGCGCGCGAGTGAATAGGCGACCGCTCCGCGTGCAACGGCCACGTCGGGATTGTCGTTATGCAGCACGTTGAGCGCTTCGCCGCGCCACGCGCCCAGCGTGCTCGCCAGACGCTGCGTGAGCGCGCCGGCGCGGAACACGCCGCCGTTCAGAAGCAGCGTGTCGGGCACCGGCAGCGTGTGTTCGTCGGCGAGTTGCGGCGAGGCGGACGACTCCGCGCCCAGCGCTTTACGCGACTGCGCCGCGAAGCGGTTCAGAAACGCCGCGATATGACGCGTGACCGCCGCATCGGTCGCATAGGGCAGGCCGAATTCGACGATCGCGCCGCGCGGCCTGCCGGGCCGTTCATGCGACGCCACCGCCGGAAAGAAGCCGTCGACGATGATCCGCTCGACCTCATCGCGCGTGACCTGCACCGTGCGTGCGCCGCCGATCAGCTTCGAGCCGGCGCCGAGCAGTGTGATCGACGTCGAGTCGGGCGCCTGCGGGCCGAGCAGCTGTTCCTTTGCGTTGCGGCAACGCTCGACCAGTTGCGACAGGCTCGCCGCCGACAAACGCGCGCGCCCGCTCGCCTGGTCCGCGCCCGGCAGCCGCGCTTCCACCAGATGCGCGAGCGCCAGATCCATATTGTCGCCGCCGAGCATCAGATGATTGCCCACGCCGATACGCGTAAGCTGCGGCTCGCCGTCTTTCAGGCCGACTTCGATCAGCGTGAGGTCGGTGGTGCCGCCGCCCACGTCGCAGATCAGGACGAGACGGGTGTCCGCGAGCTCGCTTGCAAGCCGCTCGCGATGATGAAACAGCCAGTCGTAGAACGCCGCTTGCGGCTCTTCCAGCAACTTCAGATTGTGCAGGCCGGCCATGCGCGCGGCTTGCACGGTCAGTGCGCGTGCGCCTTCGTCGAAAGAAGCCGGCACCGTCAGCACCACATCCTGAGTCTCGAGCGGCGCGTCCGGAAAACGGTGGTTCCAGGCCGCGCGCACGTGCGCCAGATAGCTCGCGCTGGCTTCGACCGGCGAGACTTTGAGGACATCGTCGGCGGCGCCCCACGGCAGGATCGGCGCGACGCGGTCGACCGATGCATGCGAGAGCCAGCTCTTCGCGCTCGTCACGAGCCGCCCCGGCACCTGAGCGCCTAGCAGGCGCGCGAGCCGGCCGATCACGACGGGCGGTGGTTCGGCTTGGGCGTTTGCTTGAGCTTCTGCGTGCGCTTTTGTCCGAGCGCCGGTTTGATCCGCACTGGACCACGGCAATTGCAGATCGCCGGGGTTCAGTTCGCCCTGCGCCGCGTGGTAGCGCACCGAGGGCAACAGAGGCCGCGCGGCCACTTCGCCGGGACTTACCAGTTGTTCGATCTCGAAGACGCGAATGAGCTGCGACCCCGCCTCCGCATAGGCGAGCACCGTGTTGCTGGTGCCGAGATCGATACCGACGCTGTACCGCTTCATCTCATTCATGCATTCGCGTTGCCGCGCACGTCGAACTCGACTTTCCAGCGCTCGTCAGTGCCGCGCGGCACGGCTTCGAGTTCGAGCGTGCCCGCTTCGGTGACGCGCGCATGCAGCTTCACCGGCACCACTTCGCCGGCGGTGCGGCCAGAGGCGGGCAGCGTTGCCTGAATCTCTTCGAGCTCCTGCAATTCCTCGGGTCCCCAGAAGTCGAGCAGCGTGCCGACCTGATCCTGACGTCGCACCGACGACCCGAAGAAGCGGAAATGCACCGGCTCGCCGACCACCAGGCCGAATTCCTGCGCGGGCAGCTCGGCCTCGGTGCCTTCTTCCATGCCGAACGGCGCGACGCACAGTGCCTGAATAGGCGGTTCGAGACCGGGCACCGCGGGCATCGCCGATTCGATCGCGATGTAGTACGCGCGCGCCGTGCCGCCGCGAATCCGCACGCCCTGGCCGCGTCGCACGTAACCGTAATAGGCCGCGCCGCGCGCAACGGCGAGGTCGAGATCGGCGCCTTCGAGCAGCCGCGCCGGCGCCGCGCCTTCCGCGCCGAGCCAGTTGTTGAGCGTGCCCATGATGCGTTCGACCAGCAGCGGCGACTTGAACACGCCACCGTTGAACAGCACCGCCGTGGGATGCAGGAAACTCGCGTTTTCCGCTGTGGCGATGTCGCGCAGTCCTTCCAGTTCGGCGAGCGCGCCCACCTGACGGCCGAGAAACGCCGCGAGGTGCCGCGTGATGCCAGCGTCCTGCGCATACGGCAGGCCGAGCTGCGTCAGACCGGCGCGCGCGCGGCTCACCGGACGCGCGGCGCTCTCCACTTGCGGGAAGAAGCCTTCGAGAATCGTCTGGGTCAATTCGGCGCGCGTGAGTTCGGTGCGGATCGAGCCGCCGATCAGCTTCGAGCCGCGGCTCGGCACGACGAGCGGCACGGTGTCGGTAGCCGGGTCGCTGAGCAGCGTTTCCTTGGCCGAGCGGCATGCATAGGTGAGGGCGCGCAGTTGCCACGCGTCGGCCTGGGTGCCGGCCGCCGCCAGCTTGCGCGCGACCACGTGCGCGAGCGCGAGGTCCATGTTGTCGCCGCCGAGCAGAATGTGTTCGCCCACCGCGACGCGATGCAGTTCGAGATTGCCTTCGCGCTCGATCACGGCGATCAGCGAGAGGTCGGTCGTGCCGCCGCCCACGTCCACCACGAGAATGATGTCGCCGACCTTGACCTGCTTGCGCCACTGACCGCCGCTCTTCTGGATCCAGCTATACAGCGCGGCTTGCGGTTCTTCCAGCAGCGTCATGCTGCCGTAGCCGGCGGCCTCGGCCGCTTCGGCGGTCAGTTCGCGTGCGGCCGGATCGAACGATGCCGGGATCGTCACCGTAATGTCCTGCTCGCTGAACGGCGCGTCGGGATGTGCGTGGTCCCACGCTTCGCGCAAGTGCGTCAGATAGCGCACCGAGCTTTCGAGCGGCGAGACGCGTGCGACTTCAGGTGGCGCGTCGTTGGGCAGGATAGCGGCGCGCCGGTCGACGCCCGGATGGCACAGCCAGCTTTTCGCGCTCGACACGAGCCGGATCGGCGTGGCCGCGCCGCGGCTGCGGGCGAACTCGCCGACCGCGTATTCGCGCTGGCCGGTCCACGGCAGATAGAGGTCGCCCGAGGCGAGTTCGTCCGGATGCGGCAGATAGAGAAACGAGGGCAGCAGATCGAGGTTGTCGATCGCGCCCGGACCCGTGAGCTGGGCGATCGGCAGCACGCCCTGGGTGGTTTTTTCGCCGTCGCTCGCGCTCGTGTCCACATAGGAGAGTGCGCAATGCGTGGTGCCGAGATCGATGCCGATGGCGTAACGTGACTGGCGTGCGTCGCTCATAGCTCCACCTCGGCCGGTGCGATCACCTTGGCGTTGTGACTGTCCGCGAGCTTCGGCAGACGCACTTCCTCGACCCGCCAACCGCGATGGCTGATGCTGCCGTTAAACGGCGCGCGGCCGACCACATTGCCGGTCAGGCGAATCGAGGCGGCGTCGAAACCTTCGGCCAGCGTGACGCGGCTGCCTTCGGCTTCGTCACGCACCGGGCGGATCGTGAAGTGCTCGCGCAGCGTCGCGCGGCAACCGTCGTGCACGAGGCGCGCGGCCGCGCCGATGTCGGCGTCGCTGTAGCTCTTGATGTCTTCCTCGACGAAATCGATGAAACGCGCGTCGCGTTGCAGCAGGCCGAGCAGTTGCAGGGCGGCGTCGGGGCTGGCTTCTTTCAGCACGGGCGCGGGCTTCGGCGTGGGGGCGGGCGCCGGCGCCGGTGCCGGTGCCGCTACGGGCGCGGCGCTGGCGGCAGCGTTGCCCTCGCGCAAACGCAAGACGCCGGCGGCGAATTCGCTATCGCCGAGAATGCGGAAGAACGTGCTCACGGCCAGGGAAATCCTGCCGAGGAAGGATGGGTTCGAATCGGTCATAAATGCTCCTGAGGTGCTCTGTTAAAGGACGAGCTGTCCTGGCTGCGCCGCACGCCACGGGCCGCGAAGCCGCGCCGGGCCTGCGTGGGCCGCCGTTGTGCGGGTTGGCAAAGGCCGGCGGCATGCCGGTCGCCGACGTCTGATTGATCGGGGAGCGCGGCGCGGTTGGCGCGCGCAAAACCCGTATTTTGCCTTGTGGCGCGGCTGAAGCGGGCAAAGCCGGTCATTCTAGCGGGCAATGCGGCGAGATTGGCGGGTTGTCACGGGCGGTTGTGGGTGGTTGCGGGCGGGCGATGAGCTTGCGGCTGTTCGTCAGTGTGAGGTGTTCGGCGAGGCGGAGTAGCCCTGGCTGGTTAGGTTGTGGGGCAGGGCAAACGGTCTCAGCAGCGCCGATGTCATGGCTTGTCTCCAGGTTTGCCGCGCACGAGCGATTCAGGATGACGCTCCAGATAATCCGCCAGCGCGTTCAGCGATTGCAGCGTGCGGGTCAATTCCTGCAGCGCCTGGTGCACATCCGACTGCAACGGCGAGTCGCGCTGCAAAGTCGCCTCCGCCGAGCCAAAGGTCTGCCTTGCGGCGGCGAGCGTGTCGCGCGCCTGCGGCACGACTTCGGTGTTCAGCCGATTGAACAGCGCGTCGGCGTTTTTCAGCGACGTGTTCAGGTTCGCGCCGATCTGATCGAACGGAACCCGGTCGAGTTTCTTCGCGATATCGGCCACCTGCACCTGTAGCGCGTCGAGCGTATTCGGAATGGTCGGCAGTTCGACCGGCTCGATGCTGCCATCGAACTTGACGGGCGCCGCCTTCGGGAAAATGTCGAGCGCGATATATAACTGGCCCGTCAGCAAGTTGCCGGTACGCAACTGGCCACGCAGGCCCCGCTCGACGAGACGGCGCAGCAGGTCGTGGCTGGCGGTCGAACGGGCCTGCGGCATCGTTTGGCTGCGGGCGCGCCGTCTGAGTCGGTCCGGATACAGGTCCAGCGTCACCGGCATCGTGAAGCTCTGCGTCTGCGGATCGTACTCGACACCAATGTCCGTCACCTGGCCCAGCACGATGCCGCGGAAGTCGACCACCGCGCCCACGGAAAGCCCTCGCAACGACTGGTTGAAATTCATCACGGCGCGCACCGGTACGCCGTCTGGCGCGCGCATGGCGTCCGTCTCGTCGGAGGCGAGGCGGAAGTCGCTCTTCTCCGGTGCTTGCACGCCCATCGGCTGCCCCGGCGGCGTCTGGAATGCGAGGCCGCCGACCAGAATGGCTGCGAGCGACTGCGTGTTGACGACGAAGCCGGACGAGTCGAGCCGGACATTGACGCCGCTTGCATGCCACCAGCGCGAATTGGTGCCGACGTACTGGTCGTACGGCGCGGCGACGAACACCTGCATGGTCACGCCCGTGCCGTCCTTGTCGAGCGCGATGCCGTAGACCTGCCCCACCTGCACGCGCCGGTAAAAGATCGGCGAGCCGATGTCGATCGAGCCGAGCGAATCGCCATGCAGGATGAAGCGGTGGCCTTTCTGGTCGGTGGTGATGGGGGGCGGCGTTTCGAGTCCGACGAAGTGGGTTTGCGTTTGTTTGGAGCGGCCAACGTCCACGCCGATATACGCGCCCGAGAGCAGCGTGCCGATGCCCGACACGCCCGTGGCGCCGACGCGTGGTCGAACGACCCAGAAGCGCGTGTCCTTGACCGCGAAGTTTTCCGCCTGCTTGGTGAGTTGCACGGCGATTTCCACGTGCGTTTGATCCTTCGACAGGGTGATCGCCTTGACCGAACCGATTTCCACGTCCTTATATTTGACCTGGGTTTTGCCGGGTTCGAGACCTTCGGCGTTCTCGAAGACGATCGTGATCGCCGGGCCGCGTTCGGTGACGGACTTGACGACAAGCGCGATACCGATCAACGCCGCGATCAATGGCACGACCCAGACGAGCGAGGGCAGCCAACTGCGCCGCGGCGCAATGTCAGGATCGGGCAAATCCGGGGGGAGGACGGGTTCTTGCGGGCTATTCATGACTGGGCTCCGAAGCGTGACTGGCCGCGTCCTGGCTCCCGCTCGCCACGCGCTCCTGAATGGGATGCGGGGCGAACTGCCGAGCCGCGTTCACCCCGTGTTCGCCGCGAGCTCATCTCGCGTTCACCCCGCGTTCATTCTTCGCCCCGGGCGCGGCGCGCGAGGCGCCACACGCTGGGTGGCGCCGGCGACGCGGATGCCCCGTTCAGGGCTGCACGGCCTCCCACGACGGGTCCGGATCGAACGATTTGAGCGCGGTCGCGGTACGTGCCGATTGAGGCCCGAGATTTTTCTGGTAAATCTGCCCGTCCTGATTGACGATAAAACTCATCACGCCCGTCTTGCCATACTCGGCGGGCCACGCAATAAGCCCATAGCCCTTCGTCATCGTGCCGTTCTCGATGTAGTTCTGGCTGCCGCCTTTCGCATGCGGCCCTTGCGCGCTCAGAATGCGGAAGTGATAACCGTGATAACCCTCCTTCGAAACGGAGCCGCCATGCGGCATTGCCGCGGCAAGCGGGCCAAGCGGGCTTGCCGGTTCACCCTCCGCAGTGGGCCAGTACAAGCCGTCGTGCTGACCCGGTGTGCTGAGAATGTGTTGCGCGTAGTGCTGGGTCAATGCCTGGTAATCGCGTTGCGCATCGAGGTAGGCAAGGGAGGTCAGCATTGCCGCGCGCTCATTGCGGCCAATGCGGCGCGTCATGATTTCGTCGCGGCCGGCAGCGGGATCGAAGCGCCAGCCATTGGCCGCCTGCACGAGCGGAATCGGCAGCGTCCAGCCACTGTTGCCGACCGAGAGATGCTTGCTCGCGCGACCGTTGAGCGGCGCCGGATCGTCGACGATCTGGTGTCCTGCTGCCCACGCGCCGAGAAACTCGTAGATATCGTCTTCGCCTACGTTTTTGGTGGGAATGAAGTGGGTGAAATCCTTGCCGAGCACATGCTGCATCGCGGTGTCGTCGTTGCTGGAAAGCGCGTTGACGAAAGCGCTGGCCGCGGCCTCCGCTGTCGGATACACGGCTTGCGCGTGCGCCGCCGACGCGCCGAGCATGAGCGCGGCAAGCCCGAGTGCGCTGCCCGCAAAGTGTGGCTTGAGAGCGCCGAAGGCGCGAGGAAGCGTGTCGGCAAGACGTGCGCCGACGGTCTGGAATGTATGGATACGGATCATGAGCGGCTCCTGTGAGATCGGTTCAACGTTGCCGGCCGAGGTGACGCTGGCCGCCGCCACCCGCACCCAACCCGCCGCCGCGCTGCTGTCCACCGCCGCCCGCACCGAAGCCGCCGCCGGCGCGCTCGCCACCGCCGCCCGCACCGAAGCCGCCGCCGGCACGCTCGCCACCGCCTCCCGCGCCCAGATTGCCGCCACGCTGCTGACCACCGCCATTCGCGCCGGGACTGCCGCCGCGGTTGTTCGCCAACTGTTGGCGGCTTGCTTGCCCGCGCTGCATGTCCTGCTTCGCGGCGCCGCCGTCGCCCGCGCCGCGCAGCGCGTTGTCGCGGTTCACGTTTTGCGCGTTGTTGCGAACGTTGGCGGCATTGTTGCCGCCATGCTGGATACCCTGCACGCGCTCACTTGCGGTTCCGCCCAGGTTCTGGCCGGTGCGGTTCTGCAGCGTTTGCTGCGCCTGTGCACGCGAGGCCGACGTATCGCGCCCGCGATACGCGTCGCGCTGCGCGCTGCCCACGTTGGCTGTGGTGTTGCGATTGACAGACGCATTACGGTTCCAGTTCGTCGTGCTGCTGTTCACGTCGAGCCGGCGATTCACATTGATGTTGTTGTACTGATTGACGTTGATATTGACGCTGTGATTGTTCCAGTTGACGTTGCTCCACAGCGAACTGGTGATCGCCACGCCGGCACCGAACGCGAGTCCTGCGGCGAGGCCGCTCGCCACCGCGTAGCCCGGCGGAGGCGGAACATACACAGGTGGATAGGCTGGATACGGCCACGCGCCGTAGACGACCGTGGGGTTGTAGGTCGGCACGTAGACGACCTGAGGGTTCACCGGCACGATCTGGATGGTGCTCTGCTCGACCACCACTTTCTGCTGCTGGTTGGTTTGCAGGTTGCCGGCCTGCTGCGCCTGCTTGCGCAAACGCTGCACCGAGTCCATCACGTCGTTCGGTTGAGCGAGGAAGGCATTGCCCAGTTGCGTGACCCAGTCGGGTTTCGACGCCATGGTGGCCAGCACTTGCGGAAACGCCACCAGCGATTGCACGCTCGGATCCCACGGCTCGGACCCCACTGCCTTCACGGCGTCGTCACCCTTGAGAATCGGATTGGCTTTCGCCCATGCCTCCGCCGCCGGCACGTCTTGCGGAAAGGTGGACGCCATCAGCACCTGGGCGAGCAGGGCGTCCGGATAGAGCGCGATTGGCGCCGTGAGCGAGTCCAGTTGCTGGTTCGAAATTTTTGCCGGCGCCTGTGCGTAGGCGGCAGGCACCGCGACCTCGAGGAACAACGGTGCGCCGGCCAATACGGTGAGTGTGGCTAGAAGAATCCGCGATCTTCTCTGGTATGCCCTGGAGCGATTCACGATCAAGTCTCCCCTGTTGGAAGTTGTATATGGCGCACGGGTGCGGTGCGTGAGACATCCACATCGGAAACCAGTGGGAAGCGATCGGCTATGTGTGGCGGTGCTAACCAGTGCAGCGGACTGCTGCTCGAGATCCGCGCAGGTTCCGCGACAATCGCGCTTCAAACGGACTCCGAATCGTGTTGCAGACAGCGCGTGCATGATGGCAAGATTAATAAACCTTTTCCCACGAATTGTGCAATCTTTTGTTCAAATAAATTCTTGTTGAATTTCTCTTGTTGTTGGATTAACGGCGCAGCGCGGTGTCGCGTATGTGGCGCTTTTGCCGACCTTCAGCCTGTCCAACAATGTTCTTGCGTTTCGTGCACAGGTTTCATTGGTTGCTTGAGGAACTGTGAAATCGTCGCCGGGTAGCCAGGCGGGGTCAAGATACATATTGACTCAGCCTGTGCCCCGTTTCGTTTGCGGTTTCGATTGCGTGGGACGACGAAATATTAGCGCAGCTCGATATCGATCGATTAATGTGAAAACTCATTTTCGTTGAGCGTTTTCGGCACCCTGTCAGCTAATCTACCGTTCCCTCGCCGCAGATCGGCGAAGTGACCAAGTGGCGACGTATGTGCGGGGTTGCCTGATACATCCGCACGCCGCACGCCGCACGCCGCTCGATCCGCGGCGCGGACTGCTGCTCGAACGCTCAATCCAATGAGAGACCTCTATGAAACGAATCGTCGTGGTGTTCATGGCCAGTATGAGCGCGCTCGCGCTCGCGCAAAAACCGTCCGTCTATCCCGCGCATGGACAAAGCCAACAGCAGCAGACCTCGGACGATGGAGCCTGCTACTCATGGGCAAAGCAAAGCACCGGCATCGACCCGGCCGTGGTCGCGCAAACACCTGCGCCACAATCGGGGCCGACAGGCGCGCGCGTTCGCGGTGCGGCACGTGGAGCGGCGGCGGGCGCAATCGTTGGCGACGTGAGTAATAACGATGCAGGACATGGCGCCGCAGTTGGTGCGACCGCTGGTGCGGTGGCCGGTGGCGTGCGCAATCGTCAGCAACAAGCCGCGCAATTGCAAACGGCGCAGGCTAACCAGCAGTCGGCAATGAGCACATATTGGCGCGCTTACGACTCCTGCATGCAAGGCAAAGGCTATACGGTTCAGTAGTCGCACGTAAGGTCCTTTTCTTTTGATCGCGGTGAGTTGGGCACCGTATCAACGGAACGATGCTGAGGCTCCCTCGTGCGCCTCTACGGTTCGTCGCCGACGAACCAACGGAAGTAGGGATTGTCCGGTTGCGCCTGCAATGCCTCGCCAATATCGCGAGACCATGCATCACGTTCGCCACGGTATGCGTCGAGGCCCGCGGCATAGAAGCTTTGCAGCGCGGCGTGCTCGGCGTTCAAGGCCACGCGGAACTTGTCATCGGCGTGCAACAACGGCGGTTCGCCGCGAAGCGCGAGCAGGTGTGCGAGCGTGTCCGGAAAAGCGTCGCGCCGCACCCACGCCGCGTATTCAATGCGTGGCCGGTCATCGGTCACGGGTAGGGCATCCGCGGTGTAATACGCGAGGCCGGCGCGATCGGTGATCCAGGTCGCGAGCAGCGCCGCCGGCGTGGCCACGCCGACTTCGCGCAGCGACGCCGCCACCTGCGGTTGAGCAAAGCGCGACTCGATGCGCTGCACATCCAGTTCGATCGGCTGCATCGAGCCGATTAGCATCATCTCGTGCAACTCGGTGGTCCATAGCGCGGCATACGGAAACACCTGGATGAAGCTCTGGATCAAGGAGCGCGTGTCGTCTTCGTTCTGGGTCGGCAGCGGCAGCCACTGCGCGACGATACCGTCCGTGCGCAGACGCGAGGCCGCCAGTCGGTAGAAATCCGACGAGTAGAGATTGACCACGCCGGCCGCCGAGGGCGGCGGTGGTTCGAGCGTGATCAGGTCGTAACGTTCGCTGCTGCGTAGCAGCTCGCGCCGTCCGTCGCGCAGGCGAATGTCGACGCGCGGGTCAGTGCCGATACCGTAGTTGCCTTTGAACTGCGGCGCGGCGCGTACGACCGCAGGCAGCAACTCGGCGACCACGCGTTGGTCGAGGCTAGGCCACGTGAGCAGCGCACCACCGGTGATGCCCGTGCCGAGTCCGATGACAAGCGCGCTGCGCGGCGTATCGCGGTGAATCAGCAGTGGCAGGAGCGCTTGCAGACGCATGTAGCGCAACGAGGTCATCGCGTCGCCGGAATTGGAAACGCCTTGAATGTAGAGGCGCTGGAACTGCTTCTGGCCCGCGCCCTGTGCAACCACAGCCACGGTACCGCCCGCACTCTCCTCGTAGGAGATCAGCGTGCCGCCGCGTGCGGCAGCGAGCAGGTTGGCGAGACGATCCGCCGGCGTGAGCAGCACGGCACACAGGGTGGCCGCGACCAATACCGGCACGGACCAGCGGGCGCCACGCCGCACGCCCTGACCGCGCCAGACGGCCACGGCGGCCACTGCGCCAGCGAGCAACGCGAGCACCGCAAGCGCACGAACCAGCCCGAGTACCGGCACGAGCAGGAAGCCGGCGAGCAGCGTGCCCGCGATACCGCCCGCGGTGTTGAGCGCCAGCACGGCGCCGACATCGCGGCCAGTGTGCCGGGCATCCACGCTCACGCGCAACGCAAATGGGAACGCCGCTCCAAGCAACAGCGTGGGCACGAAAACGACGCACGTAGCCGCGACCGCAAAGCCCGCGCACATGGCGGCGAGGAGGCTGCCGGTGGCGGAGAAGGTTGCCTCGCGCGCGAGGCTTTGCCATTGGAGCAGCCACCCGCCCAACGCGGCCACTTCCAGCAGCGCGACGAGTCCGGCGGCCACGATCAGCAGCGCGAACATACCCCACGGATCGCGCGCGCGATCGACATGGCGCGAACTGAGCGCGCTGCCGAGCGTCAGCCCGAGTAGATACGTGGCGAGCACGATCGCGAAAGCGAAGCTGCGGGTGCTGATGAACTGGACGATCAGTTGGGACCACACGACCTCGTAACCCAGCGCGATGCCGCCGGCGAACGCATAGAGGACGATGGCGAGGCGTGCGCCGGGCGCGGCCCGGTCGACTGCTGTTTCGTCGGCAGAGGCCGTTTCGAGCGGTTGTCCATCGACAGATTCGCGTGCAGAAGCGAAACGGCCAATGAGCAGTGCAGCCAATGCGGCCAGCGCGTTCAACCCGGCAGCCGCGAACGCGCTGCCTTGCACGCCAAGTGACGGGATCAGCACAAAGGCGGCGGCGAGTGTGCCGGCAATCGCACCACCCGTATTGGCCGCATACAGGCGCGCGCCGGCGCGGCCGAGCCGTGTCGCGCGAGGGCCCAGCGCGCGCATCAGCACCGGCAGCGTGCCGCCCATCAGCACGGCGGGCAGGCCGACCAGCGCAAACGGCAACGCCCAGGCGAGCGGCCCGGCGCGATCCTGCAGCCATGCGAACGGCGCGGCCGCGTGCGCTAGCGCAATGGTGCCGGCTACCGCCAGCAGTAGCGCGCCGCCTTCCAGCGCGGCGTAAAGCAGCAACGGCCGCGAGATGCGATCGGCGAACCTGCCGAGGAGCCAGCCGCCCAGCGCGAGACCGGCGAAGAATGCGCTCACACCGGTCGTGACCGCCCGCACGTCGACGCCCACGACGAGCGCCAATTGCTTGATCCACAGCACCTGGTAAATCAGCGACGCCGCGCCCGATGCAAACAGCAGGAGCATCGGCCACGCAATCGGCAATGCAGGAGAAGCAGGCGAAGCAGAGCGACTGTCCGTGTCGGCCGGCCCATGTTCATGCGGATCGGCGCGGCGCTGTGCGCGTTCTTGTGCGCGACGCTCGCGGCGTGAGCTTTTGGCGCGGTGAGCCAACGTTTGGGTCATCGGATAATGTGCGCGGATGCAGTGCGTCGAGACGAGGTGAATGGACTTGAAAACCGAAGCGTAAACGCGCCGCACATGCCAATGGAAGCCGGCAAGTGCGGCGCCTGCTGAAACGTATTACTCGAGTCCGCGCTTCTTGAACGACTCGTCGATCTTCTTGTCGACCTGCCGGCGCACACCGTCCACGCTAAAGCTCGCGGGCCGCTGGCTCGGCGGGTAATCGACGAAGGTCTGCAGGAATGCCGATGCTTTGAGCGTCGCTATGCCGTTCAGGTAAACGTTCTTCGTCACCCAGTCGTTGTATTGATCCGAGGTGATGTCCGCCCGTTCATAAGGATCCATGCGGAGGTTGAACAGCTTGGGCAACCGCAGACAGACGAGCGGGTCCTGCCAGATGTCGAGGTTGCCCTTGGCACGCTGCTCGCAAAATACCGCCTTCCAGGCGTTGCCATCCTGATCCCAGCGCATCGCGACCAATTGTCCGTCGTCGTCGAAGTAGAAGAACTCCGTGCGCGGGTCCTGGGTCGTCTGTCCAGTCAGGAACGGCAACTGGTTGTACCCGTCAAGATGGTTTTTGAAGCTCGTGCCTCCCGCCTTAGGCGCCCATCCTTTCAGCAACCGGTCCTTCACGCCGCCGTCTCCCGCGGCGGCCAGCAGCGTCGGAAACCAGTCGAGCCCGGAGAACATGCCGTTAGAGGTCTCGCCGGCCTTGATATGGCCCGGCCATCGCACCATGGCCGGTACGCGGAACGCGCCTTCCCAGTTGGAGTCCTTTTCGCTGCGGAACGGCGTGGTCGCCGCGTCGGGCCACGAGAACTGATTCGGGCCATTGTCGGTCGTGTAGACGACGATGGTGTTCCTGGAAATGTTCAGGTCATCCAGCAGCTTGAGCAGTTTGCCGACGTCCTGATCGTGCTCCCACATGCCGTCGGCATATTCATTGCCGGGCATGCCGCTTTTGCCCCTGAACTCGGGGCGCACGTGGGTGAAGACGTGCATGCGCGTGAAGTTCATCCAGACGAAGAAAGGCGTGCCGTTCTTCACCTGCTTGCGGATGAATTCTTCCGCGTGCGCGCCGGTTTCGTCGTCGATGGTCTCCATGCGTTTCGTGGTGAGCGGGCCGGTGTCCTGCACCTTGCCGTCCGAGGTGCTATGAATCACCCCGCGCGGCGAGAAGTTCTTCACATACGGATCGTTCTTGTCCTTCGGCCAATAGGGGCGCTCCGGTTCTTCTTCCGCGTTCAGGTGATACAGGTTGCCGTAGAACTCGTCGAAGCCGTGATTGGTCGGCAGGTACTCGTTCTTGTCGCCAAGGTGGTTCTTGCCAAACTGGCCGGTTGCATAGCCGAGCGGCTTGAGCGCCTGGGCGATAGTCATGTCGCCCTTTTGCAAGCCGACTGGCGCGCCCGGTGCGCCGACTTTGGACAGTCCGGTGCGCAACGGCGACTGACCGGTGATGAACGAAGAGCGGCCGGCCGTACAACTGTTCTCGGCGTAGTAATCCGTGAAGATCATGCCTTCATTAGCAATGCGATCGATATTCGGTGTTCTGTAACCGACCACGCCGCGCGTGTAGGCGCTGATGTTCGCCTGCCCGATGTCATCGCCGAAAATCACGAGAATGTTCGGCTTGGCCGAAGACTTCGCGGCCGGTTGCGGCGCGCTCGTAGGGGCGGGTTTGGCCGCCGGTTGGGTTTGGGCCGGTGCGTTGATGGATGGAAAAATCACCGCACCGAACGCGGCAAGGGCTAATGCGCCAGCCCCCAACGCGTAACGCCCTCGTTTCAACAGGTTTGTCATCGTGTCGCTCCAATGGAGTTGACTCTTATCCACCCGTCACGCATTGCTCCGCGTGATGGGGTCGCCCCTCGTCGGCCGCCGGCAGCCCACGGCCTGAACTTGCCGCGCGCCGCTTCTCGCCGCCGCTCACTGCTGCGGTGCGGGAAAGACGGTTTGCCAATCGTCTTTCATGCTCACCACCGTCCAGCCGTCGGCGACGGCCTCGTCCCACGCCTTGTCCAGCTTGCCGACTTTCGACGCGCGGTCGTAAGCGAATTCCCGCACGGCGTCGTCGTGATGCAGGAGCAACGCGAGATGCCGGCGAGGGCTCGCGGCCGTGTACTGCAACATCTGCAGATCGCCGTCGGAGTTGCCGAACGCGAGAATGGGCTTGTGTCCAATGTTGCGATAAATGCCGACGGGCTTGCCGGGCCCGTCATCGACGAAATCGAGTTTCGGCTCGCGCACGAGCACGGGCTGGCCGTTGCGCACCTCGTACTGCACGACCTGGCTGGAGCCGATCACCTGCTCGGGCGGAATGCCGTAGGCCTTCTCGGCCCAGACCCGCATAAACTCGATCGTGCCGCCCGAAACGATGAAAGTCTTGAAGCCGTTGGCGCGCAGGTAGGCGAGCAATTCCCGTTGCGGCTGATAGACGAGGTCGGTATAGGGGCGGCCGAATTTTGGATGGCGTGCGCTTGCCAGCCACGCGCGAATGGACTTGTCGTAGTCGTCGACGGTCATGCCGCTATTGGCGAGCGCGACCAGTTGCAGCAACGCTTTCTGCTGGCTCGCGAGCGCCCCGTAGTCTTTCGCCATGAGCGCCTTGAAGGCCGGGTTGTTTTTCCACTCGGGATGCTGCGGTGCGGCCGCCTTTACCTGTTCCAGCATAAAGACGAACTGAAAATACAGCGGCTGTTCGCTCCACAGCGTGCCGTCGTTGTCGAATACGGCGATACGCTCCGCAGGCGGCACGAACGACGGCGAACCTTCACGGGTCACGTCGGCGACGAACGACTGGATTGCCTGTCTCGCGGGCGTGTCACGCCATGAGGGCAAGGCGGCGGCAGGATTGTTCGCTGTCGTTGGGGAGGGTGCGACGCCGTCGTGCGGCGCGGCGCAGCCCGCGAGACTGAATGCAACGCACGCTACGCGTATCAGGCGCAAGGCACGGCTCGACCACACAGGCTGATGGCGCAGGTGCATCCGGGCTCCGGTTCGATCAGACGGTCAATCGCAACGCGCGCCGACAGATCGCAGGCGCGAAACACGGGGTTTCACCAACAGTCCAGTACAACAGTTCAGTACGTTAACCGCCAGGGATGCCGGGCGCGCCGGCTCCTTTCGCCGACGCCTGGCGCGCACCGGCTTCCTTCCAGGTGTCTTCGTCCATCACCAGCCGGAAGCCCAGATGCGACATGCTGTTGTAGGGGTCGGTGCCGCGTCGCGCGCTGGGCCGGTAGCTCAGGCAATAGGTTTCGTTGCAGAGGAACGAGCCACCGCGTGTCACGCGCTTGGGCGCGCCGACGGGTACGCCCGGGTCGGCGGGGTCCCACGAATCGCGCGGACCTGCCGGGTTGTCGATCGCGCTGGTGCTCACTGCCTCGCGTCTGAACTGATCCGCGCGATACCAGTCGGCAACCCATTGCCACGCGTTGCCGGTCATGTCGGAAAGGCCGTAGCCGTTGGCCGGAAAACTGCCTACCGGGCTCGTGCCGAGCGCGCCGCCGGCTTTCGGATTGACGACCGGGAAAGACTGCGGCTGCTGGCCTTGCCATACGTTGGCCATCTGTTTGCCGTCGGGCGAGAACTGTTCGCCCCAGGCATACGTGGCCTGTTCTAGACCGCCGCGCGCGGCGAATTCCCATTCGGCTTCGGTCGGCAAGCGCTTGCCGGCCCATTTCGCATAAGCCTGCGCGTCTTCGTAGGAGACCTGAACCATCGGATGATCGTCTTTACCGATGATGTTGCTGTCCGGCCCGGTCGGATGACGCCAGTCGGCGCCCGGCACATAGCGCCACCATTACGAATAATCGTCTAGCGGCACAGGGCGGTTGGTGCCGACGAATACCATGGCACCCGCCACCATCGCACTCTCGGGCGGGCGGGGCGTGCCGGGCGGCAACTGGACTTTCAGCGTGTCCCAGTCGGGTTTCTTCTCTGCGGTGGTGACGTAGCCGGTGGCTTCGACGAAACGGCGGAATTCGGCGTTGGTGACGTGATGGCGGTCCATCCAGAAGCCATGCACCTTGACCTTGTGCGCGGGACGTTCGTTCGGTTGCGCCTGTTTGGCGTCGCTACCCATCAGGAACTGTCCGCCTGGCACCCACGCCATGCCGAGCGGGCCATGCGTGCCGTCGCCGAGGACGATTGCTGAATGAGCGGGAGTGTGCGGCGTGAAGGCCCAACTGACTGCGGCGCCGACACAAGCAGGGAGCATGACGAGCAGGGTGCCCCATAGCAAAAGTTTGCGCATGCCACCGGAACGCGAGAGAGTGGTTGCGGCCGCCCCGTGCTGGTGTGACGACAGGCGTGACGACGGGTGTGACAACCTCGCGGGCCCTCGATCTCTTGCACTCGTCATCTTTTCTCTCATGGAGTGAAACGGCCGGGTCGTCGTAAATAACGGTCGACTCTTTATTTCAAGCCTGGCATTTCAAGACTGGGACAAGCTTAGCGATACAGAGTAACGATGCTGCACTCGCGCAAACAAGCAGTTGCAGAGTAGCAATTTTTTGACGACATTTCATATCTTTTTTTAACCATGCACGTGAGACACTTTGACGAATGCGGACCATTGCATTAACGTGTCTGACAGCGGGCATGGGCATTCGGGTCGTCCAATCAGATTGACATAAATGACTGGAGAGAGAAAGCACGATGCGCGACACCGTTCTGCAGTTCGAAGCGAGTGTGAATCAGGCGGTCGTGGGCCAGCAGTCCGTGGTTCGGCAGGTGTTGATCGCGTTGCTCGCCGACGGCCACGTGCTTCTCGAAAGTCTGCCGGGACTCGCCAAAACGCGCACGGTCAAGGCCATCGCCACACGGCTCGCGGCAACCATGAGCCGGATCCAGTTCACGCCGGATTTATTGCCGTCGGACATTACCGGCGCGGAGACGCTGCTGCAATCGGGCAGCGAACGCACGCTCAGTTTTCAACCGGGTCCCATTTTCGGCAATCTGATTCTCGCGGACGAAATCAACCGCGCACCGGCCAAGGTTCAATCCGCATTGCTCGAAGCCATGGAAGAGCGGCAAATTTCAGTGGCGGGAAAAACGCACCGCATGTCCGCGCTTTTTCTCGTCATGGCCACGCAAAATCCGATTGAACAGGAAGGCACTTATCCATTGCCCGAAGCGCAAATGGACCGCTTTCTTCTCAAAGTGCTGATCGGCTATCCGTCGCCGGACAGTGAAGTCGCGATGCTGCGCCTGCTGCGGCAGGAGAGCAACGGGCCCGCCGAGGCGCCGTCCGTGCTGTCGCAGGACATCATCTTCGCGGTGCGCGAGCAAATCAGGCAGATTGTCGTTGCGCCCGCAATCGACGACTATATCGTCTCGATCGTCAATGCAACACGTCACGGCGCGCAGCTCGACGCGGACCTCGGCAAGTGGATCGAGGTCGGCGCGAGTCCGCGCGGCGCGATCGGCCTCGACCGCGCGAGCCGCGTTCAGGCTTGGCTGCAGGCACGCAGTTTCGTTACGCCGGACGACGTGCGCGCCGTCATTCATCCCGTGCTGCGGCATCGGCTGATACTGTCCTACGATGCCAACGCGGACAATATCAGCGCCGACCGGGTAATCGACCGCCTGATCGAAAAGGTCGCGGTGCCGGCCTGAATCCGGTGTCTTTTGAATGCGCAGGAGTGGCATGGACGTGCTGTCCTCTACCGACATCGGCAGCGTATATGTCGACGCCGCGCATCTCGCGAAGCTTGAATTTCAGGCGCGCGGGCTGAGTTTCGTCGCGCCCGCGCCGGTGTCGAGCGTGCTGTCGGGCGCGCACGCATCGCGTCTGCGCGGGCGAGGCCTCAACTTCGAAGAGATTCGCGGCTATCTGCCGGGCGACGACGTCCGCCATATCGACTGGAAGGCGTCGTTGCGGCTCGGCAAACCGCAGGTTCGCACCTATACCGAAGAGCGCGACCGGCCGCTGCTGGTCGTCGTCGATCAGCGCATGAGCATGTTTTTCGGCTCGCGCCGCGCGTTCAAATCGGTCGTGGCCGCCGAGGCCGCCGCGCTTGCCGTGTGGATGGGATTCGCCGCGGGCGATCGCGTCGGCGGTGTGCTGTTCAACGACAGCCAGCTCACGCGGATCAAACCCTTGCGCAGTCGCAGCCGCATCAAGACCCTGTTCGGCGCGCTCGCCGCGATGAACGGCGCGCTGCATGCCGGAAGCGAAGCCAGAACCGCATACGACCAGCTCGACGCCGCGCTCGAAGGCGTGCTTCAACTTGCCGGGCATGACTATCTGATTTGCGTGGTCAGCGATTTCGCCGGGGCGGGCGATCGCACGCGTCGACTGTTGCGGCAACTCGCGGCGCACAACGACGTCGTCGCGGCGATGATCTTCGATCCACTCTGGCAGCAGATGCCTGGCCACCGTACGCTGGTGGTCAGCGAAGGACGCTTGCAGGTCGAATTGCGCATCGAGCAGGCGCGGGTGCGCGAGCCGCTGTCGAGCCTGTTCAGCGGACGCACGGCTGAAGTGGCCGAATTGCTGCGTACGAGCGGCGTGCCGCTCATGGCATTGTCCACCGACGAGCCCGCCGTCGATCAGGTTCGCCGTCTGTTCGGCGAACGCGCGCGGCCTGCCAGGGGGAGCGGCATATGAGCGGCACCTCGAACGCTACGCTCGCTCCGGCCGGGTCGTCGGCGGAGCTGCAAGGCTTGCAGGAGTTGCCGCTGCCCCCGCCGGTATCGTACGTACCCCAAACGATTGGCTGGCTGTTCGTCGCAATCGTGCTGCTCGGTGCCGTCCTGCTGATGTCATGGGCTGCCCGGCGGCGCTATCGGCGCGAGCGTTACCGGCGTCATGCGTTAAAGGAACTGGCGGGCATCGAAGCGGGTCTCGCGTCTGGCTACGCGGACCCGATGCAGCGCGCGGCCATGCTCGCCGCGATTCCTCGGCTCCTCAAACGCACGTCGCTCGAAGTCGCACCGCGCGAGCAGGTCGCGTCGCTGACCTGCGACGCCTGGCTCGACTTTCTGCGCCGTACGCGCGGCCGCTTCGACGCGCGAACCGGCCCGCTGCTCAGTCTCGCAAGCTACGCGCCGCCGCAGCAGGTCGCCAGTGTTTCGCCGGACGACGCCGCCGCGCTGATCCGGCACGCGCGAGACTGGATCGAGCATCATCATGTGGAAGTTTGATTTTCCGTGGATGTTCGCGCTGCTGCCGCTGCCCGTGTTGGTGTGGTGGCTGGTGCCGGCATATCGCAGCACGGCGATGGCCGTGCGCGTGCCGTTCTTCCACGAAATGGCGCAGGCCGCGGGAGAAAAACCGGCGCCCGGCGGCGTGCGCCTGCGCCGTCACTGGCTGTTGCGTTTGCTGCTGCCGGTGCTGTGGATACTGCTCGTGACCGGCGCGGCGAAACCCGTGTTCGTCGAGCCGCCAATCGTGCGCGACGAACCGGCACGCGACCTGATGCTTGCGATCGATCTGTCAGGATCGATGGCCACGCGCGATTTCGTCGATCCGGCCGGCGAGCGTATGGACCGGCTGAGTGCCGTCAAGCGCGTGGTGGCCGATTTCGTGGCGAAGCGCAAGGGCGACCGCATCGGCCTCGTGGTGTTCGGCGACGCGGCTTATCCGCAGGCGCCGCTCACGCTCGATCACGACAGCGTGCGGATCCTGCTCGATCAGATGCAGATCGGCATGGCGGGGCCACGCACGGCAATCGGCGACGCGATCGGCCTGACGGTCAAGCTGATGGCGGATTCGCACGCGCAGGAGAAAGTGTTGATCCTGCTCACCGACGGCAACGACACCAGCAGCGCGATCCCACCCGAGCGGGCCGCCGAGATCGCAAAGCAGCACAAGCTCGTGGTGCATACGGTGGGCATCGGCGACCCGGCCACCACCGGCGAGGATCGCGTCGACCTCGATGCGTTGGCGCACATTGCGAGCATCACAGGTGGCCGCGCATTTCGTGCGCTAGGCCAGGAAAAAGATCTCGCCGATGTGTACGCCACGCTCGACAAACTGACGCCCGAAAAAATCAAACGGGAAATCTACCGGCCGCAGCGCGACTATTTCTGGGTGCCGGTCGCAGCGGGCTTATTCATTCTCGCGCTCTATCACGTGCTGGCGTTGCTGGTCGCGCTGCTGCGCTCGACTGGGCGAGCGCAGCGCGCGCAAGGTGTGCCGGTCAGCGAGGCGCAGCATGGAAATTGACCTCACGGCGTTTCATTTTCTGCGGCCGGCGTGGCTGCTGTTGCTGATTCCGGCGCTCCTGCTGCCGTTCGTCTGGCTGCGCCGCAACGACGTCCGTGCGCGTTGGCGCGGTGTGATTGCGCCGGCCTTGCTCGAACATCTGATTGTCGGTGATGCGAAACGGCGCGTGCTTCAGCCCGTCCATACGTTGGCGCTGCTGCTCGGCATCGGCGCGCTTGCCGCGGCGGGGCCGACGTGGCAACAGGAGCGCCCGCCGTTCAATCAGGACAAGGCGCCGCTCGTGGTCGTACTCGAACTGGCTCGTTCGATGGATGCCACCGACATTGCGCCGACCCGCCTCGAACGCGCGAAACAGAAGGTGCTCGATCTCGCGAGAGCGCGCAAAGGCGCGCGCACCGGACTCGTCGTGTTCGCGGCGACCGCCCACCTCGTGGTGCCGCCAACCGAAGGTCCGGCAATGCTCGAACTCTACGTGCCCGCGCTTTCGCCAGCGCTGATGCCGCGTGACGGCAAGAACGCGACGGCCGGCCTCGACGTTGCCGAGCAGCTTCTGGCGAACGACCCGGCGGCGGGCACGATCGTGTTCATGAGCGACGGCTTCGACGCAGACGGTACGGACGCCTTCGTGCAGAAAGCGAAATCGCTGCGGCACCAGTTGCTCTGGCTCGCGGTCGGCACGGAGCACGGCGGTCCGATTCGCGGTCCTGACGGCATGATCCAGATGGACGCCGAAGGCCATCCGCTGCTGGGCACCTTCGACGCCGACGCGATCCGCCACGTCGCGCGCGACGCCGGCATTCCGCTCGCCAGCATGCGCGCGGACAACGACGATGTGTCGTGGGTCCAGCATCGCGCGCAGGCCTATCTCGCGCAAGCGGAGCAAACGAAGATCGAGCCGCGCTGGAAGGAAAGCGGCTACTGGCTCGTGTTGCCATTGCTGCTGCTCGCGTTGTGGAGCTTCCGGCGCGGCTGGACCGTCAAGTGGCTGCCGGTCGTGCTGATCTCGCTTGCCTTCGGCGCGCTGCCGCGTCCGGCGCAAGCGGCGCCGTGGCAGTGGCTTGATCTGTTCGCGACGCACGACCAGCAAGGGCGCTGGCATCTCGAACACGGCAACTACAAGGCGGCTGCGGCGCGTTTCGACGATCCGATGTGGAAGGGACGCGCGCAGTATCTGGCGGGGGACTACGCGGGCGCGCTCGAAACCTTCTCGCGTCTCAAGTCGGCGCAGTCGTATTTCTATATCGGCAATACGCTCGCGCATCTCGACGACTACGCGGGCGCGATCAAGGCCTACGACAACGCGCTCAAACTGCAACCGTCGCTCGCGCAAGCCGCGGCCAATCGCGCTTACCTGCAAACGCTGCTCGCGCGAGACAAACAGAACGACGCCGATCCCGAGGAAGATCCGCCCGACCAGGTGCAGGTGGACAAGAAGAAGGGCAGGGGCACGACAGCGGTCATCGAGGCGGCGCCGCGTCCCAGCGAGGATGCCTGGATGCGCAATCTGAACACATCGCCCGCTGTCTTTCTGCAACAGCGTTTCGAGCAGGAATCCGCGGCAAAGACGGGTGGTGCGCCATGATGCGGTTTCCACGCAGCGCTGCGCTTCTCGTGACGTTGCTGCTTTCGTCGCTGGTCTCCCTGCTTGCAGCCCGGGCCGCGGCGGCCGATCCCGCGCCGCGCATCATGGCGCGCGCGCATCTGGAACCAGCCGGGCCGGTCGTGGCGGGCAGCGAGGTCAAGCTCGTCGTCGATCTGCTGACCACTACATGGTTTACCGAAGCGCCGAACTGGCCTTTGTTCACCGTCGCCGACGCGATCGTGAACCTGCCCGACGAGCAGGCCGACAACCTCTCGGAGGACATCGACGGCACGCGTTGGTTCGGCGTGAGCCGCGCGTACCGGATCGCGCCGCAGGCCGGCAAAACTTACGAGATCGCGCCGCTGACCATTACGGTGTATCCCGGCGGCATGCAGGGACCGGCCCAGGTGAGTACGCCGGCATTGAAGTTCGTCGCGACATTGCCGCCCGGGGCCGAAGGCATGAGCCCGTTTTTCGCCGCGCCCAAGCTCACCGTCGAACAGAAAATCGAACCGGCGCCGGCGCATCTCGCCGTTGGCGCGCCGCTGACGCGCACGATTACGCAACGGGCCGCCGGCACCGAGTCGATGCTGATTCCACCCGCGATACTCGGGGACGAGCCCGGACTCAAGCGCTATGCGAGACCTTCGGCGACGCGCAACATCGTCGAAGATCGCGCGGGACTCGTCGCCGGCGAGCGCACCGACAGCGCGAGCTACGTGGCCGATCGCAGCGGCACGTTCAGCCTGCCGCCGGTGACGATCGAATGGTGGAACACGACTACGCGGCGCAAGGAAACGATCGTGTTGCCGGCGGTGCGTTTTTCGGCCGCTCCCGTACGGGAAAAGCCGCTGTTCGAGATTCCTCTGGAAGCCATGCGCGAGGGTACGCCGCATAGAATCATCGTGATCCACGCACGCGAAGCGATTGCCGGTGGTCTTGTCGTGTTGGGTCTGATCCTTCTGATTTCCTTGCGCACGCGTGTCGCGTCGTTCGTTCGGCGAGGTCAGCGTGCGTTCAGCGAAGCGCGCCAACGCTGGCTGGCAAGCGACGCGCTCGCCTGGCGCAAGCTGGCAACGACCGCGCGTAAGGGCGAGTGGCGGCGGACCATTCCTGCGTTATATGCGTGGATGGACAGAGGGCGCGACTTCGGCCGCCCGGCCCGTTTCGATAATATCGACGCCGCCGGGGATCAGGATGCCGCGAGGCTGATCGCCGCCGTCCGGTCGAACTATGCGGGAGACGCTGCGCCGCGTTTTCCTGTGTGGAAAGAGATCGGCGCGGTGCTTCGCAGGAATGCGGACCGGGCGAGGATAAAACGTGAAGACAAAGCATTGCCGGGACCGTTGAACAGATTTGAAGAACCGGCGGATTGAAAATGTGCGGAGACAGACGCCACATAAGCAACCGCTTGGGAAGCGCGCTGCCGCTGTCCATGCGACCGTATGATTTTGCAACCTCTTTCGAGCAGGAGTCGCCCATGCATCCACGTGTTCAGTTTCTCTTCATCGTGGCGTTGACCAGTCTGCTGAATGCTTGCGCACAAACCGGCCCGGTCGAGTTTTCCGCGTCAGGCGCCGACGCGCCCATGCTCAACCAGGCGAGCGATATGGACTTCGGTCCAATGGACAGGTCGATCGCGCAATGCAAAGCGGTCTCGAAGAACGCTGGCCAGGATCAATGCACGAAAATTCGCGCCTACGAGTCATGCATGAAGAGCCGCGGCTACATTACCGTGCTTGGCCCGGAAAACCCGCAAGGCTGCGGCGATCCGGAGTGGGAGAAGGACGTGCGCAAGTGGCTGCGTTGAGCACGGATTCGCGGCATTGAGGGGCGAACGCTTCGCGAACGCTGAAACCCCCTGGACACATTCGGCCAGCGCCCGCTCAAAGACATCATCCGCAATTGATAGACGGAGAATGCCAGCAGTAGTCAAGCGCTTTCCGTCTTCGTGCTTTTCCCTCCGGCGCTTTGAAAGCCCAAAAACAACACTTTCCCCACGACAACGTTTGCGCCTATGCGAGCCGACCCTAACGGTATGTTTGCCTATTTACAAAACCGGAAGCCACCCAAATACTCCAGCATCGACTTGAAAGTCGAGTGTCAACGAGAAGTCATGCCAGGCCGTTAAATGGACATCGACCGATAGCAGGTTGAGTTCACTTCCACATCGCTGCGCCCCCATGAACAAAGCGTTTGCCTGCCGACCGCACAGGTCCGAGGTAAATATTACGAACGATTACGAGCTGCACGTCGTAGACAGGATAGGTTGCCGTAAGGCAAGTCAGCGCAATGAAAGCATTAAGCGTTCTCCACAGCGAGTCGTCGCGTGGATGGGGAGGCCAGGAGGTTCGCACGCTCAAGGAAATGATCGCGCTGCGCTCGCTCGGCCATAACGTCCAGCTCGTGTGCCCGGAAGACGCGCGCATCGGCATCCGTTCGCGCGCCGAAGGCTTCGAAGTGCATCATGCGCGTATGCGCAGCGGCGGCGACCTGCGCTCCATGCTGACCATCAGGACGCTGCTCGAGCGTCGCCGCTTCAACGTGCTGAACACCCATAGCGGACATGACAGCCTCGTCGCCGGCATGGCGGGGCGGCTGGCGCGGACGCCGTTTATCGTGCGCACGCGGCATCTGGCGTTGCCTATCACGTCGTTGGCCACGTATAACTGGCTGCCGCATCGCGTCGTCGCGGTCAGCCATCATGTGCGGAAGTATCTGATTTCGGCGGGCGTGCATGAAAACCGCGTGGAGACGATTTACGACGGCATCCTGAAGCCGGAAGCGCTGACACGCTCCACCCTGCGCGACGAACTCGGACTGGACGCCACGAGCGTGGTTGCCGGAATGGTGGCGATCATCCGCGAGAAGAAAGGTCATGAGGATCTCATCGCAGCCGTTCAGCCGATGCTGGCCGAGCGGCCCAACCTGCATGTCGTGATGGCCGGTGACGGCGTGTGGTTCGACAAGATCAAGGCCATTGTCGATGGCATGGGGTTGGCCCATCGCATCCATCTGCTCGGGTTCCGCACGGACATTGCCAACGTATTGCGCGGATGTGATCTATTCGTTTTACCGACGCATCAGGAAGCGCTCGGCCAATCCTTCATAGAAGCGATGGCGGCAGGTCTGCCGGTGATCGGCACGCGGGTCGACGGCGTGCCCGAGTTGATCGACGACGGCGTGAACGGCCTGCTCGTGCCGCCGCACGATATCGATGCGTTGAGAAGCGCGCTTGCGCGTCTGATCGACGATGCGCCGCTGCGCGAGCGCCTGGGGTTTGCGGCGCGTCTGAAGACCGACAGCCGTTTCACGGTCGACGCCATGGCGAACGAGACCATCGATTGCTATATGCGCGGCATCTATGCCCGGCGCCCTTACTATGGCGAATGGCGGGCGACAGCATGACGAAGTTCGCGCGCGCGGTGCCGGTGCTGATGTATCACCATATCAGTACGTCGCCAGGCATGATCACGGTGTCGCCCGAGCATTTTGCCGAGCAGATGGCGTATCTGGCCGCTGCGGGCTACACGACCATCGGCAGCGCGCAACTGTCGGCCTATCTGGCGGGCGAGCCCTTGCCGAAGAAATCCGTCGTGCTCACTTTCGACGACGGCTACCTCGACAACTGGGTGCATGCGCATCCGGTTCTGCAGGCGCACGGCTTGACCGCGCTGTGCTTTCTGGTGACGAGCTGGATCGGCGAAGGGCCGGTGCGCGAGCATGCCCGCTCGGGCGGCGACGTGCCTGCCTTGCTCAATCACCACGACGGCGAACGGGCGATTGAAAACGGCGAACCCGATCGCGCCATTCTGCGATGGTCCGAGATTCATGCCATGCGTGAAGCCGGCACGTTCGAATTTCACAGTCACACGCATAGCCACGTGAGATGGGATCAAGTGTGCTCTCACGCAGAGGAGAAATGCGCGGGACTGTCAGCCGATCTCGCGAGCGCACGCGCCGCGCTGGAGCAGAAGCTGGGCGGCGTGTCGGATCACCTGTGCTGGCCGCAGGGCTATCACGACGCGGACTATCGGCGCATCGCGGCTCAGGCGGGCTTCCGCCATTTCTACACGTGCGAGCCGGGTTCGAACTATTCGGGCCGCAATGACGGGACGGCGCGCTCGATTACTCGCCTCGAAGTACGGAACAAGCCGGCTTCATGGCTGGCTTCGCGGTTGTGGGTCCATACACGGCCCACGATCAGCCGTGCGTATCTGAAGATCAAACGTTGATCTGCTGAAGTTGTTTCGCTGAAGTTGAACCGCTGAATCAGCGCGGTCCCGCGTTACAGCTGCGATTCGATCGGCAGCAAGCCAAGGAACCAGATACCGACACGCTTCATGCCGGACACGCCGGGTTCGCCGCTCTCGGTCACCTTGCCATCCGGCGCGGTGTCGATCCACACGATCCTGCTCGTACCGTTGGGATCGGTGCGGGTTTCGAGCCGCCACGCGATCTGGTCCAGCTTCGGTTCGAGCCCATCGGCGACCTGTGCGGCGAGCGGGGGGCTTTCGCAATACACGCCGATCTCCGTATTGAGGGTGATGGAACGAGGATCGAGATTCATCGAGCCGATAAAGACGCTGCTCCGGTCGAATACGTAGGTCTTCGCATGCAGCGAAGCCTTCGAGGAACCGAGAATCGATTTCTTCTTCCCGCCGCTGTCTTCGCCGGCAGCCGGTTTCAATTCATAAAGGTGTACGCCCGCGTCGAGCAGATCCTTGCGGTAACGCTGATACCCCGCGTGAACGGCGGCAACGTCCGTTGCGGCGAGCGAGTTCGTCAGCACGGTGACACGCACGCCGCGCTGTGTCTGGGCGCGCATCCACGCCACGCCTTTTTTGCCGGGCACGAAGTACGGCGAGATGACCAGCACTTCCTTGGCGGGCTCGATACGCAACGCATTGAACTGCGACAGCAGATGTCCCTGCGGATCGTCCGGCGAGCGGGTGATCTTGGCGGGGTCGTCGTAGAGCAGGGTCGCTTTGCCCCACGAGAAGTCGGTGTCGCGCGCAGCCAGCGTTTCGCCGAGCCTGGCTCTCGCCTGCGTGACGTAGGGCGAATCATGCTCGGATGCGATGAACGCCGTGAGCTTCGCGCGATAGGCCGGCAGCGCGTCCGGCTCGGCGGCATGTCCGGTCAGGCTGACGATCGGATAGGCGGCATCCGAGTTCCAGAATTCGTCGAAGGCGTTGGAGACGCGATGGACCACGGGTCCGAAAGTCAGCACGTCGAGGTCGCCGAAATCGACCTCGCTGGATGCGCCGAAGTACTCATCGCCGATGTTGCGGCCACCCAGAATGGCGGCCTGATTGTCCGCGATCAGCGACTTGTTGTGCATGCGACGGTTGATCCGGCTGAACTCCAGCGCCGTGCCCAGTTTCTTGAAACTGCGGTTGGCGACCGGATTGAAGAGGCGTATTTCGATATTGGGATGCGAGCTGATGGCGAGCAGAACCTTGTCGTCGGCGCCCGTGCCCAGATCGTCCAGCAGAACGCGAACCCTGACGCCGCGATCGGCCGCTTTGAGCACCGCGTTCGCCAGGTGGCGGCCGGTCAGGTCGTCGTGCCAGATGTAGTACTGCAGGTCCAGCGTACGATCGGCCGCTTCCGCGAGCACGATACGGGCGAGCAGGGCATCGACGCCGTTGGACAACAGGTGAAAGGCGCTGCTGTCGGGGTGCTTGCGCTCCTGCGGTACGAAGGCGGCGGCAAGCCGGGTGTTGTCCGTGTCCGTCAGTGCGTGCGTCTCGGTGCGGCCGGCCTGCGGCGGCAAGCTCGCGCAGGCGCTCAGCAGCGTGAACAGTAAGACTGCCGCAATGCCACGAAACGTCGCCATATTGTGCCCTTCGATCGTCCCAGTCCGTAAGATAGCCGAGAGACATGGGGCGAGTCGAGTGAGCACTGAGGGTTTGGCGGATTTGCGCGCGCCGTGCCTAAGTCATGGCGATGTCATGGCGATGTCCCGCCGATCGCAAGCGCGCGGCGGTGTCCTCAGTTCAAGGCGACGGCCGCGGCGGCGCTGACCGGCGAACCTTCGATCGCCACCGATTGCGCGCCGTCCGGGCCGACGGGCACGTCGCCGACCAGCGTCGTGCGGTACAGCTGCCGGTCGAAGTCGAGATCGAAGATATCCGTGGGCGCGAGATGAGCCGTTGCCCGGTTGTCCCAGAACGCGACGCTGCCGGCCTCCCATTTGAAGCGCACGGTGAACTCCGGCCGCGTCACGTGTTCCCACAGCAGTTCGAGCAGCACCTGGCTTTCGCGCGGGCTCACGCCGACTATGGATTTCAGGAAGCTCGGGCTGACATACAGCGCCCGCTCGCCCGTTTCCGGATGAACCCTGACAAGCGGATGTTCGGTGACGAGCGCGCGTTGCTCGACGGCCTGGATGAACGCTTGCGTTCCGCTCGCGCCGGCCGGCGGCGTGAACCGGTGAACGCCACGCAGTCCGTCGACGAAAGAACGCAGCGGCGCCGATAGCTTCTGATAGGCGGCGACCAGGTTGGTCCACTGCGTGTCGCCGCCGTAAGGGGGAATCGTCACGCCGCGCAGGATCGACGCCCACGGCGGATTGACCGCGGCCGTGACATCCGTGTGCCAGCCCGTCCAGGGGCGTTGCAGGGTCTGCCCTTCGAAACGCGTGGCCTTGCGGTACTTCGAAATCGAATAGACCTCCGGATGCCCCTCCACGTGGCCGAACACCGGATGTCCCAAGGTCAGTTCGCCGAATTGCGCGGAGAACGCAACATGCTGCTCGTGCGTCAGGAACTGCTCGCGAAAGAACACGACGCGCCACTTCAGAAGCGCCGCGCGAATCTCCGCGATCTGGCGCGCATCCAGCTTCTGCGTGAGATCGACAGCGTGAATCTCCGCGCCGATATGCGCGGACAGCGGCGTGACCTGAATCGACTGTACTTCCTGCACTGCGGCTGCACTCATGAAAAACTCCTTGCGAAAGAGAACGGGCGCGACGGTGTGAGCGCCGGCGCTTTATCGGCCGGCTGCGGCCGCGACCTGCTGCGTGGCACTGGCGTATCGGTTAGCGGGGCGCGGCAGCCCGAGATTGCCGCGCAGCGTGCCTGCCTCGTATTCCGTGCGAAACAGCCCACGCCGTTGCAACTCGGGCACCACCAGTTCGGCGAATTCCGTCAGTCCGCCTGGCAACCAGGGGGACATGATGTTGAAACCGTCCGCGCCTTCTTCCTCGAACCACTGCTGCAACTGGTCCGCGATGCTTTGCGGCGTGCCGACCACCTGCTGATGGCCGCGCGCACCGGCAATGCGCAGATACAGATCGCGAATCGTCAGGTTTTCGCGCCGCGCGAGATCGAATAGCAGGCGTTGACGGCTCTTGCCGCCGTTGGTTTCCGGCAATTCGGGCAGCGGTCCGTCCACGGGGTATTGGGAGAGGTCGACGCCGCCAGACATGTTCGACAGCAGCGACAGGCCCACGGTCGGATGAATCAGGTCCTGGAGCGCGGCGAACTTCGCCTCGGCTTCCTCCTGGGTGCGGCCGACCACCGGGAAAATGCCCGGCATGATCTTTAGATGGTCCGGCGCGCGCCCGTATTTCGCCAGACGCCCTTTGACGTCGCGATAGAACGACTGCGCTTCGTCGAGTGTTTGATGCGCGACGAAGATCACCTCGGCGGTTTGCGCCGCGAGCTCACGCCCGGCCTCGGACGCGCCCGCCTGCACGACGACCGGCCAACCCTGCGGCGAACGCGCCACGTTCAGCGGCCCGCGCACCTTGAAGTGCTTGCCCGCGTGGCCGAGCACGTGCAGCTTGTCCTGATCGAAATAGACGCCGCTGTCCTTGTCGCGGATAAACGCGTCGTCTTCCCAGCTATCCCATAGGCCCGCCACCACGTCGTAGAACTCTCTCGCGCGCTCGTAGCGGACTGCGTGCTCCGGATGCCGATCGAAACTGAAATTGAGCGCCTCCGATTCCGTGCTCGACGTCACCAGGTTCCAGCCCGAGCGGCCGCCGCTCAGATGATCGAGCGACGCGAATTTGCGCGCGAGGTTATACGGCTCGTTGAACGTGGTGGACACCGTCGCGATCAGGCCGATATGTTTCGTCACGACCGAAAGCGCCGACAGCAAGGTAAGCGGTTCGAAGTGATCGGCGCGCGCGGTGCGCGATAGCGAGGGCAGATTGGTATCGCGCACGCTCACGCTGTCGGCGAAAAAAATCGCGTCGAATTTGGCGCGCTCGGCGATCTGCGCGAGCTCCGCGTAGTGCGCGAAGTCCAGTCCGCCACCCGCATGCGCATCGGGATGCCGCCATGCGGCGATGTGGTGGCCCGTCTCCATCAGGAAGGCGCCCAGTCTGATCTGCCGCTTCGGCTGTTTGTCGCCGCTCATCGTCTGCTCCGTGAAGGGTGGTTGTGCGAATGGGACAGCGGGCGTGTCACCACGCGAGCCGCCATTCGGTGATCGGGGGACTTGCTACCGGAATGCGCGTGCCGTCTTGCGGCGTATCGTCCGTATGGGGTTCGTGCCGCGCGCGGTCAGGCCCGGCGAAGTCGGCCAGCACTTCGTCGCGCAGGCGGATGAAGCGCGGGTCATGGCGCTCGCGCGGACGCGGCAAGGCCACGTCCACGATTCGCTTGATGCGGCCGGGGCGCGGTGCCATCGTGACGACGCGATCGCCGAGGTAAAGCGCTTCGTCGACATCGTGCGTGACGAGGATCATCGTGATGCGTTCGTGTTCCCAGATGCGCTGCAACTCGTTTTGCAACCGCCCGCGCGTCAGCGCGTCGAGTGCGCCGAATGGCTCGTCGAGCAGCAGCACGCGCGGGCGATTGACGAGACCGCGCGCAATCGCCACGCGCTGCGCCATGCCACCCGACAGTTGGTGCGGGTAGGCATGTTCAAAACCCTTGAGCCCGACTAGCGCGATATGTTCCGCCACGGCTTCGCGTTTTTCGGCGGCGGAAAGCGGCGCATTGCGCAGCGCGGCGAGAATGTTTTGCGAAGCCGTGAGCCACGGAAACAAGCGGTGATCCTGGAACACGATGCCTCGTTCGAGCGATGTGTCGCGCACCTTGTCGCCCGCGACCACGATGTCGCCGCTATAGTCGGTGTCCAGTCCGGCGATCAGCCGCAGCAGCGTGGATTTACCGCAGCCGCTCGAACCGAGCACGCTGACGAACTCACCGGCGCGCACCCGCAGGCTGATGTCGTCGAGCACGGCGAGCGGTGCGCCGCCTTGCTGCGCGTAGCGTTTGCTGACGTGGAGAATGTCGATGCTGTCGGAGAGCGTGGAAGATGTCATGAGCGGTCCGGGCGGTGAGAGTTCAGTTGCGGGTTCATCGAACGGCGGACTGGAGCCGGCGCGCGAAGATCGCGCGTTCCACGGCCCGCGCCAGCGCGTTCAATGCCCAACCGGTTATGCCGACCACGATCACGCCGAACAGCACCAGATCCATGCGGAACTGCTCGCTGCCGTCGATCAGCGTATTGCCGATGCCGCTGCCGGCCACCAGCAGATATTCGGCGCCGAGCGTGGCGAGCCATGAATAGATCAGCGCGAGATAGATGCCGGTGAAGATCGACGGCAGCGCGGCGGGCAGGATCACGGCGCGAATGAGTTGCCAGCGCGAGTAACGGAAGGCGCGCGCGACTTCGATATAAGCGCGCGGCACCGCGTGGATGCCGTCGCAGGTGTGCGCGGTGACGGGCAGAAGCGCGGCGAGCGAGAGGAACACGACTTTCGCCGCGTCGCCCAGTCCGAACCACACGGAGATCAGCGGAATCCACGCGAACAGTGAAATCTGCTTGAAGGTGTCGAAGCTCGGCCCGATCATGCGTGTGGCAAGCCGCGAGAAGCCGAGCACGCTGCCGAGCAGCAGGCCGCCCAGCGTGCCGATCACAAAGCCGCTCGCTTCGCGTGCGAGCGAGGCCGAGAGCGCCTTCAGCAGCGCGCCGCTGATGATCTGCTGCCATGCGGTGGCGAGCACCTGCGCGGGGCTGACCAGCAGGCCGCTTTTGATCACATGCGCCTCCGAAACGGCCCACCAGATCGCAATCGCGACGACGGGCAAGACGCTCCCGCGCCAATCGAAGCGCGCCAGCCACGGACGGCGCGGCCGGGCGGCGCGCTGGAAAGCGGCGGGCGCGGTGCAGTCGCAGGCTGCGTCGGCGGACTTGAGCGACGGGGTGGAACGTTTGAAGAGGGCGAGAGTCATTGGGGTGTCCTCACGGGCGGCGCTTCGCGGGCGTGGCTGACGGTGGTGTCGGTGCATATCGCAGCGCCTGGGGTGTCCGGGTGTGTCCTGCGCTGTCACGGTGCGGACTGGTCCGTATCGATGCGTGTTCGTGCGCCTGCATGCCATTACTCGCGGAACGCCGACGGCTGTCCGCGCCGCAAACGCGCTTCGAGTGCGTCCAGCGCCCGATTCACCGCATAACCAATCGCGCCCACCACGACCACCGACGCCATCACCAGGTCGAGCTGGAAAAGCTGCCGCCCGTAGACGATCAGATAGCCGAGTCCTTCGGAAGACGCCACCAGTTCGACGACCACCAGCGCGAGCCATGCCTTGGTGAACGCGAGCCGCACTCCGGTGGCGAGCGTCGGCACGGCCGCGGGCAGAACCAGATAGACAATCCGTTGCCAGCCGCTGTATTCGAACACCCGCGCGACTTCATCGAGCGCGGCGGGCGTTTGCCGGAAGCCTTGCAGCGTGCTCAGCGTGACCGGCACGAGCGCCGCATGCGCGATCAGAATGTATTTGAGCGGTTCGCCCACACCCACCAGCAACAGCAGGAACGGCAGCCAGCCGAGCACGGGAATCTGCACCAAAGCATTGAAGCTCGGCAGCACATAAGCCTCGAGCCTGCGCGACAGACCCAGCGCCGCGCCGAGCGCGAAGCCGAGCAGCGTGCCTGCGCCAAAACCCAGCAGCACGCGTTGCAGGCTGATCAGCGTATTGCGCGCGAGGTCGCCGCTGCGGGCCAGTTCGACGAGCGTGTCGAACACACGCTCGGGCGGCGGCAGGATTTGCGGTGCGATCCAGCCGCGCTCGCAGCCCACGGTCCAGAGCGCGAGCAGCAGGGCGGGCAACACCCAGGGCGCGAGCCGCCACGCTATTGCGCGCAGCCGCGCATCGCGCAATAGCGACGCGTGCGGCACGTTGGCTGAGGCAAGCCGTTCACGTTCGACGTGGATTACGGTTTCGCTCATCGTGATCGCTCCGGTGAGGTGGCTGAGCGTTAGCCGAGCGGTTTGCCCGCGGCGTCGTAACGCGTCCAGTAGTGGTCGAGTTTTTGCGTGCGCAGCGCGTTGTCGAGATACTTCGTTTCGAACCAGCCGTCCACTTCGACCGGCTGACGAATCAGCTTGAGTTTCAACGCGTCGTCGGCCACGGCTTTGTAGCGCGCCACGATGAACGGATCGATCAGCGGCGAATTGCGATCCTTCAGGCTTTGATTCGCGAACTCGGCCTGCCATGACGAGTAAGGCACGCCGCTCTTGGCCCAGAGTTTGAAGAGCGCATCGCGGTTGGCTTCGTCGGAGGACCATTGCGCGCCTTTCACGAACACATTGACGACGCGCTGCACGACATCCGGATGCGCGTGATCGAAGTCGTCGAGCACCAGCAGATGAGACTGACGCGTGAACTGCGGACCGTCGTTCTGCGATTCGTAGACGACCTTCGCGAGTCCCTGGTCACGCAGCTTGTACACGTGGTAATCGTTGACGGACGCGTCGATACCCTTGGACGCCAGCGCCGCGAGCGAACTCGCGGTATCGAGATTGATCACGCGCAGATCGCGTTCGTTCAACTGATTGGCGGCGAGCGCGTTGTCGGCGACGAGTTGCAGATTGGTGCCGCGAAAGATCGACACGCGCCGGCCTTTGAGGTCCTTGAGCGAGTGCACATCCGAATCCGCGGGCACGGCGACCTTGATGCCGGTGCGTACGCCCGAGGCGAGCAGCAGGTGCGTTTTCAGGCCATTGGCGCGGGCGAGCACGGCGGGCAGATCGCCCTGGAAGGCAAAGTCGAGCGACTTGTCGGCGATCGCTTCGTTGACCGCCGGGCCCGCGCCCTTGAAGAACAGCCATTCGACCTTGATGCCGTCGGCGGCGAATTCCTTTTCGAGCGACTGCTGCAATTGCACGGTCGCCGCCGGCGAGCCGCCAAAAGAGGGCGGGTCGCCGGTGCCTTGTTGCGCGACACCGATGCGGATCACAGCCGGTTTGTCGGCGTAGGCGTGAGCCGCGGCAAGCGAGAGTGTCGCCACCGCGACGAAAGTCTTCAGCAAACGGAAATAGCGCATGCGCAAATACCAATCGAGAGAAGGAAGCGGGTGCGAACGGGTGCGAACGGGTGTGAAAGCTCAGGTCGGCGCACAGTCGGAACTACACGTTAGATTCGCGTGCGCTCGAATCCAACCAATCATTGCAGATAAGAAAATCTGCAGAAGTGCGAACCGTACCGGCTGCGCGTGGCTTCAAAGTGGTGCATTGAAGCAAGCGCGGATTTCCCGATTTGCATAGTTAAATTCGTCGTTTTGCCGGCATCGATCGCATGGCTACCATGCAACGCTTCAGCCACTCATGCGAAGTCCGGATCATGTCCACTGTTGCTTTCCCACCCGCCGCCGCCGCCCCGCAGGCGAGCGCCGATAGCGCCGCGCGGCCCGCTGTCATTCGTAGCGCGCAAGACGTCTCGCGTATCGTCAATGCCGGCGCTGCCAAGGGCAGCAATGCACGCATCGTGATTGCGATCGCGCTCGGCGGCGTCTTTCTCGATGCTTACGACCTGACCTCGCTCGCTTACGGGATCAAGGACATCGCGCGCCAGTTCTCATTGTCGCCGGTGCAGGTGGGCTTCGTTTCATCGGCCATTACGTTCGGCGCGATTCTCGGTGCGCTGTTCGGCGGCTATCTGGCTGACCGCATCGGCCGTTATCGTGTGTTCATGGCCGACATGCTGTTCTTCGTGGTCGCGGCGATTGCCGCGGGTCTCGCGCCGAATGCATGGGTGCTCGGCGGCGCGCGGTTTTTGATGGGTTTTGGCGTCGGCCTCGATTTACCGGTCGCGATGGCCTTTCTCGCGGAGTTCTCACGCGTGGCGGGCAAGGGCAACAAGGCAGCCAGCGTCGCGGCGTGGTGCCCCGCCTGGTATGCGGCCACGAGCACCTGCTATCTGCTGATTCTCGGGCTTTACGCGATTCTGCCGGAGCATCAGCTCGGCTGGCTGTGGCGTCTGACGCTGGCCTTCGGCGCGGTGCCTGCGATTGTGATCATTCTGGTGCGCAGCCGCTATATCAGCGAATCGCCGGTGTGGGCCGCGAATCAGGGCAATCTGGAAGAGGCGGCGCGGATTCTCAAGCGCTCGTATGGCGTGGACGCCGTGGTCGAAGCCGGCGCCGCGCCGGTGAACAAGCCGCGCGCCGCATCGTGGCGCAACTACGGCGTGCTCTTCAACGACACTTACCGGCGCCGCACGATTCTCGCCGCGGTGATCGGCAGTGCTTCCTCGTTTGGCTACAACGCAATCATCTTCGGCTTGCCGGTGATCATCACGAGCTTCTTTCACCAGGGCCCGCTCACCACGATCATCGCGGCGCTGTGCCTGAATCTGGCGTTTGCGTTCGTGGGCGGCCTGATCGGCGTGCGCACGGCGCCGACGGTCGGCGCCTGGAAAATGACGGTGCTCGGCCACTCGCTGCAATTCGCCTCGCTCATCGGGCTCGCCCTGATCGGCAAGCCGGGCAGCGGCGCGCTCGTCGTGGTGGCGATCCTGCTGCTCGGCGGCTACCTGTTCGGACAGGGTTTCGGACCGGGCTCGCATTCGATGACGTATGCGTCGCTCAGCTATCCGACGTCCTTGCGCGGCATCGGTGTCGGCTTCAACCAGACGCTGGTGCGCAGCGCCTCGACCGTGTCGCTGTTTCTGTTCCCCGTGCTGGCCGCCGCGTTCGGCACCAAGGTGTTCTGGCTGATCGCGATTGCGCCGCTGACTTCGCTGCTCGTGCTGCTGGTGATTCGGTGGGAGCCGTCAGGCTATGACATCGACGGCGAGGATTACGCGCAGCCAGACCCCGCGTGAAGACGATTTTCAGTATGCGCTCGCGCTAACTCAACAATGCAGGAGGCTGGAACGCTTATGTCCACCCAGTTCGATTCGATTGCGACGCGAGGGCCTGATATCGACGCGGAGTCCGGCGATGCCGGAGGCCTCACAAACAGGCGCGCGCTCCCTCGCGGCGTGCTGATTGCATGGCTTGCCGCGCTCGCGTGGCTGGCCAGCGCGGCGCTGACCCAGTGGTGGCCGAGTCTCGACGACTGGCCGTACACGAACACCTTCATTGCGCTCAAGCTGGTGCTCGCGGCATTCGCGGCTGCGACGGCGCTCGCGGGATGGCGCGCTCCGTCCGGGCGCAAGGCGGCAACCTCCACGCGTATCGGTGCATGGCTCGCCGCGATGCCGTGGCTGCTCGCGCTGGCGCTCGGCGTCAGTGCCTGGGAAGCCGTCACGGCACAGCTCGAATGGTTGCCGCGGCCCTTCTTCGCGCCGCCGCAAGCGTTGATCGGCGTCTATGCCGAAGACTATCCGCGGCTCGGCACGAGCGTCGTGCATTCGTTCGGCCTGCTTGCCTACGGTTATCTGCTCGGCGCGGTTGCGGGTTTCACGATCGGCGTGAGTATCGGCTGGTCGCAGGCCGTGAGTTACTGGGTGCATCCCGTTCTGCGGCTGATCGGCCCGCTGCCGGCCACCGCGTGGCTGCCGCTGGCGTTCTTCTTCTTCCCGTCGAGCTTCAGCGCAAGCGTGTTCCTGATCGCACTGGCGACAGCGTTTCCGGTCGCCGTGCTGACGTGGTCGGGCGTGGCCAGCGTCAATTCCGCGTACTACGACATTGCCCGCACGCTCGGCGCGAGGCCCGCGTTCCTGATCCTGCGCGTCGCGATTCCGGCCGCGTTGCCGTCGGTGTTCGTCGGGCTGTTCATGGGGCTCGGTGCATCGTTTTCGGTGCTGATCGTCGCGGAGATGATGGGCGTGAAAGCGGGGCTCGGCTGGTATCTGCAATGGGCGCAGGGCTGGGCGGCGTACTCGAATATGTATGCCGCGTTGCTGGTGATGGCGCTGATGTGCTCCGGTCTGATCACGCTGCTGTTCCGCGTGCGCGACCGCCTGCTGGCCTGGCAAAAAGGATTGCTCAAATGGTAGCCGTACCCGAGGTATTGAATCAGCCGGCCGCCGCGGCGCCGGTTCGTGACGGCGCGCGCATCGACGTGCGTCACGTCAGCCATCGATTCGCGCTGCGCGGCGCCGCGTTGCCGGTATTGCAGGACGTGAGTTTCGCCGTCGAGCCGGGCGAGTTCGTCGCGCTGCTCGGACCGAGCGGTTGCGGCAAGTCCACCTTGCTGCGACTGGTCGCCGGGCTCGATGCGCCGACCCAGGGCAGCGTGCAGGCAGATGGCGCTGCGATCACCGGGCCCGATCCGTCGCGTGTGGTGGTGTTCCAGGATCCGACCTTGTACCCGTGGCGCACGGTGCGCGGCAACGTCGGCGTCGGACCGCAGGCGCAGCGCAGAGGCTTTGCCCGGCGCGGCGGTTCGCAGGACGCGCGGGTGCGGCAACGCATCGATGCCGCGCTGGAACTGGTCGGCCTGACTGAATTCGCCGAGGCGTTTCCGCATCAGTTGTCGGGCGGCATGGCGCAGCGTGTGGCGCTGGCCCGCGCGCTCGTCAACGATCCGGCGCTGCTGGTACTGGACGAGCCGTTCGGCAAGCTCGATTCGCTGACGCGCATCCGCATGCAGAACGAACTCGCGCGCCTCTGGCAGGACGCGCGCTTCTCCGTGCTGCTGGTCACGCACGACGTGGAAGAAGCGCTGTTGCTGGCGAACCGGGTGATCGTCTTTAGCGAGCGGCCGGCGCGGGTGATCGCCGAGGTGCGCAACGACGCGCCGTATCCGCGCCATCGCGACGACCCGAAACTGGTCGCGTTGCGCCGCGAGGTGCTTGCCCAGCTCGGTCTGGATACCTGAACGAATAGAACCATCGACAGACAACAAACGACCTGAGGAATACTCACCATGAATCCCTTCGATGAAGCTCCGCCAAACCCGGCTCGCCGCGCATGGCTGCGCAAGACGGCGTGGAGCGCGGGCGCCGCGGCGTTAGGCGGTGCGGTGCTGATGCCTGGCCCGCTGACCTTCGCGCAAACGCCGCAGGCTCCGCTCAAGCCGCTCAAGCTTTCGTGGAATGCAGGGGCGATCTGCACCGCGCCCGTTGCCGTAGCGGTGAAGCAGGGCTTTTTCGAGCGTCACGGCTTGCAGGTCGAGCTGGTGAATTTTTCCGGCTCGACCGATCAGTTGCTGGAGGCGATCGCGACCGGCAAGTCCGACGCGGGCGTCGGCATGGCGTTGCGCTGGATCAAGCCGCTGGAGCAGGGCTTCGACGTGAAACTGACCGCCGGGATTCACGGCGGCTGCATGCGTTTGCTGGCCACGCGGGCGTCGGGCATTGTCGATTTGGGCGGGCTGAAGGGCCGCACGATCGGCGTCAGCGATATGGCGAGTCCGACCAAGAATTTCTTCGCCATCGTGTTGAAGAAAATCGGCGTGGATCCGGAGCGTGACGTGAACTGGCGCCAGTATCCGGCGAATCTGCTGGGCGAGGCGTTGAAAAAGGGCGAAGTGCAGGCTATCGCGGATGGCGACCCGACCATCTGGTCGATCCGCGAGTCCGATCACCTTTATGAAGTGTCGAACAATCTGTGCGGCGAATACCAGACGCGTTCGTGCTGCGTGCTCGGCATGCGCGGTTCGCTGGTGCGCAAGGATCGCGCGACCGCGCAGGCGTTGACCCAGGCGCTGCTGGAGGCCACCGAGTGGACCGCGAATCATCCGGACGATGCCGCCGCGATCTTCTCGGTCTACACGCCATCCGCGAACGTGGGTCAACTGAGCGCGATGCTCAAGAGCCACACCGATCGTCATCATCCGGTCGGCGATGCGTTCAGGAAAGAAATCTCGCTTTATGCCGACGACCTGAAAGCGGTCGGCGTGCTCAACAGCGGCACCGATTCGAATCGCCTCGCGGACCGGGTGTTCTCGAATGTGCTGGCTTAGCGGCGGGGCATGATGCCGTTACGTCTCCCTGTGCCGGACACGCCGCCGTCGCGCGGCCGCCGTCGATTGCTTGGCCGTCTGGCGGCCGGCGGTCTCGCCGTGTCCCAAGCCGTGGCCGCGAGTGAACTGCTCAAGCCGCTCGAGGTCGCGCCGTCGAGCCGCGTGCCCGGTGCGCCTATCCTCGACCATCCTTATGGTGTGCCGTCGCCGCACGAAGCAGATGTCGTGCGGCGTAGCGCGCGCGCGTGGCCGCTGCCCGGCGCGGCTTCGTCGATGACGCCGCTCGCCGATCTGCACGGCACGCTCACGCCCAACGGCCTGGTCTATGAACGCCATCATGGCGGCGTACCGGACATCGATCCCGATCAGCACCGGGTGGCGATACACGGACTCGTGCGCACGCCGAAACTCTTCACGATGGACGACCTGCTGCGCCTGCCGTCCGAATCGCGCATTCATTTTCTCGAATGCTCCGGCAATACCGGCAACGAATGGAACGGTCCAAGCGGCATGCCGGTGCAACTCACCCATGGTCTGCTCTCGTGCTGCGAATGGACCGGCGTGCGCCTGTCCACTTTGCTGGAAGAGGTGGGCGGTTTATCCGTGTCCGGTCGCGCAACCGGGGGTGGCTGGTTGCTGGCGGAGGGCGCCGATGCCGCCGCGATGACGCGCAGTTTGCCGCTCGATCGCATCCTCGACCGGGCGCTCGTGGTCTATGCCCAAAACGGCGAGCGCTTGCGCCCGGAGAATGGTTATCCGCTGCGGCTGATCGTGCCCGGCTTCGAGGGCAATACCAACGTGAAGTGGCTGCGCCGCCTGAAGCTGGTCGACGCGCCGCTGCAAACCCGCGAGGAAACCTCGAAATATACGAGCCTGCTCGCGAACGGCACCGCGCGCCAGTTCGCCTTCGAGATGGACGCGAAGTCGGTGATTACGCGGCCTTCGCCGGGACATCGCCTCACCACGCACGGCTATTACCCGATCAGCGGTCTTGCCTGGTCGGGACGCGGCACGATCCGCAAGGTCGAGGTATCGACGGACGGCGGCGCAACGTGGCGTGCCGCGCGCCTCGTCGGGGCGATCCACGATCGCGCGCTGACCCGCTTTGACGCGGACTGGCGTTGGGACGGCGGCGCGGCCGCTATTCTCTCGCGCGCCACCGATTCGACCGGCTACGTGCAACCGACGCGCGCTGAACTCGTCGCGGCGCGCGGCCTGAATTCGCAATACCACTACAACGCGATCCAACCATGGCGCGTGGACGAAAGCGGCGAGGTGCGCAATGCATGACGGTCATCGCAAGATTACGCCGGCGCGCACGGCGCTGGCCACGCTGCTGTCTCTGGCGATGCTGGCGTCCTGCGCATCGAGCGCGCCGGTCGCGCGGGTCGCACAGCACACCGGCGCGGCTCACGAGATCGGCACGCCGCTCACCGAGCAGGATCTCGCCGCCTGGAACATCGACGTCGCGCCGGATGGACGCGGCTTGCCCGCGGGCAGCGGCGACGTCGCGACGGGCGCGCACGTGTTCGCCGCGAAGTGCGCGGCGTGTCATGGCGCGCAGGGCCAGGGCGGTCTCGGCGACGCGCTGGTGGGCGGCCAGGGGACGCTCGCGAGCGCGAAGCCCAAGCGCACCGTGGGCAGCTACTGGCCTTATGCGACGACGCTCTTCGACTACATCCGCCGCGCGATGCCGTACAACGCGCCCGAATCGCTTTCCGCTGACGAGGTGTATGCGGTGAGCGCCTTCCTGCTCAACCAGAACGGCATCGTGCCGGCGAATACGCGCCTCGACGCGGCGTCGCTGCCGCGCGTGGTGATGCCCAATCGCGGCGGTTTCGTGGCCGATCCGCGTCCGGGGCGGTTGTAGTCCCGGCCTGCGGGCGCCCGCGGGACATCAGCGCCTCCGCTTAACTCTGTTTAACGCCTGCTGCAGGGCCGATCGTCCGATCGGCCCCCGCGCACCATTGCGCGTGCGATGACCCGGCACGGCTATGCCGAGCGTTGGTGTAGCAGTTATTCAGCGCCCGACACGAAGCATGCTCACCCACACTGACCCTGTGCCGCCGAGAGCCATCATCCGCTGGTCAAGCGAAGAACTGGTCCTGATTTCGGCGCCACGTCAACCGTGTCCCTTCTCGTGGGAGAGCCGTATGGAAATCAGTCGCACTAACGTATCGTCCTATCCCGTGGAATCGCGCGATCAGCCGAGCCAGCCTTCGCAACGTAACGATACGGGAACACCATCGCAGGTTGTTTCGCCTGCGCGAGTGCCCAGTCCATCTGGAAACGGTGGCACGAACGCGGCACCCACCTCGACATCCAACTCGACGCTCTCCCGCGTTCGACGCGGCGGGGCACTCGGCAAGTGCGCCGCCGCGTCGGAGTTTCGCGAGTGCCGTGGCGGCGAAGCGCTGAAAGAGACGGCCGCGTCCTACCAGAAGTTCGACCAGGCCGATCTCGATCGAAAGCGAGGCAACACGGGGCATGGTGCCTGCGATGGCATCGTCATGGAGGCAATACGCCGCGTCGACCGGAACGCGGACGGGAAAACCCCGGACGTGCCCTCCGCCGTGAAGCGGATCCTGGCCGACGCGGGTCGCAACTCCGTGACCCGCGAGGAGATGTTCGACCGGATCGAGCGGTTTCAATACGACACCCGCTCGCTCGGGGTCAGCCGGTACGCGGAAGGTGGTGTCGATCGGCTCGGCGACACGGAAGATCGCGCGCAGCGCATCGCCAACCTCATGACACGTATCCGTGACGAGATGCACGCGGGCGACATGGCGCATGTGCGGCTCGACCGGCTATCCAGCGGTGACAATGCGCTTCGGGGCGGCCATGCCATGCTGATTGCGAGGCAAGCCGACGACCGTTATGTCCTGTTCGATCCGAACAACGGCGCGTTCGTTTACCGGAACCGGGGCGACATGGAGCACGCCCTCAGGGGATATCTGGAATCCGCGTATAACGAAGCGGATTTTCATCTCACGCCCAACAGTATCCAGATCTTTACCGCACCCCAGCCGCGCGGGCGTCCGGCCGGTACGCCGCCACCGCCGCCGGTGCTTTCCGAACCTCCGCCTGCGCAGTCTCGCGAGGGCCTGTATGCGCGCACCGCGGCCGGCGCGAACAGGCTGTCGCAGGACGTGCTTTCGGTCGCCGCGGAAACACCGCGCGCGATGGCCTATTCCGGTGCCGGCATGGCTGTCGACGCGCTCATGAATATTTCCCATGGCCGTGTTGCCGATCTGGCGAGCGCGACGGCCGATCTCAGGGATCGGCTTGGCAACCCACTGTCGCGACACGCGACGATCGAAGAGATTCACAGCCTGCAGGATGCCAATCAGTATTCGACGGTCGCGAATGTGCCGGACCACATCAGGCACGACGGCCGAAGCACGATTCGAAGCGCCGCCGAGTTGGTCGACGATCTCAAACGAAACTTCGGCAGCCCCTATGTTCGCGACAACAGCTTGCGGGGCTATGACAACGACTTCGTTGAGATCCGTCTGAACGCTCCGGCCGACCGCAGCGCCCGCATCGTCGGTGCACAGGGAGGCGTGCCGCCCGGGGAGGCGCCGGTCATCGTGCAGAGGGTCGAACCGTCCGCGGACTATCGGAACGATGCCTACCAGATCTACGATCCGGCCGTCGGCGTGTACAGCTATCGAAATTTCGACGCTATGTCGGCCGCCATCAGGAGCCGGTACGAGCAGGAGTACGCGCCTGGCCGCCATGACTACGCGACGACGGCGTGGTTCGCCAACCTGAACCGGAGCCAACCGGTGCAAGGCGTCAGCCAGGCCGAATTTGCCGTGGCGCCAGAGTCGCCCATCAACGACATCACGTTGGGCGATATCGCGGAGGCACACCACGTCGCCGTGCCGCCCATCGCTTTACCACCCGAGCCTGACATGGAGCGGCTCGGCGTACCTCGGGCCGAGTTCAGGAAGCGGTCTACCGATACGTCGGACAACTCAACACAGAATGTGCTATTCCGGCCGTCGACCGTAACGCCCGAAGCGTTGAAGGCGCAAGGCGGTTTCAGCATCGAGAGCGCGCCGCTAAAAGACGTGAGTCTCGACATGCACAATTTCGACGTGAGTTCGAATCCGTCCGCCGTCGACTCGGCCGGTTATCTCGGCACCTTCGAGCGTGGCGGCACGGCGTTGGAGCGCCTTGCGGCGCAGTCGAACAACGGCTACATCTACCGTGTAGCGCCGACGCCGAACATGGTGGATGTCAACGGAAGTCTCGGCGCCGGCGCCCGCGACCCGCAAACTCACGAACAGGCGGCGATGGGACGGATCGACTACACGCAGATTGTAGGTTGGCAGCACGTGCAGGACGGCAGATTGCAGCCGTTCGTCGCCAATCCCGATTACCGCTGGGATGTCTACGACCAGACGCAAACGGCCGGCGCCCAACCGCAACTGGCGCGCTTTCCGCTCACCAGTCCCGCGTGGAACGACAGGAGTCATAGCCCGTTCGTGTCCCGCATCTCATACGCCGGCAAGCCCGCGGTGCCGCAACCCGAACAGGATCCGAATCGCACGCAAGCCGAGTTTTACGATCATGCGAGGTCGCAAGTGGCGCACCTCGTAGACCGGCAAGCCAGGGGGCTCGATTATCGCGGCCCGATGACGATGTGGGGCCACGGAGACGCCAGATGGCAGACCAAGCTCTATGTCGGCGCCAACGGCGAAGTCTGTTTCGATTATTCAGGCAGAGTCGACGTGCCGGGGAACACAAGCCAGTTCGTCATGGGCGAAGACGGACGCTTTCATCTCGCGAACGACAACAAGCGGGTGCTTCGTGTCGGCAGCGACGGCTACCTCTACGCGGGCGCTGTGCCGTCGGCTCGAACCAACCGCAACGGCGTGTTTGAATACGATGGCAAGCATCTCATTCACGCGGAAGATCGCAAGTTTCTCAGCGTCGGCAAGTACTCGTACTATCCATATGTCTCGCAAGGATCGTTGGGTAGCCGCTCCGAATGGAGTTTGACGGGCTTTGACGGGAAAGTGGTCGTGCCGCCGCCCACCAGCTTGCACACCTTCTGGAAAAGCACCGCGGGCGATCGGTTCCGCCTGTACGAATTCGCGAGGAATCCCGACTCGGCCTTGCCTCCCGGTACGACGCGATTCGTCACGCAATTGCCAGGCATCGACGCCCGGAATAACTTTCTCGACAATGTCGACAAATGGACGCCGAAACAGGTTGGCAAGGCGGCGAAATGGCTCGCGCGGGGCAATGTCGCGTGGCTCTTCAGGGACGGCTACTATGCGCTCGCCAGTGCGCCCAATCAGCTCGAGGTGCGCAAGCTCGACAGCACACCCGTCTGGCGCGCGGCCATCGACCGGGCGACGCGCAAATGGCGCTGGCAGCCCGTCGGCACACTCGCGTCCGACTACCGGGTTCCCGATCTCACGTGGGACAGGATCAAGGCGGACGAGGACAGAAACCGGCAACTGCAACGGGTGCTCAAGCCTCGTTATACCGCGCACGGGCAGGACTGAAGCTGCGTGAAACGTGCGGGCCGGCCGTGCCGAACGCCCGCGCACGTGCGCGGGGACGGGCGACCGCATGCGGTGCCGGTGGTCGCTTCACGGCCGGAATGCGTTAAAGCATCGGCTTTATCACTCCAGCAGATATCCGTATCGGATTTGCTTCGTTGCCGGCGCGCGCGTGCGCCGGTAAATTCGTCTGACTGCGCCCTCGCGGGCGTCTTCCGACCCGATTCGACGACGAGTGTCCTGTGACGACCGCCTTTGCACCTACCGCCGCCAGCATTGCTGGCCATGTTCACCCGACTCAGCACATCGAGATCCGCGCGTTCGACGGCCCCGTCGGCGCGGAAGTGCTCGGCCTCGATCTCGGCAAGCCGCTGGGTCAGGAGGATTTCGACCGCATTCACCGCGCGCATCTGGATCATCACGTACTGGTGTTCCGCGATCAACGCATTACGCCGGATCAGCAGATTGCTTTCAGCCGCCGCTTCGGTCCGCTGCAGATCCACGTGCTGCACCAGTTCCAGTTACCGGGCCATCCGGAGGTGCTGGTCGTCTCCAACATTGTCGAAAACGGCCAGCCGATCGGTCTCGGCGACGCCGGCCATTACTGGCATTCCGACCTGTCCTACAAGGAGAAGCCGAGCCTCGGTTCACTGCTGCACGCGCAGGAGCTGCCTTCGGAAGGCGGCGACACGTTGTTCGCCAACATGCATCTGGCGTGGGACACGTTGCCGGCGCATTTGCGCGCCGCCGTGGAAGGGCGTTCGGCGGAACACACGTATCTCGCGAAATACGCCGAGCTGCAAAAGCGCAGCCCGTGGCGCCCGAACCTCTCCGCCGAGCAGATCGCCCAGGTGAAGCCGGTGGTGCATCCGGTCGTGCGCACGCATCCGGAAACCGGACGCAAGGCGCTCTTTGTCAGCGAGCATTTCACCACCCGCGTGATCGGCCTGCCGGAAGACGAGAGCAAGTCGTTGCTCGACGAACTGTTCGCGCATAGCGTGCGCCCCGAGCATCTGTATCGGCATCAGTGGGCCGAACACGACATGGTGTTCTGGGACAACCGCTCGTTGATGCACCTCGCGGCCGGCACGCCGGATCATCTGCGCCGCAAACTGTACCGCACGACAATTGAAGGCGACGTGCCGTTCTGAGGGCAACGTGGCCCGTTTTCACCACTCTCACACGCTCACCGGAGTTCCGATGCTCGCCATGTTTCGCCCGACCGCCGCGCGGTCGTCTTTTGCTCGCCGTCTGACCGCGGCGCTGCTGACCTTGTCGACGGGCGTGGCCGGTCTCGGCGCGAGCGTGCCCGCGCATGCCGAAGGGCAGATTCGCGTGGCTGAACAGTTCGGCATCGTCTACCTGCTGCTGAACGTGGCGCGTGACCAGCAGTTCGTCGAGAAAGAAGGGCGTAAGCAGGGGATCGATATCAAGGTCGACTGGGTGAAGCTCTCCGGCGGCGCAGCGGTCAACGACGCACTGCTCTCCGGCGCGGTGGATATCGCCGGTGCCGGTGTCGGTCCCTTGCTGACCATCTGGGACCGCACGCACGGCAAGCAGAACGTGAAAGGCGTGGCCTCGCTCGGCAATCTGCCGTACTACCTCGTCAGCAACAATCCCAACGTCAAGACGATCGCCGACTTCACCGAAAAGGATCGCATCGCGGTGCCCGCCGTGAATGTGTCGGTGCAATCGCGCGTGTTGCAATATGCGGCGGCGAAACGCTGGGGCGACAAGGATTACAACCGGCTCGACAAGTTCACGCAGGCGCTGCCGCATCCCGACGCGGCCGCCGCGATCATCGCCGGCGGCACCGAAATCACCGGTCACTTCGGTAATCCGCCGTTTCAGGAGCAGGAACTCGCCGGTAATCCGAAGGCGCACATCGTGCTGAATTCATACGACGTGCTGGGCGGACCGAGTTCGGCGACTGTGCTCTACGCAACGGAAAAATTCCGCGACAACAACCCCAAGACCTATCGCGCATTCGTCGACGCACTGGCGGACGCGGCACGTTTCGTGACGGCTAATCCGGATGCCGCAGCCGATATCTATATCCGCATGAATCAGTCGAAGATCGACCGCGCGCTATTGCTGAAGGTTATCAAGGATCCGCAGGTGCAATACAAGGTCGCACCGCAAAACACGCTCGGACTCGCGCAATTCATGCATCGCGTGGGCGTGATCAGGAACAACCCGCAGTCGTGGAAGGATTACTTCTTCGACGACCCGGCAACCGCGGCGGGAAGCTGAGCGTGAACACCTACCCGAGCTTCGCCCGATTTCTATCGGCCCGCGTGGTCGGCTTACAGGGAGCGATCTGATGGTGGCCAATCCTACCTTGCTGTTTCCGAACCATGGTGAGCAGGTCGCTGCGGCGACCAGCGAAAAACTGCTCGCGGTCGAGCGCGTCAACCTCGAATACCGCACACGCGAGCGGATCGTTCGCGCGACCCACGACGTGAGTTTCGACGTCTACGGCGGCGACCGCTTCGTGCTGCTGGGGCCGTCGGGCTGCGGTAAGTCGACCCTGCTCAAAGCCGTCGCCGGCTTTATCGAACCGACCTCCGGCAGTATCTCGCTCGATGGCCAGATCGTGCGAGGCCCCGGCGCCGATCGTATCGTGGTGTTTCAGGAGTTCGATCAACTGCCGCCGTGGAAGACGGTTGTGCAGAACGTGGCTTTTCCGCTGCGTGTTGCGAAGAAGCTTTCGCGGGCAGAAGCCCACGAGCGCGCGCTGCATTATCTGGAGAAGGTCGGGCTGGCTTCCTTTGCCAACGCGTATCCGCATACCTTGTCGGGCGGCATGAAACAGCGCGTCGCCATTGCCCGTGCGCTGGCCATGCAGCCGCGCGTGCTGCTGATGGACGAGCCTTTCGCCGCGCTCGACGCGCTCACGCGACGCAAGATGCAGGAAGAGCTATTGCGGCTGTGGGAGGAGGTGAACTTTACGCTGCTGTTCGTCACGCATTCCATCGAAGAGGCGCTCGTAGTCGGCAACCGTATTCTGTTGCTGTCGCCGCATCCGGGGCGAGTACGCGCGGAGCTCAACAGTCATCAGTATTCTCAGGACAGTTTTGGACGCAGCGATTTCCAGCGCAGCGTGGCGCGTATTCATCACCTGCTGTTTGAAGAGACGGAGGCCGTGCAATGAGTTCTCCCGCCACCTTGCTGCCGCCGGTTCGCGAGGAATACGAGCGTCCGCTCGAACCACTCGGCGAACTCGTTCTCGAAGCCCCGCTGCCGCTCGGTAAGCGCATCTTCGCGCAAAGCTGGCTGCGCAAGACGCTGATCGCGCTGGTGTTGATCGGCATCTGGGAAATCGCCGCGCGCGCGATCGACAACGATCTGCTCTTGCCTACTTTCGGCGCGACTTTCAGCGCATTCGTGCAGGGCGTGTGGTCCGGCGAACTGCTGCAAAAAACGGCCGTGTCGATGTCGGTGCTGCTGCGCGGCTATCTGCTGGGCGCCGCGCTCGCTTTCGTGCTGACCTCGCTTGCCGTATCCACGCGGTTGGGCCGCGATCTCCTGTCGATGCTGACGGCGATGTTCAACCCGTTGCCTTCCATTGCGCTGTTGCCGCTCGCGTTGCTGTGGTTTGGCCTCGGCACCGGCAGCCTGCTGTTCGTGCTGGTTCATTCGGTACTCTGGCCGCTGGCGCTGAACACCTATTCCGGTTTTCAATCCGTGCCGGCGACGCTGCGCATGACGGGCCGCAACTACGGGCTCACCGGCATGCGCCATGTGCTGCTGATTCTGGTGCCGGCGGCATTGCCGGCGATTCTGGCGGGCTTGCGGGTGGGTTGGGCCTTTGCGTGGCGGACGCTGATCGCGGCCGAACTCGTGTTCGGCGCGAGTTCCGGCAGTGGCGGCCTTGGCTGGTACATCTTCCAGAATCGCAACGAGCTGTACACGGACCGCGTTTTCGCGGGACTCGCCGCGGTGATCGTGATCGGCTTGCTGATCGAACACCTGGTATTCGACACGCTCGAACGCGTGACCGTTCGGCGCTGGGGCGTGCAGCACTAACGGCATACCTAGGGCCACACTAACGCCCGTGCGATGATCCTGTAGAACTATTTGGCTTTGGCGACCAGAATAGGGCGGAAGGACCCTTCGGTACGGCAACGGCGCAGTGCACAAAAATGGGCGAAACTTCCGGTTGCTCTCGCTGCCGCCGTGGACTACAAATCTAAAGCTATGCCACGGCCTGCCATCGGGCCGCGCATCTCATTGATAACGATGTTTCGTAACGAGTCGCGCGGACTCGCCAAAGCAGGCGGACGCCGGGCGCCTCGGTCCCGAACCAGACAGACAAGGAGACTTCCGCCATGGGTATGCGTCCGGATCCCACATTCCATGCATCACCACAACTCGCGATGGATGCGCCGGTTGAGGAATACGCCTACACCGTCCTGCTCAGCCCCGATTTTTCGCAGCCCGACGCGCTTGCCGTCATCGACGTGAAACCCGGTTCGCCGACCTATAGCCAGGTGGTGCACACGGTGCCGGTGCCGTATAAGGGCGACGAATTCCATCACTTCGGCTGGAATGCCTGTTCGTCGGCACTGTCGCCGCTGACCGGACACGCGTTCCTCGAACGGCGCTACCTGATCATTCCGGGTATGCGTTCTTCGCGCATTTACATTGTCGACACGCACCCGCATCCAACCCAGGCGCGCATTCATAAGATCATCGAGCCGGAAGAAATCTTCCGCAAGACGGGCTATTCGCGTCCGCATACCGTCCATTGCGGGCCCGAAGGCATCTACATCAGCACCCTCGGCGGTGCAGGCAAAGATGGCACCGACGGGCCGCCGGGCATTTTCATCATGGACTGCGAAACGTTCGAGGTGCTCGGCCGCTGGGAGATCGACCGCGGATTGCAGGAGAAACACTACGATTTCTGGTGGAACCTGCCGCGCGACTATATGGTGTCGAGCGAATGGGCATTGCCGCCGCAATTCGAGAACGGCATTGTTCCCGAAGACCTGCTGTCGAACAAGTACGGGCACCGCATCCATTTCTGGGACCTGAGCGGCAGGCGCAACGTGCAGACCATCGACCTCGGCGCAAACCATCAGATGGCGCTCGAAGTGCGTCCCGCGCACGATCCGAGCCGGGAATACGGCTTTATCGGCGTCGTGGTCGATACGACGAATCTGGAAGGGTCGATCTGGACCTGGTGGCGGGAGGGTGGCGAGTTTCACATCGAAAAGACCGCGACCATTGCACCCGAGCCGGCGGCCACGGAACTGCTGCCACCCTTGCTGCAGGGGTTCGGCGCGGTGCCGCCGCTCGTCACCGATATCGATCTTTCCATCGACGACAAATTCCTCTACGTGGCCTGCTGGGGAACGGGCGAGTTGCGCCAGTACGACGTGACGGAACCGCGCAAGCCGAAGCTTACGGGTTCGGTTCACATTGGCGGGATTGTGCGGCGTACGCCTCATCCAAGCGGCAAGACCTTCGCGGGTGGACCGCAAATGGTCGAGATCAGCCGCGACGGCAAGCGTGTCTACTGGACCAACTCGCTCTATTCGACCTGGGACAACCAGTTCTACCCGGACGGCGTGCCCGGGGCACAGGTCATGGCGCGGGTGGAGCCCACGGGCGGCCTTACTTTGGCCGACGACTATTGGGTGGACTTTCCCGATGGCTACCGGGCGCATCAGATACGGCTCGAGGGAGGGGACTGCTCGACCGATTCGTTCTGTTACCCGTCGGTGGGCGTTTGATCGGCGCAGGCTGGTCGCAGACCGGCCTTTGGCTGGCGATTCTCGCGAGCGGTTTCTATCACGGCATCAATCCCGCGATGGGTTGGCCGCTCGCGGTGTCGGGCGGCCTGATGGAAAAACGCGCGCAGGCGCTGTTCCGCGCGCTCCTGTATCTCGCGGCGGGGCACATGCTGGCGGTGTTGCTGGTGATGCTGCCGTTCGCCATGCTGACGACGCTGCTTGCCTGGCAGCGCCAGATCCAGATCGGCGCCAGTGTGCTCGTTATCGGCTTCGGCGGATTTCTGCTTGTCTGGCGACGCCATCCGCGCGTCCTCGTGCGGATTCCCCCGTCGCGCCTCGCGCTCTGGTCTTTCGCGATTGCCATGGCGCACGGCGCCGGGCTGATGCTCGTGCCGATCTACCTCGGACTTTGCCACGCCTACGACGATCAAGGCCACCGGGCGGCGCAGACACTGATCGAGGCCAACCTGGGCATGGCGCTGCTGGTCGCGGGTGTGCATGCCGGCGCGATGATGGTGGTCGGCGGGCTGCTGGCGTGGCTGGTTTATCGCTATCTGGGGCTCAAGTTCGTGTCGCGGAGCTGGTTCAATCTGGACATCGTCTGGGCGGTGAGTCTGGTGCTGGTCGGCGTGCTCTCCCTGGCCATGAATGCCGCTGAGGTCTTTAGTCGTCAGGCATGACGCTTGCGCCACGAATCGTTCTTACCCATGAACGAGGAGCGCAAGATGCAATCGACGAAACAGGACAAGGCGGCGACAGAAGCAGTGCCGCATGATGCCATCGAGCTTCTGGAGGCTGATCACCGGGCAGTCGAAAAACTGTTCACGGCGTTCAAAAAAACCGCGGACGACGATCTGGACGCGAAGGCCACCCTTGCGCAGCGCGCCTGCGAAGAGTTATCCATCCACACGATGCTCGAAGAGGAACTGCTTTATCCCGCCGCGCAGGCCGCGCTGCCCGCCAGTGACAAGATCGACGTGGAAGAGGCATACATCGAACACTTTCTCGTCAAAACCCTGATTGCAAAGTTCGAAACGCTGAAGGCCGGCGACAAGGGCTTCGATGCGACCTTCAAAGTGATGAGTGAGATGGTGGGGCATCATGTGGAGGAAGAGGAACAGGAGCTGTTTCCGGAACTGCGCAAGTCGAATTGCAATCTCCGCTCGCTGGGCGAGAAGATGGCAAAACGCAAAGCCGAATTGCAGAGCAAGCTGGATGCGGTCGGCAGTAAAGCGGTGGGTGACAAGACTGCCGCGATTTGAGTCTGATGAGTTGAGGGCATATCACGCAGCGCAGCAGACGCAGGAACACGTGGCGTAGGCTGCGCTGCTAGCGCAACGCGGTGCGTGACCTATTTTTTCGCGGGTGCGCTCGAGGTTCCGTACGCTACACGTCCACAAGCGTTTCCGTTAGTTCGCTGACGAATATGGATCTGCCGATTTGTTCGTGGCGCAATGCGGCGAACACATCGAGAATGCAACCGGTTGGCATGCCTTCGCCTGCCAGCGCCGGCAGAATGCCGCGTTGTCCTTTCGACGGACACAGGCGAAGCAGCGCGCGCTCAACTTACGGCCGGCAGGCGCAGCGCCTCCCTATTCATTCTCGAATCGCGGACTTCCATGAGCAGACGTAGCGGGCACCTGCGCCTCGGCGCCTTCCTTTACCCCTCCGGACATCACATTGCGGCGTGGCGGCATCCCGAGGCGCGAGCCGACGCCAGCGTCGATTTCCGTCATTACGTCCAGCTCGCCAAGGCTGCGGAGGCCGCCAAATTCGATCTGGTCTTTCTCGCCGACGGCGTGGGAACACGCGGTGACAACGTCGACTTTCTTAGCCGCACGGCGCATAGCTACGTGGCGCAGTTCGAACCGATCACCTTGCTCTCTGCGCTGGCGGCCGTGACCGAACGCATCGGCCTGGTCGGCACGGCCTCGACGAGTTTCAACGAGCCGTATCACATTGCCCGCAAGTTCGCGTCGCTCGATCACATCAGCGGAGGGCGTGCGGGCTGGAATCTGGTGACTTCGTCGAGTGAGCACGAGGCGAAGAACTTCAATCGCGACAAACATTTCGATCATGCCGAGCGCTACGCGCGTGCCGCCGAGTTCGCCGAAGTCACCGCGGGGCTGTGGGATAGCTGGGAGGATGACGCCTTTGTTCGCAACAAGGCCGAAGGCCGCTTCTTCGACCCGGCCAAGCGGCATGTGCTGGATCACAAGGGACGTTTCTTCCAGGTCAGGGGGCCGCTCAATGTCGCCCGTTCGCCTCAAGGGCATCCGGTCGTCGTGCAGGCAGGGTCGTCCGAAGCCGGTCGCGATCTGGCCGCAAAAACCGCCGAAGTGATTTTCACGGCGCAGCAGACGTTGCAGGACGCCGTCGATTTTTACGCCGATGTGAAGGGCCGCATGCAGACCTATGGCCGTCATCCCGACGACCTGAAGATCATGCCCGGCGTGTTCCCGATTGTCGGCCGCACCGAAGACGAAGCGAAACAGAAGTTCGAGCAGTTGCAGTCGCTCGTCGACCCGAAGGTGGGGCTCGCGCTCGTGTCCGGACTTACCGGCGGCTTCGATCTGTCCGAGTATCCGCTCGACGGTCCGATCCCGGAGCTGCCCGAGACGAATGCCAGCAAGAGCCGGCAAGCGCTGACCATCGAACTCGCTCGCCGCGAGAATCTGACGATACGTCAACTCTATTTGCGAGTGGCGGGGGCGCGTGGCCATTGGCAACTCGTCGGCACCCCGGCGCAGATCGTCGATCAACTCGAAGAGCGCTTCCTGAACTACGGCGCCGACGGCTTCAACGTGATGCCGCCGTTGCTGCCCACCGGCTTGACCGATTTCGTCGAACTGGTGCTGCCCGAACTGCGGCGACGCGGCCTGTTCCGCGAGGACTACGAAGGCCGCACACTGCGCGAGAATCTCGGCTTGCGACGCCCGGCGCATCGCGTCGGATAGCGGCTGGCGCAACGGCGCCGGCGGCTTGCGAGCAGCCGCGCCGAAGCCGGATTAAACTGGCTCGACCTTGTTCGGGACGGAGATCGTTTTATGTCACGTCAGCTTCGCCTCGGCGCATTCATGCGCCCCACGACCATTCACACCGGGGCATGGCGCTACCCCGGCGCTTATCCCGACGCCAACTTCAATTTCGCGCATCTGAAGCGTTTCGCGCAGACGCTCGAGCGCGGCCGCTTCGACGCATTCTTCATGGCTGACCACCTCGCGGTGCTCAACATGCCGCTCGATGCACTCAAGCACAGCCACACGGTCACGTCGTTCGAACCGCTCTCCTTGCTTCCCGCGCTCGCCGCGGTTACCGAGCGGCTGGGGCTCATTGCGACCGCATCCACGACATTCGACGCGCCTTATCATGTGGCAAGGCGTTTTGCCTCGCTCGACCACATCAGCGGCGGCCGCGCGGGATGGAATCTCGTGACCACGTCGAACCCCGACGCCGCGCTCAACTTCGGCCTCGACGAGCATGTCGAACATGACGAGCGCTACCGCCGCGCGCGTGAGTTCTTCGATGTGGTCACCGGACTCTGGGACAGTTGGGCCGACGACGCGTTTATCCGCGATACGGAAACCGGCACATTCTTCGATCCGCAAAAGCTGCATGTGCTGAACTACAAAAGCGAGCACTTCTCCGTGCGCGGGCCGTTGAATATCGCGCGCCCTGTGCAGGGTTGGCCCGTTATCGTGCAGGCGGGATCGTCGGAAGCAGGGCGGCAGATCGCGGCCGAAACGGCCGAAGTGGTCTTCACCGCGCAAACGCAACTGGCGGACGGAAAGCGCTTTTATGCCGATGTCAAAGGCCGCATGGAGAAACTGGGGCGGCCACGCGATCATATGAAGATCCTTCCCGCCGCCTTTGTCGTGGTGGGCGATACGCTGGACGAGGCGCTCGAAACGCGAGCGCGACTCGACACGTTCGTTCATTACGAGAGCGGCATTGCTTCATTGTCGATTGCATTGGGACACGACGTGTCGGGCTTCGATCCGGACGGGCCGCTGCCCGACATTCCCGAAACGAATGCGAGCCGGACTGCGCGCCAACGCGTGCTCGAATGGGCGGAGCGCGACGGGCTGACGATTCGTCAACTGGCGCAGCGCATTGGCGGATATGCAGGGCTGGAGATGGTCGGCACGCCCGCCATGATCGCCGATCAGATGGAGCAGTGGCTGGTGGAAGAGGGCTCCGACGGATTCAATGTGATGTTTCCGTATCTGCCGGGTGGGCTCGACGACTTCGTCGACAAGGTCATCCCCGAGTTGCAGAAGCGGGGGCTGTTCCGGCGCGAATACGAAGGCGCCACGCTGCGCGAAAATCTGGGCTTGCCGCGACCGGAAAACCGTTTCTTTCCGGGCTCTCGCCTCTCACGTTAGCCCGTTGGCGAACCCAGGCCGCCGTTCAGGAACCGCCGAACCAGTTATAGCCCTGATCGACCCAATAGCCGCCCGGAAACGTGTTGGTCACGAAAATCTCCATGATGTGCTTGGGGTTCTTGTAACCGAGTTTGGTGGGCATCCTGAGCTTCATCGGATAGCCGTACTTCGCAGGCAATTGCTGACCGTCGTACGTAAAGGTCAATAGTGTCTGCGGATGAAGCGCCGTCGGCATATCGATGCTTTCGTAGTAGTCGTCCGCGCATTTGAAGCCGACGTATTTCGCCGACGTATCGGCGCCGACGCGTTTGAGGAACTCCGAAAACGGTGTGCCGCCCCACCGGCCGATCGCGCTCCATCCTTCGACGCAGATATGCCGCGTGATCTGTTCCGCTTTCGGCAAGGCGTAGAGATCGTCGAGGCTCCATGCTTTTCTTTCCTGCACGAGGCCACTGACCTTCAACCGGAAGTCGCTGCCGTTGACGTGCGGAACCTCGCCGATGCCATAGAACGCGTTAAAGGGAAACGGACGGGTGATGTCCGCCTCCGTGTAGGTCGGCGCGAGACGGTTCGGATCGAACAGCCAGCCCTGCACGCTGTCGTTGAGCTTCGACACGCGCGCCAGAAACGTCTCGACCGATTTGTCGTCCGACAGGCTGCATCCGGTCAGCATCGCGAGCCCGCCGAGCGTGATGATGCGCTTGCCGAAGAGTCGCCGTGACGGCATATCGAGCTCACGACGCACGTCGATACTGAGCGACTCGCGATCCACGCCCAGCGAGGAAGGTTTGAATAGCTTCACTGTCTTACTCCTCGGTTAGCGGCCACGAATCATAGTGAGCAGCGAGCGCGGCACCAGCGCGACCATCGTCAGGTGGACGACGATAAAGCCGGCCAGCAGCGCCATCGCGCAGAAGTGAACGACACGCGCACGGTCGTATCCGCCCATCAGGTCGCGCAGTAGCGGAAACTGCACCGATTTCCAGATCGCGAGGCCCGATACGATCAGGAGAGCGATGTCGAGCATCACGAACAGGTATGCGAACTTCTGCACCGCGTTATAGCGGCTCGGGTCCGCGTGCGATAGATGTCCTCTCAGCGCTTCGCCGAGATCGTGCAGGATCGCGCGCGGCGACAGCGGGAAAAATTTCGATCTGAGCCGTCCGGTTGCAAGGTTCATCGCCAGATAGAAGAGGGCGTTGAAGAACAGCAGCCACATGGCCGCGAAGTGCCACTGCAACGCACCGCCGAGCCAGCCGCCGAGCGTGATGCCCGTCGGAATCCTGAAACCTTCGAATACCGGCGACGCGTCGTAGATTCGCCAGCCCGACAGCATCATCAGCACAGCGGCCAACGCGTTGAGCCAGTGCGCGATACGCACCCACGCGGGTTGGATCGTGCGCAATGCGTCGTGCGATGCGCCGGATTTGGGGATCGTGTTCATGTTGAATGAGCGCCATGAGAATTCGAAGGTGCATTCGCCGCAGAGATGCCGCGAATGCACCTTGGGGGACTTACTTGCTCATCGCGTCGCCTTTCTTCATCGCGTCGGGTTTCATCTTGCTGCCGTCCTTGCTCATCGAGTCTTTGGCCATCGCGTCCTTGCTCATCGAATCTTTGGACATGGTGCTCTTGGCCATCGAGTCTTTGCTCATGGCGTCCTTCGACATCGAATCACCGGACATGGCGCCGCTCGCCTGGGCGAACGCCGAACCACCGCTGACGAGCAACGCTGCGGCAAATGCTGCAATTGCAATGCTTTTCATGACAACTCCTTGAGTGTTGTTGATGAGGCCGGTATCGCCTAGGCGGCGTACGGGGCCCATGTGTATGAAGTGAATCTGCTTTCCGGCAACTACCGATGCGTCGTCATCCCGCATCTGTGAGGTAGTTCGCCGGGTGTCCCGACGCGGTTACAGCAGGCGCAAAATTTTTTGCTGAACGGGTGAAGGAGGGGGGCAACGTGCTTGCGACCTCCATTGCGCGGGACGATGGAATAAACTCCTGTTTCCTGTAACCGACGCCCCAGATGAATCGAACTACGGATATCACCGCCGCGCAGGCGAAAGAGGCGCACCTGCGAACCCTTTTCCAGCGTGGGCTGGACGGCGACGGCGCCGCGTACCGGCAATTCCTTATGGAACTTGGCGCGCACTTGCGCGGCTTCCTGCGCAGGCGGCTTTACGATGGCGCGTCCGACGCCGAGGATCTCGTGCAGGAAGTATTGCTTGCGGTGCATAACGCCCGGCATACCTATCGCGTCGAGGAACCGCTGACGGCATGGATTCACGCGATCGCGCGCTACAAGCTGACGGATTACTTTCGGGCGCGCGCCCGGCACGACGCGCTGAATGATCCGCTCGACGACGCGTTCGAGCTGCTCGCCGCGCCCGATCTCGAACCGGCGCAGGCAAAGCGCGACCTTGGGAAACTGCTCGAACAGTTACCGGATCGCCAGCGGCTGCCGATCGTGCATGTGAAGCTCGAAGGGCTGTCCGTGACGGAGACCGCGAAATTGACCGGCTTGTCGGAGTCCGCGGTCAAGATTGGCGTACATCGTGGACTCAAGGCATTGGCTGCAAAGATTCGAGGAACACGATGAAAACGGATGACTTCATTTCCCTGCTTGCCACTGGCGTCACGCCGGTGGACCGCCGCGCGCTCACGAAACGCTTCGGCGCCGCGGTGCTGATCGGCGCGGCCGGCGCCACGCTGATCATGGCGGTGGTGCTCGGCATCCGGCGCGACCTCGCTGAAGTGGCGGTTACGCCGATTTTCTGGGCGAAGATCGCGTTGCCCTTATGTGTGATGATCGGCTCGCTGTGGATGTCGACGCGGCTTGCCCGTCCCGGCGTACGCACGGGCGGCAGCAGTTGGCTGATCGCCGCGCCCGTCGCGGCGGTCTGGCTGGCCGGTGCCTATGTATTGATGGTCGCACCGGGCGAAGCAAGGCTCGCAGTCGTGCTCGGCAAAACCTGGCGCGTGTGTCCGTTCAATATCGCGATGCTGTCGATTCCCGGCTTTATCGCGGTGTTCTGGGCGCTCAAAGGACTGGCGCCGACCCGGCTCGCTTTGACGGGCGCGGCGGGCGGTTTGCTGGCGGGTTCGACGGCGACGCTGGCGTACTGCCTGCATTGCCCGGAGATGGGCATTCCATTCTGGGGTGTGTGGTATGTGCTCGGAATGTTGTTGCCGGCGGTCGTTGGCGCAGTGCTCGGGCCGCGGTTGTTGCGCTGGTAGTTGGATCCGGTTGATTCCACGCAAACTCTCGTACGCGGATTCCTGGGCGGGCCTCGAAGCCACGTTAGTGGTCCGCCGATTTACCCCACACGACAGATCCTGGATGCTGTTCCAGGTAATCCGACAGCGCCTTCAGCGCGGCAACTGTGCGGCGCAACTCGGTCAACGCCTCACGAATGTCGGTGTGCATCGGCGAGTTCTGCTGCAGCGTGGCGTTTGCCGCATTGTCTTCCTCGACGGTATTGGGCACGGTCGGCAGTTCGACCCGCATACCACGTGTATCGATGCTGACAGCGGGCGCGTGCGGGAAGAAGTCCAGCGCCACATAGCGCTGGCCGGTCAGGACGCAACTGTCCGCGCAGACCCTGGGCGACCAGTTGATGCAGCAGCGCCCTGGCCGCCGCGCCGGAGCCTTGGCCGAGCGCCTCCCTGTAGTGTCGTCCGAGGCGATAGGGGTCTCGCGTTTCACTCTCTGTTGGGACTCTCGCCGCTGGAGGATTCGACTCGCGACCGGCTGTTCGATCGTCTCCTCGACGAAGCGAGCTGGCAAGGTTCGCATTCGCAGACAAAACGTCGCAAACCGACCGCGGGCTGAGCCACGCGGTCACGTCAATTTGCTGTGCGGGTGTCGCGCTGGTTCCATCGTGAACGGCGCGTCGACGCGTGGGCAAGAGCGGGGGGCTTGCCCATCCTTATGCGCGATAGCTTGCGACTCGGCAGAGCGGATTCCGGTCGGTCGACACGGGCTCTTTATCGAACCCATAAAACGAATGCGCAGTTGAGCACAGGATTGCATCGACGAGCGAGGGCGCAAGACGTAAGTCCAGCAACGCGGAAAGTGTCTGGCTGTAGTCTGTCGCGTGTTCAAACTGCGTGTGTGGCCAGTCACTGCCCCACATCAGGCGTTCGGCGCCAAATGCGTCGATCAGTTGGTCCGTGGCTTCGCGCATGAAATTCGAGCCGGGTTTCGCGCAACGGTAAGCGCCCGAAATCTTGACCCATACACGACCCGAAGAGCCAAGCTCCAACAGGTCCTTGAACCCCCGGTCGCTGGTACCGCTATCCAGGGCAGGGCGGCCAAAATGGTCGACGACGACCGGCAAGCCCGCATCCAGCAAAGTGGTGATGAGTGGCGCCAGGTCCGACGCCTGCCTATGCAACTCGACATGCCAGCCGAGTTTTGATAACCGCCGCCATAACGTCGCGTAGCGCGCCGCGCCGATGTCGGGGAGCGTCTGCCCCACAAGGTTGAGGCGCACGCCGGTAATGCCATCGGCGTTCAGTTGCGCCAGTTCGTCTTCCGAAATATCGGGGGAAACGACCGCCACCCCGCGCAGCCGGATCCGTTCCGTGGTCAACGCCTGTAAAAGATAGCTGTTGTCGGTACCGAGAAAACTTGGCTGGACCAGCACGGCATGTCCAATGTCGCTCGCGTCCAGAAGCTTCCGGTAAGCGTCCAGGGTTGCGTCATAGCCGGGTGCGTAGCGCCGTCCGTCCGCGAGCGGCAGTGTTCTTGCAAACACGTGCGCGTGCGTGTCGACGCGCGGCAGGACTCGCCGCGCAATGGGTGGTGCCTGAGTCATCGCTGGCTCCGGGGATGTTCAAGCGCAAACTCGGCATCGGCGACCGGCTGTGAAGACTGCTCGACGCCAGTCGGCCGCAAGCGCCTGCCGCGCGTTTCGGGAAGCGCCAACACGGCAACCATCGCCAGCCCATACGCAATGGCCGCGTCGATACCAATCGCTGCTCCGAGCGACATCGAATGACTCATGTACCCGACCAGCACAGGAAAACCTGCCGAGGCGATCCGCCCAAAGTTGTAGCAGAAGCCGACGCCCGTGCCGCGCATGTCTGCCGGATAGAGTTCGTTGAAGAGCGCACCCAGACTGGCCGGAATGCCGGCGGCAAAGAAGCCGAGCGGAAAACCCAGGATGAGCATCTCCGTGTTGCTCAACGGAAGCATGACGTAAGCCAGGACCGTGACAATGCACGCAAAGGCGAAGAAGGCGATGTTGCGGCGGCGGCCAATCCGGTCGAGCAGATAGGCGCTCGCCATGCAGCCGCACCAGAAGGCAACGATGACGACGGCGAGGTATCCACCCGTGTTCAGGACCGACAGATGTCTTTCCTTTGAGAGGAAGGTCGGCAGCCAGGTCATGATGGCGTAGTACCCACCGTGAGCACCTGTACCGAGAATCGCGCCTACCACCGTGGTCTTGATGACGCGTGGCTGAAATACTTGTGCGACCTGTGCCCAAACTGAAACGGACGGCTCAGCAGTAGTCGGGGCGATGCGCGCCGGTTCGCGGAGATTGCGGCGAACGTAAAGAACGAGGAGTGCCGGTAGCAGACCGACCCCGAACATGACACGCCACGCGGTGTCCGACGGTAGCCATGAAAACGCTGCTGCATACAGAAGCACGGCACCGGCCCAACCAACAGCCCACGCGCTCTGCACGGCCCCCATGGCCTTGCCGCGGTGTTCGGAACGGATGGTCTCCGCCATCAGCACTGCGCCGGCTGCCCACTCCCCGCCGAACCCAAAACCCTGGAGTGCCTTCAGGACCAGCAACTGGGGAAAACTTTGGGCAAACGCACATAGGAAGGTGAAACTTGCAAACCAGAGGATCGTAATCTGCAGCGTCCGAACCCGACCGATCCTGTCGGACAAGGCGCCCGCCAGCCAGCCGCCCAGCGCCGACGACACCAAGGTCACTCCGCTGATGGCGCCCGCCTGTGTGTGGTCGATGCCGTAGGCTGCAATGATGGCGGGGATTGCCAGGGTGAACATCTGCACGTCGAGGGCATCGAGGCCCCAGCCGGCGAAACAACCCCAGAAGGTGCTGCGTTCGAGGGGTGTCCCTTGTTTGTACCACGTGAGCATCGCTGTCTCCACTTGAATTCATATATTCATGTATATGACTATATGTGTAGTCTAGAGTCGTCCACGAAAATGTCATTGAGGACTTACCCTCGTCTTCACGAGTTGTTGTAAAGTGACCATTCCTGTGAACAACTAGATGAATCATGGATACGCAATCGTTCTCGGGCACGCCAGACGGTCGGTTGCCCCGATACCAGCAACTGCGCGACGACCTGGTGCGTCGCATTGCGGAGGGCGAGTGGGAGCCCGAAAAGGCGATCGCCACCGAGGCGGAGCTCAGTCAGTTCTATGCCGTGTCGACCGGAACCCTTCGCAAGGCGATTGATTTGCTGGTGGCCGACGGCGTGCTCACCCGCACTCAGGGGAAGGGAACCTTCGTGCGGCGTCCTCGCTTTGATTCGTCGTTGTTCCGCTTCTTCCGGTTCAAGTCGGTTGACGGCAAACCGGTCCGACCGACAGCAAAAGTGCTCCGCCGCGAAGTCGTCAAGCCGGACGAGGGGATTCGCTCCACGTTGCGAATGAAAGCGACCGAGAAGGCGGTTCATCTCTCAAGAGTACGGCTGATTGACGGGCAACCGGTCTTGTCGGAAGAAATATGGCTGCCTCGAAGCCGTTTCGAAGGGCTGGCGACACTCCCCCTCGGCGATTTCGAAGACTTGCTGTATCCGCTTTACGAGCGGCTCTGCCGGCAAATCGTGGCATCGGCCAGGGAAATTCTGAATGTCGAGCAGGCCACAGAAGCCGATGCAGCGCTCTTGCGTATCGATGTTGGCAGCCCGGTCATTCTCGTGCACCGTGTGGCATCCGATTTTGCCGGGACGCCTATTGAATGGCGTACCACGCGTGGTGCTGCGTCAGCCTTCCAGTATCAGGTCGACATTCGCTGACAGCGCGACTTCCTTCTTTCCGCTCCGAACATACGAACATAGGCAGGCGGCCTGCTGAAACAGCAGCGCCGTGTGCGTTCGTACGCCCGTCCGTCCGGGTTATACCTCATTGCAGACCAGCGCAAAACATACAAACATATATATGACTATATAAATTTGCTTGTTTTCGTTTGACCGGGCGCTCTGCGAAACGCCAGTCACGGCAGCGGGCATGGACCTTTGGAGCGAACATGTCTACGGCGGTTATACGCGAGCAGCAGGTAATGAGGAAAATGGCATGGCGGCTGATGCCCTTGCTCATCGTCATGTTTCTCATCGCATTCATCGACCGGCAGAATGTCGGTTTCGCGAAACTGGAAATGGTTCAGGCGCTCGGCATGACGGAAGCCGCCTACGGGTTGGGCGCCTCGCTGTTTTTCATCGGCTACCTCCTGTTCGAGGTGCCCAGCACTCTGGCATTACATCGTTTCGGCGCCCGCACCTGGCTTGCGCGCATCATGATTACGTGGGGCGTCATTACGGTGTTAATGGCGTTCACGAAGTCGCTGCCGGTGTTTTATTCATTCCGGTTCGCACTGGGTGTTGCAGAGGCCGGGTTCTATCCAGGTGTCATTTACTATCTGACGCAGTGGTTTCCTCAGAGCTACCGGACGCGCGTGCTCGGGCTGTTCACACTCGGCAGTTCGCTCGCGAACATGTTAGGTTCGCTGGTTGGAGGCATGCTGCTTTCCTTGGGTGGGACACTGGGACTGGCTGGTTGGCAATGGGTCTTCCTCGCGACCGGCATTCCGGCAATACTGATTGCGTTCGTAGCACTGAAGTTTCTGCCGAGCTCAGTCAAGCAAGCGACCTTTCTCTCCCGGGATGAACAGGACATGGTGATCGCGGCGCTCGAGCGCGAAGCGTCCCCCGAGGCAAAAGAGTCACGGCCATGGGCCGCATTGCTCGACCCGAAGGTGCTTATGTTTGCCGCGACCTACATGATGATGTCGACGTCGCTGTACGGTGTCACGTACTGGATGCCTACGTTGGTCAAGAGCTGGGGCGTTTCTTCGAGCGTCAACGGCCTGCTCAACATGATTCCGTGGGCACTCGCGACACTTCTTCTGCTTTGGCTTCCCGGGAAACTCAAGCGTGAGCAGGTGGTGCTAAAAGCAATGGTCGTGGTGGCAGGCATCGGCGTCGTATGCTTTGCTTCCAGCCTCGTATTGCCGACCGTGCCGTTGCGCTTTATTGCGCTGTGTTTGGGCGGCGCCTGTATTCCTCTGCTGTACCCTTGCTTCTGGTCGCTGCCCCCGCGTTTCTTTTCCGGCGCCCGCGCCGCAGCAAGCGTTGCGGCTATCAACTGCATCGGCAATCTTGGCGGGTTCTTCGGACAGAACCTGATGCCGTACGTTGGCAAAGTCAGTAATAGCCACGTTGCACCAATGCTTGTTCCGACAGCATGCCTGTTGGCTCTCGCAATTGGGACCGCCATTGCATCGGTAGTGGGTGGGCATCGCAAGGCGGCGCTTGCATCTTCAACGGTTTCGCTTTGATTGAATCGCTGCCGCTCGATGCAGTAGCCTCGGACTGAGATTCGGCCACTTCGAGACGCTCGCCTGGGCGGATTCGATGGCCGCTCGATAGCCGCGAGCGGCCGATTGATCTCATCGCGCCGTCGCTCGTTGAAGCGATTAACCCCCGGCCCGCTTAGCGTTATGGCCGTGCTTTTTGAGTGCCTCAATGACCCGCTCGCAATGATCGCCTTGCACTTCAATCACGCCGTCCTTGACCGTCCCGCCAGAACCGCAGACCGTGCGCAGCTGCTTGGCTAGCAACGCCAAAGCGAGCGGCTCGAGCGCCAGCCCTCTTATGAGTGTCACGCTCTTGCCTCCGCGGCCCTTGGTCTCGCGAGACACTCGCACCGCACCGTCACCCGCCTGCGATGTCGCGGCCACTGCCTTGCAGACACAGTCCGCGAGCGGGCGCCTGCACTCGGGGCACATCCGCCCGCCGTCGGTGGAATAGACAAGGCCGCCTTTTGAACTACTCTTCATGATTGGCTTACTCGAAGACGCTTATAAGTCGGGAATCGGGGCGAGTTTAGCAGGTGTGCTTCAGTAGCCGACTAAGGCCTGGTGAGGTCGCTCGGAGCTTGCGGATAGTGCGAGGGGTGGGCCGCGAAAGAGCAGTGCGTTGAACTCATTCAACCAGCTTTCCCACGGCCGCTATCTGCCATGCTGTCCGCAATCGAAGTCGAATGGCAAGGGGCGTGATCTTTAAGCGCGCCGTGGGCCGCCGCGCACAGGACGGTTCGATCAGATGCATGACGCAAGCGATTGATCGATCAGCCTTCTCAGGAATCGACCGCCTTGAACAGCCGATTCTTGTCGAGCGTGGCCGGATCGAGTGCCTTCTCGGCGCCTTCGGCAGGCAGCGGCGGGCTGGCGTCTTCCAGCGCGCGCCCGGTATAGCGGCTTCGTGGCCGTATGACCTTGCCCACCCGCAACTGCTCGATACAATGGGCGAGCAATCCCACGCTGCGGGCCGTTGCGAACAACGCGAACGACGTATCGCGTGGCAACGCCAACTGGGCAGCAAGAGCCGCGAGCGCAACGTCGATATTCGGCTGGAGTCCGGTCAGCTCGACCACCTTGTCGATGAACGAGACGAGTTCCCTAGGTGGATTCAACACTTCGAGCAAGGCGGCCGCTCGCGGATCGCCGTCCGGATAGAGATGATGTCCAAAGCCCGGTATCGGAATGGCCGACTGCAAGTGATGAGCAACGACGTGTTCCGCGCCGAGTCGTCCAACGTCGTCGAACACGGCCCGCACGCGGCCCGACGCGTCGCCATGCAGTGGGCCTGATAAGGTCGCGAGTCCCGTGAGCAGGCATCCCGGCAGCGATGCGCCGGTGGAGGCGGTAATTCTGGCGGCGAACGCCGAACTCGTTATCTCGTGATCGGCCACGAGAACCATCGCACGGCGGATGAGTTCGGCGGCATCGCGGTCCTGGCCCCAACCGAGCGCGAGCCGCTCATGTGTCCCAAGTGCATGCGCGTCACCACGCGCGCCAAACGCTTGCGCGATGAGCGCCACGAGCCGGCCGGCTTCGACATGCAGTGCGCTGTCCGTGCGTCCGATGGTCGAGTGCCCGCTGGCCGCGAGTGCCGCCAGCGAAGTGAACGCGCATTGCCTGCCACGCTCGTCGCCCTGCAGCGGCAGACCACCGGCTTCGAACGAAACAGGCGCGCGCGCATTCCAGAGAATGGCCGCCACTTCCTCGAGCGTCGCCGTGTCCGCGAGCCGGATGCTATCGCGTCCCCGGTAGTACGGCCGACCTTTTGAGAACGTGGTGATGCCGCTGTAAATGCAGGGCTCCGCACCGAATATCATTCCGGCGGCGAGCGCCTCGCGCTTACGTCCCACCTGCTTTTTGCGGCACAGACCGGCGACGTCCTCCGCACGATAAAGGCTCTTGCGCGGGTCATGCGGGTCCGGCATGACCGCAATGGTGCCTCGACTGACGTACGCGTAGACAGTCTGCGCCTGCACGCCGAGTTGTCGGGCCGCTTCAGTCAGAGTTATCCAGTTTCGCATGGGATGACAGGCAAGTGATGCAGCACAACGCGGCAGAAGAGGCGTTACGATGCTGGTCGCGCGTTGCCTATGAGCGCGACCAATCCAGCGTCAATAGTGACGTTTTTTCAGGTGAAAGTCATCTCGGCGGGTCGTCGCTCCAGAATCTCGACGAGAATGTCGCCCGGCGCTCGTACGAAGCAGGCTCGGACGCCGGCGCGAACCTGCTTGACCGGCGCGACGATTTCCGCGTCACAGCGCAACAGATGCTCGAACGCGGCGTCGAGATCGTCCACCACCACACCGAAATGATCGATGCCCTGTCTTTGCTCGCCCTGAGGAAGCCGGCCGGCTTGCGCGTTCGCCAGCGGCGTGATGAAAAGATTGATGCTGCCGATGCGCAAATCCACGCGTCCCGGACGTCGCACGATTTCAGCGTTCAGACAGCGCGCAAACCATGCGGCGGTCGCTTCGGCGTCTGCCGAGCACAGTTGCAGATGATCCCACTTGAATTCAATCATTCGATTTCCCTGGATAGTCGAAAGCGTCACAGTTCGATGCGGGACAGCTTCCCCAGCAGCACGGAGTATGAGAACGCGCCGAGCAGGCAGATCGCGCCCATCAGGTTCAGAGCCCAGTAGAAGTGGCCGGTGTGGTGGGTGATATAGCCGATCATGAGCGGCGTGGTAACACCCGCGATATTGGCCGCGAGACTGGTGATGCTGCTCGTCAGTCCCACGTACTGCCGGGGCGCGATTTCGGAGACGGCGGCCCACGACATCGATCCCACGCCCTGCGCGAAGAACGCAATCGTCAGGATCGCGATCACGGCCTCGTTCGACTCGACGAAATTGACGAGCACGATCGAAGCGCCGAGCAGCGTGCCGACGATAAGCGGCGTCTTGCGCGCCGTGGAAATCGACACCCCGCGCCGGATGAAGAAATCCGACAGGGAGCCGGCAAGGAGAATGCCGAGCGTCGCGCCAATGAAAGGCAGCGCCTGGAAGATCCCGACCTTGATCATCGACATGTGGCGCGCTTCGATCAGATAGGTCATGAACCACGTGGTGAAGAAGACCAGCAAGGTGTTATTGCAGAACTTGCCAAGACAGATGGCGAGAATCTGCCGGTAGCTGAGCAGCTTGAGCGCCATGCGCCAGTCGAATTTTTCGCGTGCCTTGTGCGTCGTCGCGCCGTCATTGATGTACTGCAGCTCGGCGGCATTCACGCTCGCGTGCCGATGCGGATCGCGATACACCCGGTACCAGAGAAGGCTGAACAGAATGCCGAAGCCTCCCGTCACGAAAAACACCGCGCGCCAGCCGTACGCGGCGGAGATCCACAGCAACAAGCCGGTAAACAAGGGCGTGCCGATGTATTGGCCCATGACGTAGACGCTGGTTGCGAAGCCGCGCTCCCGCGCGGGAAACCACAGCGTCACGGCGCGTGCGTTCGAAGGGAAGGCGGGCGCCTCCAGTGCGCCGATCGCGAGCCGCGAGCCGAGCAGCATGTGATAACCGCTCGCGAGACCCTGCGTCAGCGTGGCGAAAGACCAGCCGACGAGAGACAGCGCATAGGCAATGCGCGAGCCCAGAACGTCGGTCAGCACGCCGCCGGGCACGAGAGCAATGGAATAGGCGAGGCCGAATGCCGCGAACAGTTCGCCCATTTGCATCCTGTCGAGCCCGAGCCCCTTCGAGAGGCCCGGTGCAACGATGCCCAGCGCCGAGCGGTCCACGTAGTTGAGGATAGTGGCCACGAGCAACATCGAGAGCACGACATACCGGATTCTGGAGCGTTTCGCGGTATCCGCGAAGGCCGCGTTTCGCGGCGGCAAGGTTTTTTCCTCTATGACTTTCATCGGTGTCTCCATAACATTAGCCTGTTGTTTTTTTATTGGCGAAAGGGCGATCTATCCGCGGCCGACGAACGGCATGGCGCTCGCCATGATGGTCATGTTGAGCACATTGGCTTCGAGCGGAAGACTGGCCATGTGCACTACGGCATTCGCAACGTGCGTCACGTCCATTCTTGCTTCCGGCGCCAGTCGTCCGTCCGCTTGCAGTACGCCGCGGTTCATGCGTTCCGTGAGCGAGGTGGCCGCATTGCCGATATCGATCTGACTGCAGGCGATGTTGAACGCTCGTCCGTCCAGCGCAATCGATTTGGTAATGCCGGTGATCGCATGCTTGGTCGCCGTATAGGCGATGGTATGCGGCCGCGGCGAGTGCGCCGAGATCGATCCATTGTTGATGATTCGTCCGCCTTGCGGGGATTGCGCTTTCATCAAGCGATAAGCGGCGCGAGCGCACAGGAACACGCCGGTCAGATTGGTGGCGACGACATCGTTCCAGAATTCGACCTCGTAGTCTTCCAGCGGGACGGCGCCCGCGTTGCGCCCCGCGTTGTTGAAGAGCACGTCGAGGCGGCCGAATGTCTCGGCGATCTGCGAAAACGCGCGCTCGACCGAGGCTGCGTTGGCGACGTCGGTCTGGAACACATGCGCTTGCCCACCGGCGATGCCGATTGCCTCGTTCGTCTCCAGCAGCGGTTCCGCTCTGCGCCCGAGGAGCGCGACGGCGAATCCGGCGTGGGCGAGCGCCATGGCGGCGGAGCGGCCGATGCCGGAGCCGGCGCCCGTCACGGCTGCAAATTTCTTCGATGCAGGCATTTCACTTCCTCTCGACAGGTCAATTGAACATGGGGTGCAGAGTTGCATTCGTGCCATGCGTCGAGCAATCTTGATTCATTGAATCAACATCTGAGCGCTTTGCCGATGGGGATCGCACCAGGGTTTTCCTGATACGGGCGTTGAGTGTGGCGGGACAGACAAGGGGCGCGAAAGGAAAGGGATCGGGGCATGCAGCGCGCACCGGGGCGAATAGGGGGCTCATCATTTCCGAGGAGTTGATTCATCCAATCAACATTGACGGCCCGGTCGGCTGTTTCGTAGGCTCTCGACGTCTGCCTACCCAAGGAAAAACCATGTCGAAAGATAACCGTACCAGGCTGTTGATTGCGCGCAAAGTTCCCACCGCCGTGGCGCAGCGCGCTGAAGCCGATTTTCATGCCTTCGTGACCGAGTCCGATATGGACTCGTGGTCGGTCGTCGACTTCTGCAAGAAGCACGAGGTGCCCGCCGTACTGATCGGCAAGAAATCCGGGTTGCAAGCGGAGCACATCGCCGCGCTGCCTTCGACAGTCAGGATCATTGCGAACGCGAGCGCGGGCTTCGACCACATGGACGTGGCTGCTGCCCGCGAAAGGGGAATCGTCGTCACGAACGCGCCTGATGCGTTGACCGAATGCACGGCCGATTTCTCGATGCTGCTCGTGCTCGCGGCCTGCCGGCGTGCGTCGGAGTACGAACGAATCATGCGCAACGGTTGGGGAAAATCTTTCGGCATGACCGAAATGCTGGGGACGCGGGTCAACGGCAAGACGCTCGGGATTGTCGGATTCGGGCGTATCGGACGTGCGGTCGCTAAGCGTGCGCAGGGTTTCGGCATGCGCGTGATCTACACGGACATTAACCGTGCGCCTGAGTCGCTGGAAAATGGCGCGACGTACTACGCCAGCCTCGAGGATATGCTGCCGCACTGCCATGTGCTCACGCTGCACGTGCCAGGCGGCGGCGTCCCGCTAATGACAAAAAATGAGTTTGGGCTGCTGCCCAAGGGCGCGGTCTTTGTCAACGCGGCGCGTGGCGGTCTGGTGGATGAAGATGCGCTTTATGAAGCACTGACTTCGGGACATCTGTTCAGTGCGGGTCTGGACGTGTACCGGAATGAGCCGAATGTCGACAAGCGTTTTGCGGCGCTCGAGAACGTGTTTCTAACGCCGCACATGGCGAGCGCCACGATCGAGACTCGCGACCAGATGGGTTTCACGGCGCTGGATAACGTTGCCGCCGTGCTGGATGGGCGGCCCGCGTTGAATCCGGTGTGAATCCCGGCCTCGCGAATCAGAGCTTGTAAAGCTCGCGTGACGCAGCAGCGGGAGCGTCGCGAGGTCGTCCAGTTCCACCTGTGCTCAGCGGCCAACAGCGCGGCCTTGACCTCGTCATACAGCCCGCTGTGACCCGGCGCGTCGCGCTTCTCGCTGTGGATCAGTGCGATCCGTTTCGAATGGCGCCGAGCACGCGGGCAGGGCACGTGTGAGACGGTCGGCGCGTAGTGCCCGCTGTAGCCCGATGGCAGCGGAATCGATCGGCTGTCCTTTCTCCGTCAGCGAAAGCGCGTTTCACAATGCGGGATTCCGCGAAAATCTCCGGATCAGCATCATTTCGTTGTTTGAAAAGTGGTTTTGCATCGCAAAAATTGCCGCGTATCTATTTGAAATATAAGAGAAAAATATGTCTTATGTCTTATATAAGACTTGGGCCGGGCGGCATTACTATTTAGTCATGCAGCTCGCTTCGAAAGACGCAGCGACGCCGCGCTGAACCACTTAGTTAAACGCGCTTTGCTTTTAGGAGAGTCACATGGCCCAATATCAAGACGACATTCAGGCAGTTGCTGGTTTGAAAGAGAATCACGGCAGCGCCTGGAATGCCATCAACCCCGAGTACGCGGCGCGCATGCGTGCTCAGAACAAGTTCAAGACGGGCCTGGACATCGCCAGGTACACGGCGAGGATCATGCGCGCCGACATGGCGGCTTACGATGCCGACCCGTCCAAATACACCCAGTCGCTGGGCTGCTGGCACGGGTTCATCGGCCAGCAGAAGATGATCTCCATCAAGAAGCACTTCAACAGCACGGAGCGCCGTTACCTTTACCTGTCCGGCTGGATGGTGGCCGCGCTGCGCTCCGAGTTCGGCCCGCTGCCCGACCAGTCGATGCACGAAAAAACTTCCGTCAGCGCGCTGATCCGCGAGCTGTACACGTTCTTGCGCCAGGCAGACGCCCGTGAACTGGGCGGCCTGTTCCGCCAGCTCGACGCCGCCCAAGGCCCTGCCAAGGCCGCCATCCAGGAAAAAATCGACAACCACGTCACCCACGTCGTGCCTATCATCGCCGACATCGACGCGGGATTCGGCAACGCCGAAGCAACGTATCTGCTGGCCAAGCAGTTCATTGAAGCGGGCGCATGTTGCATCCAGATCGAAAACCAGGTGTCCGACGAGAAGCAGTGCGGCCACCAGGATGGCAAGGTCACCGTGCCGCACGAGGACTTCCTCGCCAAGATTCGCGCCATTCGCTACGCCTTCCTGGAACTGGGTGTGGACGACGGAATCATCGTGGCGCGTACCGACTCGCTGGGCGCCGGCCTGACCAAGCAGATCGCCGTGACCAACACGCCGGGCGATCTGGGCGACCAATACAATTCCTTCCTTGATTGTGAAGAATTGTCGGCCGACGAACTGGGCAATGGCGACGTCATCATCAAGCGTGACGGCAAGCTGCTGCGTCCCAAGCGCCTGCCTAGCAATCTGTTCCAGTTCCGCGCCGGTACCGGCGAAGCGCGCTGCGTACTGGACTGCGTCACCGCGCTGCAAAACGGCGCAGACCTGCTGTGGATCGAAACCGAAAAACCGCACATCGCCCAGATCGGCGGCATGGTCAGCGAGATTCGCAAAGTCATCCCGAACGCCAAGCTGGTGTACAACAACAGCCCGTCGTTCAACTGGACCCTGAATTTCCGCCAGCAGGCGTATGACGCGTTGAAGGCCGCGGGCAAGGATGTGTCGGCATACGACCGCGCGCAGCTGATGAGCGTGGAATACGATCAGACCGAACTGGCGAAGCTCGCCGACGAAAAGATCAGGACTTTCCAGGCGGATGCGTCGCGCGAAGCAGGTATCTTCCACCACCTGATTACGCTGCCGACCTATCACACCGCGGCATTGTCGACCGACAACCTGGCCAAGGAATACTTCGGCGACCAGGGCATGCTGGGTTATGTGGCTGGCGTGCAGCGTAAGGAAATCCGCGAGGGCATCGCCTGCGTCAAGCACCAGAACATGTCCGGCTCGGACATCGGCGACGACCACAAGGAGTATTTCAGCGGCGAAGCGGCGCTGAAAGCGGCGGGGAAAGACAACACGATGAACCAGTTCTGATATCGGCATTGTCGTAAGCAAAACGCCAACCCGTCCGGGTTGGCGTTTTTTTGTCATGACGATTCAATCCCGTAGTTTGATGCCTTCCAGGACATCTGACACTCCACATCGGCGCCGACTTTTTTCGACCGAATCGGCCACAACCTGTCATTCAGTGAGCAGGGAAACCCGCCGTTTGACCGGCTGCAGTACTCCGGAAGGTGACTGACGAGCTACATGCACAATTCGGCCTGAGACGCCATTCGCGTGTTGATGCCGGCATGCCCGCTCACTCCGGCACAGCGGTCGTTTGACAGCGGCAATCGCGAATGGATGCTGTGACATCGATGAATGCGTACTGCCGGCCAGGTTCAGACACTCGACGTCGCTGGCTAGATCGTCAACAATCTGTGCATTCAAAACTGCAGCAGTACAAATGCAACCGATTATGGGGCGAATATGGGCTTGCGGGGATTGCTGCTGAAAGGCATCGCTGTCATTGTTGTCGGCGTAATTGGAACCCTTTTTGTCCTGCACGAAGATAGCAGCGTGCATGCTGACATTCTCATCGATCGGCCGCCTGCCGATGTCTGGAACGTCGTATCGAACAGCACCGCGTATCCCGATTGGAACCCCTTCATTACTCGTGTTGACGGCGACTTCAGGGAGGGAGAGACAATCCGCATCGTGCTAGGCATTGGACCGGATTCGATGGTATTCAAGCCGACTGTTCTGGTCGTTCGCCCGGAACAAGAACTTTGCTGGCGTGGCAGTGTATGGATTCGTGGTGTCTTCGACGGCACACATTGCATTCACCTCACGGCCGTAACTGGCGGCACCCATCTTGAGCAAACGGAGTCTTTTTCGGGATTGCTCGTTGGGCGGTTGACGAAAGACGTAACCGAGGAAACTCGGCGGAACTTTCAGGCGATGAATGCTGCGGTTAAGCAGCGCGTGGAAACGAAAACGCCCTGAGCGCCCGCTTGTCGCGCGACACCCAACGGTGTTAATGGCCGCAGTCGCTGGTCGGCCAGTTTCGGCTGGTCGACGCCGACGTGCAAAACGTCGACAATCGCGACTCATAGCGGGTTAAGCGCTTTTTTGCACTTCCTACAAAAAAGGACAGCACAGGTGGGCGAAAACATACAGAGGTCAACCCGAGAGGGCCTGTATTCTGCTGGGATAGCTGCTTGTTATCTTGCCGCTTTTTGGGGGCGCTTCGGCATAAACATCTTCCAGTTTGCAGGACTGAGTGGGTTCGCAAGCTTGGCAATGTATCCGCTAATGACCGCGATCGGAATAAACATCCTGGCGTTTCTTGCGCTCGGAATCGGACGAAAGTCAGAGTCGGCACCAAACACAGACAGAAGTCCTACATTTTTTTGGCGGGTAGCAAATAAATATCTGCACATTTGGGAAACCTTCGGACCGGTTGTCGCGCTCATTCTCGTTGTTGCCATCTCCGCCCCAGAAAAATGGTTTGCCTTGCTCTTCTTACTTGCTCCTTGGATCAGGAGACTCGCGGATCTGCCGTACTTCGCGCAGATTCTTCCTGAATTCAAACTCCGGCTTAGAACTGTCTACTGGCTTGTGGCATTCCCGGTCCTGACTATCGGACTTGGTGCCTCAAATGCGGACCTATATTTCTCAGGCGACGAATCGCGTATCGTAGCGGCGACGGGAGCTGCTACCGGATTGCAGTGGGATCAGGAGCATCCCATCGGATACTTGGGTTTTGCGGGCGGCACGTACTTTTTGTTCGAAGGCAAGACGGGTAGCGTCATTATGTTGAATCAGGCCGTCGCAGGGCCATTGACGATTCAGGTTAATTCACCAAACGGGCGGCAGCGAAAGCCTCCAGAGTGGCGTCGCAACTTGCTTCACAGCCTCGCCAGCGTCCATTTGTGACCTTGTGGGAGACGGCCACCTTAGGGATGCTCGTGTATCCGGCGGAAAACGACTTCGCTCACAAACAAGAACCACGGGGGATTCATGCAAATCAAAACCATACGCCAGCTTATCCGTTGGGTATTTCCGTTGGCCATTGCAGCTTACGGTGCAGCCGCGCAGGCCGAGGACGAGGTGACACTTTTCAACGCGAGGGGCGCAGCCGAGGCGTACATCGCTATAGACGACGGGCTGACCATTTACTTGTGGAGCGGCAAGCCCGTGGCTTACCTCGAGAAGGCTGGCACCGACGAAGGCTACAACGTCTACGGGTTTAACGGAAAGCACCTTGGTTGGTTCGCAAAGGGGGCAATATATGCCCACGATGGGACCGCGGCATGCGCCACAGCTCAGGTCATGACGTCCGCGACCCAGCTCGAACCGCTCAAATCTCTCAAGGAACTCGCGCCCCTTCAGTCATTGACGGAGCTTTCGCCTCTCCAGCCGGTGCTCGCCAGCAGATTCGGTGATACGCCGTGCCGTTTCCTTTTAGGCGCGGGGTCAAAATGAACTGATGTGGAGTGTCGCTACGCGGGAGACTGACAGGGATGGCCGATCACGAGTGGCAGCTTCGGAGAAATGTGAAAGTCCCCTGCGGGTCGATCACAGGCGTCGCCGCTCGGCCCAGAGTAGCACCGCCACGAACACGCACGAATCCGTCAACGTGTTTGTGGAGAAAGGAGCGCCGACGCGTGTTTGAGACACACCTCCAAGCCCTCATGGGGTCAAATATGAATCCAAGGGGATAAGCTCGACGGCCCATCCGCCTTCTTCGCCCAGCTTGGCCGCCGGGTGCATGGAGGCGATGCGCAACGCCTCGTCATGGGTATCTGCCTCGATGACGAAAAGGCCGCCCACGACTTCCTTCGACTCGGTGTACGGCCCATCGATGACGTGCGTCTTCCCACTGCGCGGGCGGAGCGTCCTCCAGGTGTCCAGATCGCCAAGCGAAGCGGAAATCAGTACCTTGCCGGTAGCTCTCATCTTGTCGTCCAATGCGGGGCATTGGCTGACTAATTTCTTGACGTCGTCTGGCGCCATCGCGGCGAATTTTTCGGGGGTAAAGTAGGCCAAGCCGAGGTATTTCATGGGAGATCCTTTGGGTGGGAATATCCTGACGACGAATCTGATGATCGAAAATCGACATCTTTTCTTGGGGAGTCTGTAGCGAGTCTCGCCAGCCTGTCCGCTTTGAGTCCGGAATATGCCGGATGCGTGAGGCAGTGGCCGGCCAATCACGGTCGCTCGACACCAGGCCCAGGATAGCTAACAATCGACCAACTCCTCGTCCGGCAGCTCGCAGTGCAGAAGCTACACCTTGCGGCGGATCGGCTTCTCTCAACGGATGCATTGAACCTATTCGGCGATTGGTGCATCGCTGACACCGATTTGGCTTTAATACTAAATCGCCTCGTCATGAATGGCGATGACGTCCCCACAAAGTTGGCATCGTACGCAGCGCATCAATGAGAACGAGCGTCAGTGCAGCAGTAGGGCATGCTGGAGCGGCCTCAGCTGTGTCCATCAACGCAAGCAGCAGGACTTCCGTGTGGATCGACAGTCAGTCAAGGTTGAACGTTCGACAAAGTCGCCTGGATCGTCAACAATCGACGAACGAACACCTGATAAAGACCGTCGTCCATGACACCACCCATGAAAATTGCGTCCCCTGTTGCGCTTATTACCGGTTCGACTTCTGGCATTGGCGCTGCCATCGCTCGGCGGCTCTCAAGCGAAGGATTTTCAATCGTTTTGCATTCGCGCAGTTCGGCGGAAACAGGGCAAGCATTGGCCCGTGAGCTTGGCTCGGCGATCTACGTCCAGGCCGACTTGGCCGATGATATGGACAGGGTGCGCCTGGTACGTGAGTCCGTCGCCGCATGGGGGCGACTCGACGTTCTGATCAACAATGCGGGGATCAGCCGTGTTATCCCGCATGGTGATCTGGCTGCGGCTACGCCGACTGTCTGGCAGGAACTCCACGAGGTCAACGTAATCGCCCCGTTTCGTTTGATAGCTGAAGCGGAACCAGCATTACGTGATGCAGCTCGACGGGGTCGCCCTGGTAGCGTGATCAACATCAGTTCACATGCGGGTGTTCGACCTAAGGGCGCGTCAATACCATACTCGGTCACGAAGGCTGCGCTGAACCACATGACCCGCTTGCTGGCGCTATCACTCGCGCCTGACATCCGGGTGAATGCTGTTGCGCCAGGGCTAGTCGACACTCCATTGACCGCGGATTGGACGCAAGCACAGGAACTGTGGAAAACACGAGCCCCAATGCGGCGGTCGGCTAGCCCCGAAGACATTGCTCAGGCTGTCGCGATGCTGGTCGCATCGGACTATCTGACCGGAGAAATTCTGCTATCGGATGGTGGGTTGAATCTCACGTAGTAAACCGATGTCTTAGCTTCGAACTTCAGAACTCGTCCAATACCAGCCGCTCGACATTAGCAGACACATCGCTGACAATTTCAAGTCTTGCCATTGGGCCGTTCTTCACTCGAATCCGGTTCCTCTCGTGATCTCACTTTCCGATCCTGTCGTGGCAATGGTCCTACGGCGACCGATAGTGGGCGGTAATTTCTGGCGAGCCACGGGCCATCTACGGCCCAGTCGAAGAAGGGCGTCTGTAAGGAGCACGCGGATGATTCAAGGGCATCGCGACCAGCAAGCAGCGAACGGATTCACGCCTGTCTGGATGGATATCGCGTTCAAGGAACGAGGTGTCAAGCGTTACGGCGCGGGCGAATGCAACCCGAGGATCGCCGAGTATAACGAAAGCACTCAATTGGCAGGCTACGACGACAAGATCGCATGGTGTTCGTCATTCCTCAACTGGTGCATGAAGCAATCGGGCATTGCAGGAACGCGGTCGGCCTTGGCTCGCTCCTGGCTAACTTGGGGAAATGAGCTCGGCGCTCCAATCTACGGCTGCGTTGCAGTGTTGACTGCCGACGATGCCGTCGAATGGAAGGGTCATGTGGGATTCTTTCTGCGATCTGACGCCCAGCACGTTTACTTGTTCGGAGGCAATCAGCTTGAAGAGGTACGCGAATTAGCTTATCCGCTCGACCGTGTGTTGGCATATCGCTGGCCGTGAGTGGAGGCCGCGTTTTCCGCGGCACTTGAACGGGATCGGCAACGCCGCTATCTGAGAAGGACATTCAACCGGCGGTTCCTACCAGGAAGTGGCCTTCGGGCGCACACGAGCTATCAAGGTCGCCGCGAAACCTGGCTCGGGCATGGCCCCGTCGACTGGCGAATCTGTAATTGCGCATGCACCTCGTGTCCACGTTGAACTCGCTTGCCGTCGAGTGCGTCGAGCAGGTGTTGCGCCGCAAGCCTTCCAATCTCGGCGGTGTCGACCCGCATGGTCGTGAGCGCGGGACGCATCTCTTTGGCGATCGCGAGATCGTCGAAGCCCGTCACGGACAATTCGCCTGGAACGGCAATCCCCAGATCCTCCGCCTCGCGCAGCACGCCCAAAGCAATGTGGTCGTTGCCGCAGATGATCGCGCTCGGGTGCTCGCCTGCCGATTGCCAGATCGAGCGCAAGCTGCGCCGCCCGAATTCGATCGTCGATTCGCCTTCGAACAGGTGCTCCGGCCTGACGGCGAGGCCGTGGCGTTCGAGCGCCGAGCGAATGCCCGCGAGGCGCGCCTGCACCCGGTCGTTGTCGCGAGTCGGCTGAATGCAGACCGCGAACGAGCGGTGGCCAAGGCCAATCAGATGTTCCGTTATTTCAACGTAGGCCGCGTGATTGTCGAAGCCGATACAGTCGTGCGGGCTGCCCTCGCGATACGCATACGTGACCGCATAAGGCACCCGATAGAGCCGCAATGCATCGAACAGTTCGGCCGGATGCGCCTCGCCGACGATCGCCATCGCCTCGACGCCGCGTGCCAGCATCGCGCGCACCTGCACGATCGCCTGCGCGGGGTCGTAGTTCGAGCAGCCGAGCACGAGCGTGATGCCGCGCGCCGCGAACGCCGCCTGCATGGCGCTCACCTGCGAGGCGAACACCTGATCGTCGAGCGTCGGAATAATGATGCCGGCGATATGGCTGCGCGTGGACGCGAGCGCGCGTCCTGCCGCATTCGGAAACCAGTTGAGCGTGAGCGCGGCGTGCTCGACGCGCTCGCGCACGCTGGCCGAGACTTTGTCCGGCTCGTTGTACACCCGCGACACCGTCGCCGTGGATACCCCCGCGAGCTTCGCGACATCCGAGAGCACGGTGCGTCCTGTGTTGCGGCGAGCGCGGCTCGTCGGCGTTCGGGCCGGGGCCGTATCGGAAGCGGGCGCGGGAGAATCAAAGGAGCGGGGCATCGGATCAGGAAGTGACGGTTGTACGAAGGCGGATGCAGCAAGCGCCGTCATCATACCGTCGCGGCGTTCCGCCGGGTGCGCGCGCGTTTGGGCTCATGCGGGCGCCGAGAGAGCGGCAATACGCGAACGGAAATGTCCGGTGCCGGCGACGATCTTGTCGAGCACCGCATCGAGCGCCCAGAAGCGCTCGCGAACGTCGTAGTCGATCACGCGGCAGCGAATCGACTCGAACGTGCCGATGCGCTGATGGTAAATCTTCGCGAGCGCCGGATAGCCCAGCGCTTCAGAAACCGCGGAGACCACGAGAAACGTCGACAGTTCCTCCGCGAGTGCTGGGTCCTGAGCTGCATCGTTGCGCAGCCACTTGTAGAGGTCCGGGTGAAAGTTCGTGAACACGCCGTTGAAACCTGCCGAGCCGGCCTTCATCGCGTCCCACGCGATCGCCGCGTTGGCGTTCAGGATCTTCAGCGGCGAACCCTGCGCCATCGCGACGCGCCGTTTGACGGTCTGGAGATCGCAACTCACGTCCTTTAGCATGATGAAGCGGCCGGTGTCGATGCACATCTTCAGTTCATCATCGGAGAGCAGCCGCCGATACGGCGCCGGGCATTCGTAAAGGCCGAGCGGAATGTCCGACGGAAGGCGCTCGAGAAGGCGCTTGAGATTGGCCGTGAAGACCTCCGTTCCCTCGTGCTTCGGATCGAGCCGGTTCGTCACGAGCACGATGCCTTGTGCGCCCGTCGATGCGGCGACGCCGAGTTCTTCCGCCTGCGCCTCGGGATCGTCGCTGATGTGGCCGGAGACCACGACGGGAATGCGGCCCGCCACTTTTTCCACGACGAACCGGCCGAGTTCGCCACGCTCGGCGAGGCTCAGGAACTGCATCTCGCTCGACTGCGCAACGGCGAAGAGCGCGTCCGAGCCGTGCGCGATGTACCACTCGATCAGACGTTCGAGGCCGGCATAGTCGATCGCGCCGGAAGCGTCGAACGGTGTCAGCATCACGGGAACGATGCCTTCGATCGAAGGGGGGGAGTGCGTGGCACTTGTCATGGTTATCTCTCTGAATGGGTTGAATGGGGCTCGGCGCGCGCTCTCGTCACGCCTGCGCGCTAAAAGCTTCGACGTGTGCGGGCTTGTCCTCGATCGGCTTGCGTACGAGCAGCAAGTAGCTCATTGCACCGATGAACGCGATGCCTGCCGCCGTTAGCAGCGCGGGCACAAAAGACCAGGTCTGCGCGATGTAGCCGGTCAGAATGGGGGCGAGGGCGCCGCCCAGGAAGCCGCCAAAATTCTGGATTGCGCCGAGCGAGCCGACGCGGTTTGGCGGCGCGGCGGCGGTCGCGAGCGCCCAGGAACTGGCTGAAGCGGCGTTGGCCAGGAAGATCACCACCGAGATGCACGCGATCGCGATCATATTGCTTTCGACGAGCGCCGCCGGAATCGTGAACGCGACCATGCCGAGCATCGCGATCACCACGGCGTTGCGGCGGCTCCCGACCGGATTTGTGCTGCGGCTCGTCATGAGATCCGAGAACCAGCCGGCCGTGAGCGAGCCAAGAAAACCGCAGAAGAAGGGAATCGATGCTGCGACGCCCGTATGCATGAGGCTCATGTGGCGTTCCATCGTCAGGTAGCCTGGCAGCCACGTCAGATACACCCAGTTGAGGTAGACGGAGCCGAAAAAGCCGATCAGCATGCCCCAGGTCGTGCCGTGCGAAAAAAGCGAACGCCATTCGGCGAAGGTGAGCGACTGCGCGGGCCTGCGATCCGCCTCGTCACCGTCGAGATAACGGCGCTCTTCTTGGGTCATCGTGGCCTTCGCCGGATCGCGATACACCGCAAGCCATACGACCGCCACGATCAGGCCGACGATGCCCGTCACGATGAACGCCCAGCGCCAATGGAAATTCACAACGAGAATCGACAGGCAGAGCGGCGCGAGCGCCGTGCCGAGCGGGGACGCCGAGTTGAAGATGCCGGTCGGCTTGCCGCGAGCGCGCAGCGGAAACCAGTTGCTGACGACGCGCGCCGCTGACGGAAACTGCGGCGCCTCGCCGATGCCGAGCACGATCCGCGCAAGGATGAACCAGCCGAAGGTCGAGACGAAGCCCCCAGCGGCCTGCGCGAGCGACCAGACGATCAGGCCGAGGCCGAGCAGCTTGCGCGGCCCGACGCGGTCGACGAGACCGCCCACCGGCAATTGAAATAGCGCGTAGCTCCAGGAAAACGCGGAGAGCAGCAGCCCCATCTGAGCCAGCGACAAGCCGAGATCATGGCGGATCAGCGGATTGGCCACGGCAAGCGTGCCACGGTCCAGATAGTTGACGATGCCGCTGACCATCAACAGCGTCAGCGCTACGGTCTGGGCGCGGCGAATTCTTGGTGGTGCCGGCTCAGGGCGAGGGGTTGTGCTCATGATCTTTTGTCTCCGGTTCATGTATTCGGTTGAGTTGAGGCGGGCCGCGCCGATGCGTTGTCAGGCGGCTTGGTGTTGCGCGTTCACTCCGGCTCGCATGGGATCGAAGTTTGCGCTCCGCAGCGTATTACGCTATGCGCTCAATCCGTCCTCAAAAAATGGTAGCGCTTACATTTTGTGACGTCGCGCAGATACGGAACTAATCTAAACGGTATTATTTCGCCTAAATCGAAGTGTTAGCGCTTACATTTTGGGTCTAACCGGGAGAGATTGCAAGCGCCGGAAGGGCTTCAGCGGGTTAACGCGGATCATCCAAGCGGCCTTATTCGACATCCTCGATTCTTATATAAGATATAAGAGTTGGCGTTGCTGGCTTGTCGAACTTCGTGAAGATGAACCCGCGGGATTTTTCTGGACGCATCATCTCCGTCAGCACGAATGGAACGTCAATTCTCTGCGTAGCACGGGGATGTGGGAGCATGCGGGCAACACACGCCTCAACGAGGAGGGACGAGGGCGCGCGCATCGCGCGCGGGTATTGTGACGTGTGCTGCGCACAGACCTCGTTTAGCGAAAACTCGGGATGCACCGGGTAACTGATCCGGACGCTAGAACGATATGACACGCTGCTCGCGCCGCTTGTCTATGGCGAAGGCAGGGCGAGTGAATCCGGCGAGTTGCCGCTATCCCTGGTTGCATTCGGCGTGGCCCGTCTTGCCGTACGCAAAAACGCACGTTATTCGCGCCAGTTGCTCTTCGAGACGGGCACGCTGGGATACCGGGCGAACTGTACGATCCTTCGAGTCCTTATCGCTGTTTTGGGGCGGATCGAGATTGCAACTCGTAGCGGGTCGTTCACCTCTTGCCCCCGAGTGAAGATCAGACTGTTTTGCGCATGCTACGGCGAGCACGTCCCGTGGTGTGTTTCTCCGGAAACAGACTGAATGAGACAGTCCCGGATTGACTACCGGAGAGAACGTCGCGGGTGTTCAACGGGAGGGCGACCAGCAAACCAACGGTTCAGACACTCTCATCGTCCGCTCAAGTACATAATTTGACATAAGATAAATTATCACCCATTTGTATGTAGAGGCTAAGTTGTAATGTCCGCTTTTAGCCAAGTTCAAATGTCCGCTTCGAGGCGGCATAAGCTTACCCTGCGTCGATCCTCCGGCGCCGGAGGCTGCGATGGCTGCGACGGACAGGATCACCATGACGATGCGTGAGCTGGACAGGTTCAAGGTCATTCAGGCCGTGGCGGACGATCTGCTCAAACCGTGGCGCGCTGCGCAGCGGCTCGGCCTGACGACGCGACAGATACGACGGCTGGTCGCGCGCCTGCGTGGAGATGGCCCGGCGGGTCTGGTGTCCGGCCGATGCGCGAAGCCGAGCAACAACCGGCTCGATGCCGGCACCGCGGCTCGCGCGCTGGCGATCATTCGCGAGCGCTATGCCGATTTTGGCCCGACGCTGGCGTGCGAGAAGCTTTGGGAGTGTCACGGCATCCGGATGGCCAAGGAAACCGTGCGGCAGTTGATGACCGATGCCGGACTGTGGATTCCACGCCGGCAGCGCCCGCCGAAGATCTACCAGCCGCGGGCGCGGCGCTCGTGTGTTGGCGAACTGGTGCAGATCGACGGCAGCGAACATCCGTGGTTCGAGGAACGGGCGCCCGCTTGCACGCTGCTGGGTGTTCATCGACGATGCGACTGGCAGGCCGATGACGCTGCATTTTACGGCAACGGAATCGACCTTCAGCTATCTTGAGGCCCAGTCGAAGTATCTGATGGCACACGGCAAACCTGTCGCGTTCTATAGCGGCAGGTTTCGTCCGGTTTATCCACGCCTGCCGGGCGTTTGCCGTTTGCCGTTTGCCAGCGGGCGGCCGTAAACGCAGAAACCCCACCTTTATGGGGTGGGGTTTCTGATGCTGCTG